>NZ_CP056032.1:3130000-3430000 GCF_013375035.1 Spirosoma sp. KUDC1026 | reverse complement strand
ATCGTCAACCAGGAGCGGTTCTTCGGACTTTGATTCTATTTCCACACGGGTCAGCCGCTGGCCCTGCTTAAGCAGGGTGCCAAAGGTTTTCCCTTCACTAACCAGCTGATGGTGCTGGTTGTATTTCACCGCCCGGGCGATCAGCACCATACTAGTATCATCAAGGAGGCTATACCCCCTGGCATCATACAATCCTTTAAATGCATCCTCTTCCCCATACGTATTCGTGAGGGGATCAAACGTCGCGGATGAACAGGCGCCAAGGCCCACGACCAGCGCAAGAATTAAGTAAGCAGTAGGTTTCATAAAAACGAAAACCTTTTCCCGTTGGGTACAACAGAAAAAGGTCGGTTAACTTAGCTGGGTTGCCCTCTAGGGCTTTTTCCTGTCATGAGGTCAACTAAGAGGAATTAATAGTTCTGTTAGCTGACTGAGTTTAGCTAATGGCTAAACCTTGAATGTAGTGTTCTTCAATCCCCTCGAAGTGACGTACTTCTACTAGTAGGTCCCTACCCTGCCAGGTGATGAGATCTACTCCATTGATTGTGTTTTTGCTGAGACTTATTTCAGGACCGCCCCGAAAGACGCCCATGATATTGATCAACACCCTGGGTGTCATCACTTGCTGGTCAACCGTAAAGAGCTGATCAAAATTTATTCGTTTGGGAAAGGCCATGGGCTGAATGAGAGAAGTAAAAGTCGACCTACAGGCTGAAGCAGCGAGTTAGGGTAAGCGAGTTGGCATAAACTGAGGAATCAAATCGATTCGGCTGGCAGCCTGCTCGGGTGTTAGGTACAGAATGGTATCGGGGGTACCTCGTACCAAATAAGGCTGCTTACTAACTGGAATAGGCATAACGGGCGTGAGCCTACGTTGCCGGGGCAGAAAAGGTCTGATCTCGCTGTTCATAGAATTGATACCATTAGATTGACGTATTTGCTGAATAGGACGAGGATAGTATACCGTTAGCGCCGATACTTAACTCATCATCAAACTGGATGCTTGCCGCGCTAACGTCTCTGGCGTGAGGATAAGCGAACACAAAGCGCTGGATAGCGGCTTCTTCGTCCAGGTTCAAATAGGCCCTTCGCCAGGGTATTGGTTTCACCGAACCATAACCAGTTACAACAATTAAAGTATTCATGAGCAGCTCAATGAGTTATATGAGAGATAAGCGGTGGTCAACAAGACCAATCGAGACATTGACGAAAAAATGGCCAGCGGGCGTTCAGGGAAGTATGCCCCGATGGCGACAAAGCAGAAGTCGCCTGGTAATCGGCTAACTCTTTTTGCAGAATTTAACGGAACTACGTGGTAAACACCCCTGTGCTGGAAAGATCATATCCTTTCGGCTAGAAAGGCAACTGCCGCAGTAGCGGGCGATTGGGGTTGGAAGCTGTCGCTGGTAGCGTGAAGCAAATGGGTTACCACACAACTGTGGCACTCACAGGATTAGTTAACGTAAGAAGCTTTTCTTTAGCAGCTACTTTACTGATGTACAGATAGAACAGCTTAACAGGGGGTAATGTTCAAACGTTACGTAGAACAACACTATTATCCGTTTCGGCGATAAATCATCCGGAAACCAAGGATGGATCATCCGCGCCTACACCGGTAAAGGGGCGTTGAATTTCCACCGATTATGCGACCATAACCAGTAGGCTGGCGACCGGACAATGGCTCGTTCCAGGCTCTGAAAGTATTTCTTCGTAATAGCCATGGGTATGGCGTTACCCGCGTGAGCCTGCAGAAGACGAAAGGTGTAGGCGTACTGAAAACGGCCGGTCTTTCTGGCCTCCAGGTAAACGACGGCCGAGTCGGTAGCGGTCGCTAATCGCTCTGCGCCAAACTGAACTCCCGTCCGCTGGTGAAGAAACGAGACATGGTGTTTGACAGGACCGGGCGCGGGGCGCTGATCGGCCAGCAAGACCACCAGATTAGGTTCGAGTGATGGCTGCAGCAGATGCAGGGCCTGGCGGTAAAACTGCTGGCGGGGAATCAGCTGAGCGCCCATGCGGGTACGAAAACGAAAGAGTAATTTGTCAATAAAGCGGTTTTTGACCGGGGAGTAGGCCGAGTAAACCGGATAATCGACAATCTGAGGTAAGTTGACCAGGTACTCCCAGTTCCCGTAGTGAGACGCGATTAAAACGACGGGCTGGTGTTGGCTGTGCAGCTGGGTCAGTAGCTGGGGATTAACAAAGCGGGCGAGTTGATGGCGTCTGCTAGACGATACAATTAAGAACAGGAAAGGTTCAACCAGTAAATCGCTGATATGATGAAAGTAGTCGTCGGTTAGACGGCGCAGCTGAGCAGGGGTCTTCTGGGGAAACGACTGAGTGAGGTTAGTCACGACTAACGGTAATCGGTACTTAAGCAAGTGACGCAGAACCACAAACACAACAAAGGAAAGGGCTTTGGCTAAGGCCACAAGCATGCGGGTATAAAATGAGCGTTTAGTCGCTCCTACTGGATGGCTCATAGGCAAGAGATGAACGGCCTAACGAAGCAGACACCCATTAGTTGGCAGTGCTCCCCAGGCGGGTGAAACGATAATCGCCAGAAGTAGCTAGCTGAAAGCAGTTGAGGCAGTAACGAGTAAGACAGCGTGCAGTCCGGATGGCGAGCGATGTGCGCCTAGGATCGGAAGGAGACTGAGAGAGCTAGTTGTCTATCGGTTGTTGTTGATAGAACGTTGGTCTGTAACGGTTAAGTTCAGGCATCTCTTTTTTTCAGGAAAGCATCGAACAAAAAACGGGCAGTTGGCAAAAGGCGATTCCAGCCCGCTAACCCCTCTTTTACAAGCTTTTTGCGGGCGAAATTCGAACGTTGTCGCTATACTCCTTGTTATCTCTATGTAACTAATTCCTTGTCTTTATTCAGGTTCGCGGCCGTCGCTGATTTGCATATATCAGTGCTTTTGCGTCTATATTTGAGCCGAACCGCGCCGGTTGCGCCGAATAGGACTATCCACGCTGGTCAGGTTACAGCCGATCAAAAGACCGCGTAATCGCATCAACCTTACTACCCTGTTATGTCTAAAAACTTAGTCATTGTAGAGTCGCCGGCAAAGGCAAAGACCATTGAAGGCTACTTAGGCAAAGACTTCACGGTGAAGTCCAGTTTCGGACACGTACGTGACCTGCCCAAGGACGGGCTGGCCGTGGACGTGACGAACGGCTTCCGACCATCGTACGAGGTTTCGCCCGACAAGAAAAAACTAGTGAGCGAACTTAAATCCCTGGCCAAGTCCGCCGACGAAGTGTGGCTGGCGACGGATGATGACCGCGAAGGCGAAGCCATTTCGTGGCATTTAAAGGAAGCGCTGGGGCTTCGGGACAACACTAAGCGGATCGTTTTTCGCGAGATCACCAAAAATGCCATCCTGAACGCGATTCAAACACCCCGTACCATTGATGTCGATCTGGTCAATGCCCAGCAGGCGCGTCGGGTGCTGGACCGGCTGGTTGGTTATGAACTGTCACCCGTACTGTGGCGTAAGATCAAAGGTGGTCAGAGCCTGTCAGCTGGCCGGGTGCAGTCCGTGGCGTTACGTCTGGTGGTAGAGCGGGAACGCGAAATCGACAGCCACAATGCCAAGTCATCCTTTAAAGTAACGGCGCAGTTTCTGGTAGACGGCAGCAAAGTGCTGAACGCCGAACTACCCAAAAACTTCGCGACGGCGGGTGAAGCCCAGGCGTTTCTGACGCGCTGCATTGGTGCCCGGTACACCATCAAGAACCTGGAAACCAAACCCGCTAAAAAATCGCCTGCCCCACCGTTTACGACCTCGACCCTCCAGCAGGAAGCGTCCCGCAAGTTGGGTTATCCTGTCGATCGAACGATGCGCATTGCGCAGAACCTCTATGAGGCTGGTAAAATTTCGTACATGCGAACCGACTCGCTGAACCTGTCGCAGGAAGCCATCGAGAAAGCAACAGCCGAGATCGAAACCGAGTTTGGTCCGAAATACGTCCACACGCGACAGTTCAAGAACAAGAACGAGTCGGCGCAGGAAGCCCACGAAGCCATCCGGCCAACGAATTTTAACGACCGGAACGCTGGTGCGGACCGTGACCAGAAGCGCCTGTATGAGCTGATCTGGAAACGGGCCATTGCTTCCCAGATGGCCGATGCCCAGTTGGAACGCACGACCGTAACGATCGGCATTACGTTCGCGAACGGAGCGACGGCAACTGTTCAGGCATCCCTGGACGACAGCCCGTTTGCCGATACGGACGCTGCCCCCTCCCGCCCGATGCCAGCCGAACTGGTGGCACAGGGTGAGGTGATCAAGTTCGATGGATTCCTGCGCGTCTATCTGGAATCGAAAGATGACGACGAGGACGAAGACGCCAAAGGCATGCTGCCGCCACTCAACATCGGTCAGTCGCTGAATCTGGGTCAGATGAAAGCCACCGAGAAATTCACCCGGCCGCAGCCGCGTTACGCCGAAGCTTCGCTGGTGAAAAAGCTGGAGGAAATGGGTATTGGGCGTCCGTCGACCTACGCGCCAACGATCTCAACGATCATCAACCGGGGGTACGTTATCAAGCAGGACAAACCGGGCCAGGAACGTAAATTCCTGGAGTACACGCTCAAGCAGGATCAAATCAGCGAAACCAGCGGTAAGGAAACCTTCGGCTCCGAAAAAGCCAAGCTGTTTCCTACTAATACGGGTATCGTGGTGAACGACTTCCTGGTTGAATACTTTCCGGATATTGTCGATTTCAAATTCACGGCGACGGTCGAGAAAGATTTTGACGAGATTGCCGACGGGCGCATGAACTGGCAGAAAATGCTGGAAGGCTTCTACGGCGATTTCCACAAGAACATCGAAGAGATTCAGGGGTCATCGGTAGTATCGTTCAAAACTGGCGCTCGTGAGTTGGGTGTCGATCCACGCACGGGCCGCAAAGTATCGGCTCGGCTGGGTAAGTTCGGAGCCTACGCCCAGATCGGTGATACCACCGACGAAGAGAAGCCTCAATACGCCAACCTGCGCGATGGTCAGTTGATCGAAACCATTTCGCTGGAAGACGCGCTGAACCTATTCTCGCTGCCGCGTGAGGTGGGTTTCTTCGAAGATCAGCCTATGACCATCGGCATCGGCAAGTTTGGCCCGTACGTCAAACATGACGGCAAATACGTGTCGCTTTCGCGGGAGGATGATCCATATACAATGGACGAAAACCGGGCTATTGAATTGATTCAGCAAAAGCGGGCCGAAGCTGTCAGCGAGTCACTGGGTGAGTTCGAAGGTACGTTAGTCACAACGGGCAAGGGTCGTTTTGGCCCGTACGTGAAGCATAATGACAAGTATATTTCGATTCCGCGCGCCGATCAGCAGGGGCCGTTGAGCCTCGACCGGGCCATCGAGCTAATCCTGGCAAAGCGACAGGCCGAAGCAAATAAATACATCAAGGAGTTTCCCGAGAATCCGTCGATCAAGGTTGTTAACGGGCAGTACGGGCCTTACCTGGCGGTTGGCAAGCGTAATGTTAAAATCCCCAAAGATGTTGATCCCGCTGCGTTGACGCTGGAAGATTGCCTGAAACTGGCGGGCGAAGATCCGGCTGCGGCCAAGGAGTCGACGAAAAAGTCGACAACGAAAGCAACTGCTAAAGCCCCCGCCAAGGCAAAAGCTACCACGGCTGAAAAGAAAACAACGGCGACTCCCAAGAAAGCCGTCGCGAAGAAAAAGTAATACACCTTTCCTACCCGGCCCTGTCTAACTAACAGGGCCGTTTTTCTTTCACTTATGGCTTCTCGTCACAAAATAGTTGTCCTATCGGGCGCGGGTATCAGCGCCGAAAGTGGCATTCCAACATTTCGTGCATCAGACGGTCTTTGGGAAAACCACCGGATCGAAGATGTAGCTACCCCAGAAGCCTGGGTCCGTAATCCGGAACTGGTGCAGGATTTTTACAACCAGCGCCGAAAACAGGCGCTGACCGTTGAGCCTAACGCAGGACACCGGGCGCTGGTCGATCTGGAAGCCTACTACGACGTAACGATCATTACCCAGAACGTCGATAACCTCCACGAGCGGGCGGGCTCCTCGACCGTTATTCACCTGCACGGCGAACTCTTCAAATCCCGCAGCACCAGAGACGAGAGTCTGGTGTACGACATTGACGGCTGGGAAATTAAGACCGGTGACCTGTGCGAGCGCGGGTCGCAGCTACGGCCGCACATTGTCTGGTTTGGGGAAGAAGTGCCGATGATGGGGGTAGCGCAGGAAGTGACCGAACAGGCCGATATTTTCATCGTCGTGGGCACGTCGCTAAACGTGTATCCGGCGGCCGGACTGGTCTACTCAACTCCACGTGGCATTCCTATTTACGTTGTTGATCCCAATACGCCAGCCATGCAGAAACGCGCCAACGTTACGTTCATTGCCGAACCCGCTACCGTTGGGTTAACGCTATTGGCCAGCCAGCTGATTGAAAACGCCAGGCAAGCCCCATCCGTCCAATAAAGCAGTCAATCAATCACGGGTAATATAACCAGGGCCTCTCCTGCTACGTAGTACCTCAGTTGCCGGCTCACGCTTTACCAGATCAGGGGGATTAACCGCCAGGATTTACGTTTGTAGGCAATATACTGTTGACCAAACTCATCGGCCAGCATTTGCTCTTCCAGCCGGATGCGGTAGGCGTAGACGAGAGGCATGAGTACAAGGGCCAGTGTAAAAACAAGGTAATTGCCAATCGCCAGACCGAAAAACAGCCAGACGAGCAGTGAACCGAGGTAACCGGGATGCCGGATGACACCATACAAGCCGGTCGTCATCAGCGACTGGCCCGTATCTACCTTGAGCGTGCGCGTGTAGCCTGTTCGCAGTTGTCGCATCGACACAACCCGCAGTATCAGGCCGCTGGTTGTCAGCACAAGCGCCAGCCAGGATAGCCACGGAATGTTAAACCGGCCTATGCCCATATACGAAAATAGCTCGGCCACGATGACTACACAGGCAAACGCACTGAGGAGCAACAGTGTACTATGCCTGTCTGACTTCGTTGTCGAAAAACTCGCCACACTGCCCTTGTTCCGTAGCAGAACATCGATTACAAAATACGCTATAATGACCAGCCAGGCCAATTCCGTCGCTGGCGTTTGCAGGAATATTCGGTGCATAAGGATATTGATATTTTCTATATACCATGAATTGCCTTTAAAACTGAAGCTATCTGATTGTCAATCAACAGCAGAAGAACGCTACGTTACCTTCAGCGAAGTACCGTGTTTATTATAATGAATTCTGCTAGCTGAGCTATCAATCAAGTATAGGGACAGTTTGTGTTCTCAGGGTAATCACCCAAATAACAGCTACGCGTAAAATGTGTTATCGTTCACCATGCAGCATCTGGAAATTGAACCGCCTGAAGCGTTACGAAGCGTCATTAAGTGCTTCTGGTACACCAGCATCGACTTTGCCGAAAACCAGTCGAACTTCGAGGTCGTACCGGATGGCTACGCCGAACTGATTTTTCATTTCGGCCATCATTGTAGTATCGCTATCGGCGATGGCATCCAACCTTTGCCGTCCCCGTTTCTGGTGGGGCTGCTCAACCAGCCGGTTTACTTTCATTCGAAAGACCGGCTGGAAATCATCGGTGTTCGCTGCTTCCCGTGGACCGTATTTGAGTTGCTGGGCCTGCCCTCCGGTAAGGACGGCGTCCGCACGATCGAGCATCCCGTGGCCCAGTTACAGGCTAGGCTGGCCGGGCTGATTCAGGCTGGTCAGATCAACGAAGCGTTGACTGAGGTAGCAGCGTATTTCCTGGCTGCACAAGCGCCGGTTGCACCGAATGCGGTATTGCAAAAAGCGGGTAGTGCGATGCGGAATGCCAACGGAACCCTGCCGGTCAGTCAGGTTGCGGCAGCGGCCCACGCGACGGTGCGTACGCTGGAGCGAAAGTTCAAACAGTCGGCGGGGTATACGGTGAAAGACGTGTCGGCGCTGATGCGTTTCGAGCAGGTCCGCGACCAGCTATGGCTTAACCCGGACGTCAGTCTTGCCGGTCTGGCGTACGAACTGGGCTATACGGATCAGGCGCATCTGAGCCGGGAGTTCAAACGGTACAGTGGTACAACACCCGCAGCTTTCGCGCGCCGAACGAAGAAAGCCAGGCAGACCATCGGCGACGATTTTGTCGTGTTTATACAAGCCTGATCCAGCCGCGTTCCAGAGTTTTGTGCCATTGATTTATTAGCAAAGCGCACAGAGAATGGAATCCGCAAACGGAAAAAAAGTACTCATTTCAGGGGCCAGTATAGCCGGACTGTCGACCGCCTGTCTGTTGAACAAAGTAGGATATGCCGTCACGGTTGTCGAACAGGCCAGTGAACCCCGAACGGCCGGGGCTGCGGTCGACATACGCGGGACGGCTGTCGATGTTTCGAAGCGCATGGGCATTTTCGATCAGCTAGACGCCAACCGTCTGCGCGTCGAACGAATCGAATTCAAAGAAGCCGACGGTAGTACGGCCGGGTCGATCGTGTTGGGAAACGATGACGCAGCTAATCAGGACGATGACATCGAAATCGAACGGGATATTTTCATCAATAGCCTGTTCGATCGACTGGTCAATACGGTCACGTTTATGTTCACCAACAGCATCACCGCGTTAGCAGAAACGAACGACGGTGTCGGTGTTACGTTCAGGGACGGCACGCGGCAGACCTTCGATCTGGTGATTGGCTGCGACGGGTTACACTCGATCGTACGCAACAGGTGGTTTGGTCACGAAGCGGAGTACGCTTATTTCATGGAAGCGTATTTTTCGATCACGACCGTCGACAAGTTGCTCATTGATGAGAAAACAATGCAGCTGTTTAACGTGCCTAACAAGGCCATTACGCTCAATGCATACAACGGGAAAACGGATATAATTTTCAGTTTCTTCTCCGAAAACGAAATCTCGTACGACTACCGCGATATCAATCAGCAGCGGGCCATCATCCTGAACCAGTTTGCGGGACAAGGCTGGCGCACCAATGAGTTATTGGCCGAAGTACAACAGTCGGGTAAGTTTTACTTCGATAAGTTCTGTCAGCTAAAAATGCCCTCGTGGACCAAAGGCCGGGTAGCACTGGTCGGCGATGCTGGCTACTGTGCTTCGCCCGCTGCCGGAATGGGGGCGTCGTTGTCGGTAATCGGTGCGGCTGCTCTGGCCGACGCGCTGGAAAAACACAACGGCAATCCTGCGTTAGCCTTCCAGGAATACAACCAAACGTTACGGCCGTTTATCGAGGAAGTGCAGGCAACGGCGGAGTTGAACGTCAGGGACAATTTCATCCCCCGAACCGAAGAAGCCATTCGCCAGCGCAATACGCAGCTAACCGCCTTCTAGCGAACAAATTCATCGCTACGAAGCCTCTTACAACTTCCAATTTTTACGTGTTCAGGAGCTTCGAATCGACAATTTTGTCATTCCGACGTCAGGAGGAATCTTCGGTTATAGCATCAGAAAATCGCCTGCCAATTAAGATTCCTCCTGACGTCGGAATGACAAAACTCATTTTTCAAGATGACTGAATTCAGCAAGTTCTAAGTGGCGATTTGTAAGCCCATCCGGTCGACAGCCCGGCGATTTTGTCGCGTTTGTACAAGCCTGCCTCTGCCGGGTTGCGGAAATTTGTGCTGTAATCAACGTACTCGATAGCACAGAACTATGCTGTTAACCGATAAAGAAGTCGCTATTCTTGGGGCTGGCCCCGTTGGGCTGACACTGGCAAAACTACTGCAGCAGGCAGGCGTAACCGTAACGGTGTACGAACGCGACGAAGACGCACAAGCCCGCATTTGGGGCGGCACCCTCGACCTGCACGAAACGACCGGGCAGGAAGCACTGGCCAGGGCCGGACTGCTTGAGCAATACTTCGCCAGGGCGCTACCGATGGGCCGGATCGTTGCCGATGAGCAGGGGAACGTACTATTCTCCAGAGGCCCGGCTACCGATAGCCCCGAGATCAACCGGAACGAGCTAAGAACATTACTGCTGCATAGTCTGGCAGACGGTACGGTGGTATGGGACCGAAAATTCACCGGACTCAATGTCCACGACGGAAAATGGCAACTACAGTTCGAGAATAGCCAACGCGCCACCGCTGATCTTGTTATCGGCGCAAACGGAGGCATGTCAGCAGTGCGAACGTACATCACCGATGCAACTGTCGAATACACCGGCACGGTGTTTATACAGGGCGAAGTCGCCGATCCGCAACGAGCCTGCCCGGCGTTTTATGAGCTGTGTCAGGGAAACATTCTGATGGCGTCGCATAAGGGAAATCTGTTTGGTGCGAATCCAAAAAATAACGGAACTCTGACCTACAATGTTATTCTGAGCGAATCGGACGAATGGCTAAATGAACACCTCAATTTCCAGGATACTGCCGGTATAGTCCAGTTTCTTTCCGACCGATTTTCCGACTGGCATGCGGTATACAAGCAGTTGTTTCAGGCTACCAATCTGTTCCGGGCGTTGCCGATCAGAAAACTGCCGCTGACAAAACCCTGGAAGCAGGACCGCCCGCTGCCAATAACCGTTGTCGGCGACGCGGCTCATCTGATGCAGCCCTTCGCCGGGCAGGGCGTCAACACCGGCCTGGTCGATGCGCTGACGTTGTCCGATAATCTCACGAACGGAAAATTCACCACCCTACAGGCTGCTATCAGCGATTACGAACAGAAAATGCTGGTTTATGCGACTGCCGCCCAGCGTGCATCAAATCAGAACGAGCTGGCCCTGCGCCATCCCGATTTCTCGTTCCAAAACCTGTTTCATGGCGCGGTTGAAAAGACCGGGTCTGACCACTGACGGCTTGGCTGTCGGTCAAGCAATGAGTCCTTCAAGATCGTTGGCTACGGGTATAGCGTTAGCTTACTTCCGGGCATAACTTGCGATCATCGTTTAACAAAACCCCGGCTTCGTTGCTTGAAAGGTTATTAGACGACCAATAGCTAAGCTAGCCAATTACATGGAATACGTACGATTTGGGAATACGGGTATGACCGTATCGAAACTGTGCCTGGGTTGTATGACCTACGGTACGCCCACCGACCGCTGGCCGTGGGCGCTGGACGAAGACGCCAGCCGACCTTTTTTCAAGAAAGCGCTTGACTTAGGCTTCAATTTCTTCGATACGGCCGACATCTACGCCAACGGGGCTAGTGAAGAAGTGACCGGGCGGGCACTGCGCGACTTTGCGAGCCGTGACGAGATCGTGCTGGCCACCAAAGTCTTTAACCCGATGGGCCCCGGCCCCAACGATAAAGGGCTGTCGCGGAAGCACATTATGAGTGCTATCGACGCCAGCCTGAAACGACTCGGTACGGATTACGTCGACCTCTACCAGATTCACCGCTGGGATGCTAACACGCCCATCGAGGAAACGATGGAAGCCCTGCACGACGTGGTGAAAGCCGGAAAGGCGCGGTACATCGGTGCGTCGTCAATGGCGGCCTGGCAGTTCGCGAAAGCGCAGTACACCGCCGACCTGCACGGCTGGACGCGCTTCGTGTCGATGCAGCCGCAGTACAACCTGGTGTATCGGGAGGAGGAACGCGAGATGTTGCCATTCTGCGAAGACCAGAAAATTGCCGTTATTCCATGGTCGCCACTGGCGCGGGGGTTACTGACGGGGAAGCGGACGAAAGAGCGCACCGAAACCGAACGGGCTAAAACCGATGCCTTCGGTAAGTCGCTCTACGGCGACGATGATTTTGCCATTGCCGACCGCGTTACGAAACTGGCGGAAGAGCGGGGTGTTCCGGCCGCGCAGATCGCGCTGGCGTGGATGCTGACGAAACCCGTCATCACGGCCCCCATCGTCGGAGCCAGCAAACCCGGCCACCTCGAAGATGCCGTCGGTGCCCTGTCGGTAAAGCTATCCGACGATGAGGTTAAGCAACTGGAAGAGTTGTACAAGCCGCGCGCGGTAGCGGGAATTTGAACACCCCACCCCTAACCCCTCCCCGTAAGGGAGGGCTTCGACAGGAGTTTTTTACCCCTAAATCCCCTGAAGGGGACTTTGCTCGCATTTAGAGAAAGTCCCCTTCAGAGGTTGTTTGGGGAGCAATTTTAGGGTCACAAAATCGCCCTTTTTGTCATTCCGACGCAGGAGGAATCTTCGGTAATAGCAAACAAAACCGCCTGTCAACGAAGATTCCTCCTGCGTCGGAATGACAAAAACGCTTCCCCATACAACCTCTCAGGGGATTTAGGGGTAAAAGCCCATAACTAGGCCGCTGCCATGGGGTGCCGTCAATTTAGCATCCGGTATTCGTTTGGCGAGTGGCCTACCCGTTGTTTGAACACCCGGCTGAAATGCTGCGGGTATTTGAAGCCTAGTTCGTAGGCGATCTCGTTGACCGTTTTGCTGCGGTCGAAAATCTTCTCCTTGGCCACGTCGATTAGCTTCGATTGAATGTACTCATGCGCCGATCGTCCCGTCTCTTTCTTGACCAGATCTCCTAAGTAGTTAGCCGACAGATTCAACTGATCGGCGCAGTAGGCCACCGACGGTAAGCCAACGGTTTGGGGCGCATCCGACCCGAAATAGCGAGTAAGCAGCGTTTCCAGCCGTTCCAGTACGCCTTGATGTACGTGATCGCGGGTGATGAACTGCCGGTCGTAGAAACGCATGCAGTAATCCAGAAACAGTTCGATGTTGGCAACGATCAGTTTCTTGCTGTGCTTGTCGATGTTCTGCTGTAGCTCGTAGTCGATTTTGGCGAAGCAATCCAGTACAATCTGCCGCTCGCGTTCCGACAAATGAAGCGCTTCGTTCGACTGGTAACCGAAAAACGAGTAGTCGTGAATCGTTGACTTGAGCGACGTGCCCAGCAACAGATCCGGGTGAAACACCAAGGCGTACCCTTTGGGCTGATACGTGTTGCTGTTGATCCCCGCTACCTGCCCCGGTGCCAGAAAGACCAGCGTGCCTTCCTGGTAGTCGTAGGTGTGCCGCCCGTACACCAGATCCCCGCAGTTGACGTCTTTCAGAAAAACGGTATACAGGCCGAAATACATGCGGCTACCTTGTCGCGGATTCGCCTTCGACAAGTCGACGACGCTTACCAGCGGGTGGCGCGTTTCGTTGTTATTGAACGCATTATACTGCCCCACCGACTCAAACCGAACCATCGTTTCCATACGTCTGACTGACTAAACCGATACGAAGGTACAGGCTTCCACTCGCATCTGGTCGGCACGCCTGCCAAATCAGTAATAGTGGTAGATATATCCGTAATCCGTATACGATTTCGGCCACGAAACGGGCTGACCTTTGTTGTATAAAACCCCACCCCGACCCCTCCCCGTTAAGGAGGGGCTTTGCCAGCAAGTCACAAACTACTGGTTTTGCCCCCTTCCTAGTGGGGAAGGGTTGGGGGTGGGGTCCCCTAAAACTGCAATACATACATATGGAAACACGCGCATTGGGAAAAAGTGGCCTGGAGGTATCTGCCCTCGGCCTGGGCTGTATGGGGCTGAGCTTCGGCTATGGTCCTGCAACTGATAAAGCATCGGCCATCGACCTCATCCGGTCGGCAGTGGAGCAGGGCGTAACCTTTTTTGATACCGCCGAAGCCTACGGGCCGTATGCCAACGAAGAATTGCTCGGCGAAGCCCTGTCCCCGCTTCGGAACGAGGTAGTAATTGCCACTAAATTTGGGTTCAGAGAAGGGAAAGCCGCCCTGGGACTCGACAGTCGACCTTCAACCATCCGGGCGGTTGCCGAAGCATCGCTGAAACGGCTGCGCACCGACGTCATCGACCTGTTTTATCAACACCGCGTCGACCCGAACGTGCCCATTGACGAGGTGGCCGGAACGGTGCAGCAACTCATCAGCGAGGGGAAAGTCCGGCATTTTGGTATGTCGGAAGCCGGGGCGGATTCCATTCGGCGGGCCCACGCGGTGCAGCCCGTAGCTGCCCTGCAAAGCGAATACTCGCTGTGGTGGCGCGAACCGGAGCAGACCGTCCTGCCAACACTGGAAGAACTGGGTATTGGTTTTGTGCCGTTCAGCCCGCTTGGTCGGGGGTTTCTGACCGGTAAAATCGACGAAAATACAACGTTCGACCAAGCTGATTTTCGCAATGTTGTACCCCGTTTTTCGGCAGAAAACCGTAAAGCCAATAGTTCACTGGTCGACTTGCTGAGCCGGATGGCGCACGAACGGAATGCCACCCCAGCGCAGATTGCCCTCGCCTGGCTGCTGGCCCAGAAGCCGTGGGTTGTACCGATTCCGGGAACGACCAAGTTAAGCCGGCTGGAAGAAAACGTTGGGGCAGCCGCCATTGCGCTTGGTGCCGACGACCTGGCAACCATAAATGAGGCCCTATCGGCGGTCGACGTGCAGGGCGACCGTTACCCCCAGCAAATGCAAACCATGGTAAATCGATAAAGAAGAAAGCACCATGAAACACTTGTTTTTCAGTACGTTGTTGGCCATCGTCCTGTCGATTCCTTCATTTGCCCAAACCGGGGTCCTCTTTCCCAGAGGTGAAGAGGCAAAGACCGCCCATCAAGTCGGCCAAATCTGGCTTAACGAGTTAAGCCCGGCCGACAGTACGTTCAGCTACAGCACGACAATGGCCACGTTTGCGCCCGACGCCCGGTTGCACTGGCACTCACATCCGGGTGGTCAGATTCTGCTTTATACCGAGGGCGAGGGCTACTACCAGGAGCGGGGCAAGCCCCGGCAGACCGTCCGTAAAGGGGATGTCATCAGATGCCAGCCGGGTATCGAGCACTGGCACGGCGCTACACCCACGAGTGGCGTTACGTACATCGCAACTACACCTACGCAGAAAGGCAAAACCATCTGGTTCGGGCGGGTAGCGGATGCCGACTATTCGGGCAATAAGTAAAATGATTACAACAAAAAATCGCCAGTCATGAACCGTCGCTGTAGTGGTATCTCCGCATTTAAACCGCTTTTTCCCTTACTAACCCTACTGCTGTTAATGATCGGTCAAAGCAAAGCTTCGGCGCAGCAGACGGACAGGATGGTACGCATCGCTGAAATCGAGATCAATCCCGCTGATCTGGAAACGTACAAAGCCATTCTGACGAAGGAAGCGGCAGCATCGGTACAGCTGGAGCCGGGCGTCATTTGTATCTTCCCGATGTATCTGAAAGACAGCCCGACCACTCTACGGCTACTGGAAATCTACGCCAGCCGGGCCGCCTACGAAGCGCACATCAAATCGCCCCACTTCCAGCACTACAAAACCGCAACGCTGTCTATGGTCAAGTCGCTGAAACTGGTGGAGATGACCCCGCTTGACCCAGCCACGATGCCGCTACTCTTCAAAAAGCTAAGAGACGAAAAATGAGCGATCAGAGCAATGAATCCGCTGTTCTTCAGCGATTACGGACCGGTAAGCCATTCCGAAAGGATGACCCGCTGTACGCTCAGTTTGGTGCCATAGTAGCGCGCAGCATCCGGCGCTGTGTCGAGATGAACGCGCAGGCCACCGAACTCGATCAGGTACGTAGCAAACTAAGCGAGATCATCGGCAGCGAGATCGACGCATCGACGACGATCTTCCCGCCCTTCCATACCAATTTTGGCCGCTTTATCCGGCTGGGTAAAAATATCTTCATCAACCACGCCTGCTCGTTCCTCGACATTGGTGGTATCACGATTGAAGACGATGTGCAGATTGGGCCACGCGTTAACCTGACGTCGGAAAACCACCCGCTGGCCCCCGCCGACCGTAAGACGTTGCTCCTTCAGCCTATTGTGATCAAGCGGAACGCCTGGATTGGTGCCGGGGCCACGATTCTACCGGGCGTTACTGTCGGCGAAAACGCCATCGTTGCTGCCGGAGCCGTTGTTAGTCGGGATGTCCCCGATAACACAGTCGTGGCGGGGGTACCGGCGAAGATTGTCAAGACATTGTAGTCGATCGCGTATTTAGGCCAACAGATCGCTAGAGTTACCGGGGCAAATTGGTTGCAGGCCGTAACCGATAGGGGTAACAATTCGTTACAACTATAGACTATTCTGACTAATCGGTTGGTATAAACGAAACACTATGACTGATCAGCAACACCCTGACGAATCAGCGGAAAATTCAGGCGCATCGCGCCGGGATTTTCTGAAGCAATCGTCGATAATGGCGGCTTTCGCCATGACGCCCCCGGCCGCCGTGACGGCCGTCGAGAAGGGGCTGCACGAAAAAGTAGCGACCCGCTTTGAGCAGATGCCGCTCCGGGTTACAATCAACGGTACGGCGCAGCAACTGAACATCGAACCCCGCGTTACGCTACTCGATTTGCTCCGCGAACAGCTCAACCTGACCGGCACCAAAAAAGGCTGCGACCACGGCCAATGTGGGGCCTGCACAGTCCACGTCGACGGTACGCGGGTGAACGCCTGCCTGACGCTGGCGATGACCACCGAAGGCTGCAAAGTCACGACCATTGAAGGACTGGCCAACGGCGATCAGCTGCACCCGATGCAGGAAGCGTTCATCAAACACGATGGCTTCCAGTGCGGCTATTGCACCCCCGGACAGATCATGTCGGCGGTGGCCTGCATCCGCGAAGGGCATGCCGACAACCCCGACGAAATTCGGGAGTACATGAGCGGCAACATCTGCCGGTGTGGCGCGTATTCCAACATTGTCGACGCGATTATGGACGTAAAACAGGGAGGGCAAAAGGTATGAATCCGTTTCAATTTACGCGGGTCACGACCCCCAAAGCCGCAATTTCGGCAGTTACAAAGGAGAGCGGCACGTACTTCCTGGCGGGTGGCACCAACCTCATCGACCTGATGAAGCGGGAAGTCATCATCCCCGAACGGCTGGTCGACATCAACAAGCTGCCACTGGCGACGATTGAGAAAACGGCGACCGGTCTGCGGATCGGTGCGATGGCCAAAAACTCGACCGTAGCCGAGCACGAGCTGGTCAAGAAGAATTTTCCGTTGCTGTCGCAGGCCCTGAACGCAGGGGCGTCGGCCCAGTTGCGGAACATGGCGACGGTGGGCGGCAACATGATGCAGCGCACCCGTTGTTCGTATTTCTACGATAACACCATGCCCTGCAACAAACGCAGTCCTGTGCAGGCCGGTCCCGACAAGGGCGAACCCAACGGCCCAACGGGCTGCGGAGCCATCGGTGGTTACAACCGGATGCACGCCATTTTCGGTACGTCGGAGAAATGTATTGCCGTTCACCCCAGTGATATGTGCATTGCGCTGGTGGCACTCGACGCGACGGTGAACGTATCGGGACCGAAAGGCGACCGCAAAATCCCGTTCGTCGACTTTCACCGTCTGCCGGGCGATGCGCCACAGAAAGACAACACGCTGCAACCGGGCGAACTGATTATGTCGGTCGATTTGCCGATGAACGAGTTTGCCAAAAATTCGCATTATCTCAAAGTGCGTGATCGGGCATCGTACGCCTTCGCCTTGATTTCAGTCGGTGTGGGCGTCGATATGAAAGGTAAGACAATCCAGGATGTCCGGCTGGCGATGGGTGGCGTAGCGCATAAACCCTGGCGGCTGACCGAAGCCGAACAGTTTCTCAAAGGTAAACCTGCTACGGAAGCTAACTTCAAACAGGCGGCTGCGCTGGCGATGAAGGGAGCCAAAAGCTTCGGCGAAAACGATTTTAAACTAACGATGGCACCCAACTCCATCGTAGAGGCCCTGAAAACCGCCACTAAAACCGCCTGACCATGAACAAAGACACGAAAAACCCGCCCATCGACCGGGTTGACGGGCGGATGAAGGTGACCGGTGGGGCCAAGTACTTCGCTGAGTTCACCATGCCCAGCATGACCTACTGTGTCATTGTGGGCAGCGACATTGCCAAAGGCGCGATTGCCAGCATCGACACCAAAAAGGCGGAGAACGCGCCGGGTGTCGTTGGTGTGTTTACGCATCAGAATATGCCCCCCATTCCCGGCTGGGACGCCCCGGCGCAGGGAAACGGCAACGGACCACCACCGGGCCCACCGTCGGGTGGGGAGAAATACCGGATTCTGCACACAAAGGAGATCCTGTTCGACGGACAGCCCATCGCGATGGTCGTGGCCGATACCTTCGAGCGGGCCACCTACGCGGCCTCGCTCGTGAAAGCAACGTACAACAAGCAAACGCCCAAAACCAATCTGGAGAAGAATCTGGAGAAGGGGGTAACGCCCAAAGGCGAACGATTTGCGGACTACGTACGCGGTACCGCTGATGGGTACAAAACGGCCCCGGTGACGCTGGAAGCCAACTATACGTTGCCTACCGAGGTGCATAATCCGATGGAGATGCACGGTATTCTGGCGCACTGGGACAGCGACGACAAGCTGATGATTTACGCCAAAACGCAGGGCGTAAAAGCAACGCAGCGGGCCATGGCGCAGGCGTTCAAGATTAGCCCCGACAACATTCACGTTCATACTGAATTCATGGGCGGGGGCTTCGGTATGGCGCTCCGCACGTGGCCCCAGGAAACCGCCGTCGTTGCCATTGCGCGAAAAATTGGCCGGCCGGTAAAACTGGTCATGACCCGCTCGCAGATGTTTACGCTGGTGGGGCACCGGCCTTACACAGTGCAGACGATTAATCTGGGGGCCGACAAAGACGGCAAACTCATTGGGATCGCCCACGCGGCTACCGGCGAAACGGCCAGCTATGAGGACTTTACGGAGGGCACCGTCGGTATGACCAAGTTTATGTACGACTGCCCGAACGTGAGCACGCGCTACAAAATCGTCCCGCTCGATCGGGGTGTGCCCATCTGGATGCGCGGCCCGGGCGAAGCAACGGGTGCGTTTGCCCTCGAATCGGCGATGGACGAGATGGCGCACAAGCTGAACCTCGATCCGATCGAATTTCGTCTGCGCAACTACACCGAAACCGACCCCGAACACAACCGGCCCTATTCGGACAAAAATCTGAAAGAGGCTTATCAGAAAGGGGCCGACGCTATCGGCTGGACCAAGCGCAGCAACCAGCCCGGCAACAACCGCGACGGCGACTGGCTCGTGGGTTACGGTATGAGTTCGGGGGTGTTCAACGCCAGCCGGGGACAGGCCACCGCCCGCGCCATCCTGAACGCTGACGGTACGCTGACAGTACAGTGCGCCGTAACCGACATCGGACCGGGAACGGGTACGGCAATGGCGATGATCGCGCATAACGTGCTGGGCGTACCAGTCGACAAGATCAAGGTGGAGTACGGCGATACGTCGTTACCCAACGCGCCGATGCAGGGTGGCTCGACCATCACCTCGACGGTCGGTTCGGCGGTTCACGACGTTTGTACGGCCGTCAAAACCGCCCTTGCCGAGCTGGCAACCAAGCCCGGAACACCCCTCGCTGGTAGTAAACCCGCCGACCTGACCCTTGCCGATGGTATGCTTTATCTCGAAGCCGACCGCAGTAAAAAAGTCGCCGTGGCCGATCTGATGCGTAGCAGCAGCCAGATGACCATCGATAAAACGGTACAGTCGAAAGGCGGGGAGGAGCACGAGAAATACTCAATGTATTCGTTCTCGGTGCATTTCGTGCAGGTTCGCGTTCACCCCGTAACGGGCGTGGTTCGCGTGTCGAAAGCGGTCAGCGTCGCCGACTCCGGCCGGATTGTCAGCCCCAAAACGGCGGCCAGTCAGATGATTGGGGGCGTAGCCGGTGGTATTGGTATGGCGCTGACCGAAGAAGCCGTCATCGACCACCGCTACGGCCGCTACGTCAACAACAACCTCGCCGACTACCACGTTGCCGTCAGCGCTGACGTTCCCCACACGGAGACCATCGTCATTGACAAACCCGATCCGTACATCAACCCGATGGGAGCGAAAGGGATGGGTGAAATCGCCTTGATCGGTTTTGCTGCTGCCGTAGCCAACGCCGTCTTCAACGCCACCGGCCAACGCATCCGCACCCTACCTATCACCCCTGACAAGGTTATGCAGAAGCTGGTGTAGGTCATCGCGTTTCAACTTCACTCCGCTGTCGCTATCTTTACGAAAGTAGCGGCAGCGGAGTTTTTGTTATCCACTAATCGATAAAAGAAATGAATATTGATAGCAGTGCAATTGCAAACTTTATATCAGGAATCTCATTAACTGTATCGACTGTCACGCTTTATTTCTTTATCCGAGACCGTAGCAAGCAAAAATACGCTATTGCAAACGAGTATACGAAACAACTTCTAGAATGGCATAGCATGACTGTTGAAGTCTTAATTAAACTCAGGTCATGTTCTGCGGAGAATAAAGAAGATTTATTAAGCAGACTTTCTACCCAGATAGAAAAAGGTCGATTTTATTTTCCAAACATAAATAAAGATGACGGTTTCGGCCTTGAGAAGCCTACCGCTTATCAAGGCTATAGAAACCTAACTTTAGATTTTCTGGTATACTCTTATAACCTCTTTAATAAGAAGAATTGCCAAGACTTTCACGATCACGCTGTCATTCTACAACGTGAATTCACTTCAAACATATTCCAAATTTTACGGCCTAAGGAGTTATTAAACGAGATAAAATTTTTGACAGACAAGTTTTACGCATCGAACGAAATATTTGAGGATTTTCTTTCCAAAGAAGCTAATGCTCAGATATTTACTCACCATAAAAGTTGACCTGCATTTCCCATTTGACATATATCAATCCCTATAAATATAATATATACGTAAACCATCGTCATCGACAAACATGACCCCTATATCAACCCGATGGGGGCCAAAGGGCTGGGCGATTTTGCCCTAATCGGCTTTGCCGCTACCGTCGCCAACGCGGTCTTCAATGCCACCGGCCAACGCATCCGCACCCTGCCCATCACCCCCGATAAAGTGATGCAGAAGCTGGTGTAATCCGTTGCGTTTCCATTCTACTCCACTGTGACTATCTTCACGAAGGTAGACGAACAATATACGATCGGGCCGGGCGAGTGCTGGTTTGCCAAACGGAACCATCTGGCCCGGTACGTAAAATACCGCGACAACGGTCGGTTCGATACGCTCTCGGTTTTCTTCGATCAGCCCTTCCTGAAGACACAACAACACGCCATCCAGGCATTGACTGATGGGGCTGACAATGAGGCTCTGCTGCGTATTGAACCAACCGATCAGTTAATGGAGCTGGTTAACCGGCACACGTTGCCGGTACGTATTTACCCACACGTAGATGCTACGCTGCTGACGGAACGGTCAACTTTTTTAGACGCTATTATACAGGCCCACCTACCCTGTCTGCTACGCTGTTTGACTTCAGCGACCCGCATAAGATTGACCTTCAACCGTTTTATTCTTCGTAATTTCCGGTTCAACGTTAGTCTACGGCGGTTTAGCTACATAATAGGTCGCAGCCTGACCGTTTTCAAACGCGATTTCCAACGGGTCTTCAATGAGTCGCCGGGTCGTTGGCTCCTGGAGAAACGGCTGCAGGAAGCCCGCTTTCTAATCGAGGTAAATCGGCAAAAAGTAAGTGACGTTTACCTGACAGTTGGTTTTGAAGACCTGTCGCATTTCTCCTACGCATTTCGCAGGCGTTTCGGTCAGTCGCCCCGGCAGCTAGGGCAATCTGTAATCCCTTAGCTTTCAAGACAAAACTCCCTGAATTGGCACGTTATTAGCCAATTCAGGGAGTCTATCAACCAGGCTCCTGACAATTACTCCGTCGAGTTATCGGGCTCGAAGTCGAGGGAGACCGAGTTCATGCAGTAGCGTTGGCCGGTTGGGGCGGGGCCGTCGTTGAAGATGTGGCCCAGGTGTGAATCGCAGCGGCCACAAACCACTTCCACCCGGCGCATCCCGTAGGAGTTGTCGGTGTGGTAAACCACGCTGTCGGGGCGGTCGGCCTGGAAAAAGCTGGGCCACCCGCAGCTACTGGCAAACTTGGCGTCGGAGCGGAACAGCTTGTTGCCACACACGGCGCAATAATACGTACCCAGTTCGTCGGTGTTCCAGTATTTGCCCGTAAATGCCCGTTCAGTGCCCTGCTCCCGCGCGACGGCATAGAGGTCGGGCGGCAGAATTTTCTTCCACTCGGCATTCGACACGTCCAGATGGGTGTGGTCGGTATGGGAATAGTACGGGTTGGCGCTATGGCCAGATAACTGGTCTTTTTCAGTTGCATTCATTGTCGTAGCAGTTAACTGTTTATCTATAAACCCGAACCCGATACGAAAGTTGGACAGGACATTTTACGTACTTCTCTCGGACCAACTTTGACCTAAACAGTTGAGCAACAAGTTGCTCAACTGTTTAGGTCGCCCACCAACGTAACGATACTCCTGGCGGGAATGCTCGTCCTGTTTGCGTTGGGGGTCGCGGGCGTTAAATCAGCTGTGGCCGACGTAACATATTGGCGAACGTTGGAAAGCCGACCCGACAGTAACGAAGGTTTGACGGCTAAATCGTTGTTAGTGGGATTGATCGCAACGATGACCAGCTTACTGTCCGTGTTTTTGTAGGCCGACACCAGCAGCCCGTTGCCTGACTCGGGCGTCGCGTCGAGCCGGACTGCGCCCGGACGAATAAAGCGGCTGTAATGGCCCAGTGCCCACAGCATCTTCGACGGCTGATAACGACCATCGGTTTTGCTTTTGTCGATATAAATCAGCCCGTCTTTGTAGTTGTATGGCGAAATCGCCAGCCACCAGTGCCAGGCCGATGCGTTGGCGTTGACCAGATCGGTGTGGATCACCTTCGCGACGTAAAGTGCCGGGTCAATCCCCAATTCTTTTCCCGACCCGTTAATTTCCCCGCCGTTGTCGCCAAGAATGCAGTATTCCGACATCCAGTAACTTAAACCAGGAGTCTTGTTTAGCGAATTGAGCACTGTTTTACGGATATCAGCTGCCTTGTCGTACGGCGACGTGGTGAAGTAACTATGCGCAGAAATTGACCGGGTCAGGTTGGGCAGGTCGCCGAGATAGTCAGGGGAAGTCTTGTCAAAGAACGCCCTGGCTTGCTGACCTTTACCCTGACGGTTATGATCGGCGTATAGAAATTCGAGTTGCCCCGCTTCGGCTACATTGATTTTCGTAGGCAACTGGTCGACTAGCAGGGCGTTGCTCAGCGCACGGGTGATTCCGGCAATCTGGTTGTTGTAAAAAGGACTCCCTTCCTGCCCACCGTCGCTCCAGTCCCACTGCGGCTCGTTGACGGGGCTGATGTAGTTGAACGTAATCCCCGTTTTGGTGCGAAGCCCTTTCAGAACACTGCTCATATAGTGACCGTACCGGTCGAACTGATCGGGATTCAGATTGGGGATTTTATTGCTGGCGTAGCCTTTGCCATTTGCGGTGTACGCCACCGGTGGACTGTTAGGAAAAGCTAGAAAATTCTCGACGCCCCGTTGTTTGGCGGCCTGTAGAAACCACACCTGGCCAGCCTGTTTGTTCCAGTTATACGTACCGTCAGGATTCAAAAACGACTCGGCCCGGCGCCACTCGTCGCGAATGCCACTGTCTGTACCCTGCTCGGCCGTGCCTGCTCCAATATTGAATCGCCACAGCGACAAACCAATTCCTTTGGGCTGCCCGCTGGGGAGGAAGTCACGACTGAACAGCAGGTCGGCAATGGCGTTACGTTTGACATCGGGCCACTGCCCTACAAATTGGCAGGCCCAGGCGTCCGACGCGCCGAAATGTTCCATCGTCTGGTACGTTTTGGCCGGGTCGACGCGAATCGTAATTATTGGATCAGAAACCGATTTGCTCGATGAGCTGGTTGACAGACCGGTTTGGCAGCTAGAGAAGAGTAGCGGAAGCGAACCCGCCAGCAACCAGCGAGTAACGTGTTTACGGATTGCAGAAATCAATAGCATTGATAAGTGGTTCAGTAATGAGCAGATGACGGCATTCGGCATCCTTCTGCCTCCTGATTATAAGGCTGACGGTCCGAAAGATACTTATTCTCAACATTTAGCTCACACCCGCCCGTCGGACGTAACGTTTAGCGCTTAGCTAGTTTTCCTATTTCAGACTGGGAAACTTTCTTCGGGATGCGTTTGAACGCATCCCTTCTGTCACTTATCTGCATTTGCCTGCCAACGTATTGTCCTGATTAGTAAATGGTCCAGCCCCAAACGCTCGCTTTGAGAGCCGGGGCCGGATCAGACTATTCGATAGAAATAGCTTAGTTAGCCCGCGAAGTACGTAGCCTGCAAATAGTCTTTCAGCGACGTCGGTTTGCGGCCAAGCAGTTGTTCCAGCGTCGTACCGGGCATGTCGAAGTCGTTCTTACCGATGGCGTTGGCAAACCCGATCACGAAACCGATACCCCCTTCCGGTACGCCCGCTTTCTTCATCACATCAGTGAATACGTTGTTGGGCGCATCGGTGTAGGCGACATTCTTTCCCGCCAGTTCCGACAGCAGCGCGGCCGCATCAGCCATCGACCAGCTTTCCGTATTGACAAGTTCATAGGTCTGGTTGTCGTGCCCCTCACCCGCCAAGACGTTGGCAGCGGCTTCGGCCATATCCAGCCGGGTAGCAAACGGCACCCGCCCCTGCCCGGCCGGCAGGAAAATGCCCGTTTCCAATACGTGCGGCCCGAAGAACTGAGGGAGCACGTCGCTATACAGTCCATCGCGCAGGAAAATGTAGTTCAGACCCGAGTTCTTCAGGTTTTCCTCCGTTGTGAAATGGTCGCCCATGAAATCCTTCAACGGCGACTGATCGAGGTGCTGCATGGTCACGCCGGTATAAGCAACCCGCGTTACGCCCGCTTCCTTGGCGGCATTGATCACGTTCAGGTGCTGCCCGACACGATCGTTCAAATCGCTCGTCGATACCAGCAATACGGTGTCGACGCCCTGAAACGCCTGCACCAGCGACGCATAATCGTGGTAGTTGCCCACGCGTACGCTAACACCCTTACGTTGCAGATCAGCGGCTTTGCTGGCGTCGCGCACCAGCACGGCCACCTGATCGGCCGCTACTTTTTTCAGGAGAAAATCAACGACGGCACCGCCTAGATGGCCGGTAGCTCCGGTTACAAGAATCATGGTAATTGTAGTTAACTGGTTTGACGATACGACAGCGACGCTTTTACCGGTGTTAGTCTGAGACCATTCAACCGGCTGGCAACGCGCCGTTTCTTTTTATGTCACAAAGGACTTATCTTTGGTTTACTTTTGAAAGTAGTTTCCAAAAGTAAAGTAGTTTCCCCCGAGAAAGTACCTAATTTATGAGCCAGAAAAACCCCGACGAGTTTCGATTCACCCCTCACTGCCATGAGCAGCTGCGTGCTATCTACGACACACTTGACCTGGTCAGCGGCAAATGGCGCATAGCCGTCATCAGCTCACTGAATTTTCTGGGTGAATGTCGCTTCGGTGAGCTGCAGCGCATTGTCGATGGTATCGGGGCCAAGATGCTGTCGCAGGTGCTGAAAGAACTGGAAGATAACGAACTGGTGATTCGTACGGTACACGATACCAAACCCGTAACGGTTTCGTACAAGCTAACCGACTACGGCCGGACGCTGGAAAAAATCATCGAGGAAATGGCGAGCTGGGGGCTCAATCACCGCCGGCGTATTCTGGCCGACCACCCGGTTGACATGGTGCCCGAAGCAGAAACGTTGACCGTCTGACCGCCAGCTCATTAACGTTTCTCTGTACTTAGTTCTAAACGCTTACTGGTAAAGTCTGGTTGACTAGATGGTTTTACCACTAAATACCCAACCAGCTATGATTGCCGCAAAAGGCTATGCCGCGCAGGATCCCAAGACACCCCTGGGGCCCTTTTCTTTCGACCGGCGCGAACCCGGTCCGCACGATGTACAGTTCGACATTTTGTACTGTGGCGTGTGCCACTCCGATCTCCACCAGGTTCGCGACGAATGGGGTGGCTCCATTTTTCCGATGGTGCCCGGCCATGAAATCGTCGGGCGCGTAACGGCCGTCGGTAGCGACGTCAGCAAGTTCAAAGTAGGCGATCTGGCGGGCGTCGGCTGTCTGGTCGATTCGTGCCGCCACTGCGAAAACTGTTCCGACGGTCTGGAGCAGTACTGCCTCAACGGCCACTCGCAGACCTATAATGGTACCGAGCAGGACCACAAGACGCCGACCTACGGCGGTTACTCCAACGTCATTGTTGTCGATGAAGCCTTCGTGCTGCATGTCGACGAGCGGCTCGATCTGGCGGCCGTAGCCCCACTGCTGTGCGCCGGTATCACGACCTATTCGCCCCTGCGCCACTGGAAGGTGGGTAAAGGCCACAAGGTAGCCGTACTGGGTCTGGGTGGTCTGGGGCATATGGCCGTTAAGTTTGCGGCCTCATTCGGTGCCGAAGTCACGGTACTGAGCACGTCGCCCGGTAAGGAAGAAGATGCCAAACGGCTCGGCGCCCACAAGTTCGTGGTGACCAAAGATCCGGAGCAGCTCAAGGGTGTTCAGGGCTATTTCGACTTCATCATCGACTCCGTATCGGCCGCCCACGACTATAACATGTATCTGGGCATGCTGAAAACCGACGGCGTACACATCTGCGTGGGTGCCCCCCCGACGCCATCACAAATCGTTGCGTTCAGTCTGATTCCGGGCCGCAAGAGCCTGGCCGGATCGATGATTGGCGGGCTGCCCGAAACGCAGGAAATGCTCGACTACTGCGCCGAACATAACATCACGTCCGACATCGAACTGATCGATATGAAAGATATCGAAACCGCCTACGAACGCATGCTCAAAGGCGACGTTCGCTACCGGTTTGTGATCGATATGAAGACGTTGTAGTGGCCCCATCCCCGGCGACCGCTGCCGGGATAACCTTGCAGGAGTTTTCAGAATTTCAAGCAGACTAGCTTTTAAGTAACGCTTATCTACCCCTAAATCCCCTGAAGGGGACTTTACTAGCGCATGGACCAAGTCCCCTGAAGGGGATTTAGGGGTAAAGAGACTCCTTTTTTAAGCCACCAAACAAACAGGCTCCTTATGAATACGACAATCCCCACGTACACCCTCAGCAACGGCGTCACTATCCCGCAAATTGGCTTCGGCACCTGGCAAACACCCGATGGCGACACGGCGATTCGATCTGTGCAGGTTGCGCTCGAAGCCGGTTACCGACACATCGATACGGCAGCCGCGTATGGCAACGAAGCCAGTATCGGGCAGGCTATCGCCGATAGTGGTATCGACCGGTCGGAACTGTTCATCACTACCAAACTCTGGAACACGCAACGGGGCTACGACACGACGTTAAAGGCCTTCGATCAGTCGATGAACAAGCTGGGCCTCGATTACCTCGACCTGTACCTGATTCACTGGCCCGCCAATGCCAAGCAGTTCAGCGACCGGGAAACGATCAATGCTGATACATGGCGGGCGTTTGAGAAACTGTACAACGATGGTCGGATCAAGGCGATTGGTGTCAGTAACTTCCTGCCCCATCACCTCGACGCGCTGGCCAAAACGGCAACGGTTACGCCCATGGTTAATCAGATTGAGTATCACCCCGGTCAGCTACAAGCCGAGTCCGTCGACTATTGCAATGCCCACGACATTCTGGTTCAGGCCTGGTCGCCACTGGGAACGGGCAAGATGCTGGACGACGAAACGCTGACCGGCATCGCCAGCAACTACGGCAAATCGGTGGCGCAGGTATGTATCCGCTGGTGTTTGCAGAACGGAACGCTGCCCCTGCCCAAGTCGGTAACGCCCGAACGTATCCGCGAAAACCTCGACGTGCTGGACTTCACGCTGACGGATGCCGACATGCAGACGATCAATCAGTTGCCTTACATCGGCGGCTCGGGGCTGAACCCGGATACCATTTCGTTTTAGTCTATCTACGCCAAATAGCTGGTGAACCCGACAACGGCGTACCCAGCTATTTGGCGTATTTTTGACGCATGACCGCAACGCAACAACAAGACCAGCTACTGAACAATCTGGGTATTTCGGCGCTGAACCCGATGCAGGAAGCTGCCCGGACCAGTATTCGAATCGGCTTGGAGAAACTGAAAGAGATACAAAATTGACGTAGCACGCTAGCCCGCTTCGGCGTAGCGTGCGGTCAATCTTTCCAACCAACCGCCCGTACTGGCTTGGCCAAAGTTGACGAAGTTCGCTCAAGCCACATTTTCGTTAGGGTCACTACGTTCCTCGGCGTTCTTTGCTCAGGATGGAAGAGTCACTAATCATACCGTCCTGAGGTCATTAACAGCACTCAATTTCCAGCGAATGGCGTTCCAAAAATACCGACGGCCAACTCGATCCAGACAAGTGCGAATACCACCAGAATAGCTATCAGAATAACCGTCCGGTACTGCCCCTTCCGGGTATATCTCAGAGCAACTTCGCACAGAAGACCCGTGCCCAGCAGCAAAAAGCCGGCAACGACAAAGTCAAACAGCGACCAGTTCACTTCGTGCGTAAACTGCATAGCGGTGAACGGAATAAGCAACAGGAGTGGAACTGCGGCTAAGATGATAGCGAATCGTTTGTTCTGAGTAATCATGGCGTTTGCCTTTATTAAATTAAACCCACTTAAAGTACTTTGTTATTCAAAGTAAAGAAAGCTATTTTCAATTTTCAAGCGTTTTTTTCTGACAGCGTTTTCGACGGTTGATTTCGTTGGACCGGTCAAATCCAGTACGTTTGTTTTACACACTTACCAGACCAGATCGGGACTATCTATCGCTAGCCTATATCTTAGCCTCAACCTGCTTTATGATGACAACAACATCATTACCAATCAACGCGTCGAAGGCGCGCCTGGCTACCCAGCTGATTTTCTTTGTTTGCGGGCTGGGCATGGCCAGTTGGGCACCTATGGTCCCTTACGCCAAAGACCGGCTCGCCCTGAACGACGCTGATCTGGGCTTTTTATTACTGATGCTGGGGGCAGGAGCCATGGTGATGATGCCTACCTCAGGCTGGCTGGTTGGTCGTTTCGGGAGCTGCGTCGTCATCGCTGGTGCCGTACTAATCATGGCGCTTGCGCTGCCGTTGTTGTTGCTGCTTTCTTCCACAATTCCAATGGCGGTAGCTCTGTTTATCTTCGGTTCGGGCGTTGGTGCGGTTGACGTAGCTATGAACGCTCACGGTGTACAGGTGCAGAATTTATACGACAAACCCATCATGTCGTCCTTACACGGACTCTTCAGCGTGGGCGGCTTATTCGGCTCCCTTGGTTTGGGCTTTTTGATCAAGTTGGGGCTTAATCCCCTTTATGCCATCAGCAGCATTGCCGCGCTGATGATCCTTATCGCGATCACCCAGTACCGATACTTGTTCCCGGCCGATACAGAGCGACAAGTGGCGGCTAGGTTTGCGATCGTGGCGGAGCAGCCAACGCCGGGGAAGCAGCGATTCGGTTGGTTACAGAGCAGCGTTCTTTTTCTGGGAGTCATGTGTTTTGCTATTTTCCTGGCAGAAGGGGCCGTTCTCGACTGGAGCGCCATTTTTCTGCGGGACGTAAAAGGAATTGAGCCGGAGCTTGCCGGACTGGGTTACGCTGCTTTCTCCGTTGCTATGGCAACAATGCGGCTCGTTGGTGATAAGTTGGTCGCCCGACTGAACAGCAAGACCGTCGTGGTGGGTGGTAGTTTGCTGGGGTCCCTGGGTCTGCTTATCGCGATCCTGAGCCCCTGGGTATACGGTGCATTACTTGGTTTTGTGCTGCTGGGCTTTGGCGCAGCGAACATTGTACCGGTGTTTTTTAGCGCGGCCGGAAAACTACCCGACGTCTCCCCAACCGTTAGTCTGTCGGCGATCACGACCATTGGTTACACAGGTCTGTTGACGGGACCGGCTTTACTGGGCTTTATCGCCGAACAGTTTTCCTTATCCACCGCGCTGGGCTTCCTAGCCCTGCTGCTGGTCATCGTTGCCCTGGTTTACCGGGTGAAGCGATTCGACTAATCGTCACAGCGGATCGCACGAAAATCGACTTTCAGCATATCGAAGTTCCTCGTTTTGTGTTGTAGAAACGGCAGTTTGTATAGGCTGAACGAATGCAGGCGATAGACCTTTGTCTGTTAAATTCGTTACCATCAAACAACAGTTCGTTATGACACTCTCCGATTTTCGCACGCTTGGCCGCTCGGGTCTGGTTGTTAGTCCGCTTTGCCTGGGTACCATGACGTTCGGCACCCCGCGCTGGGGCTCATCCGACGATGTTTCCCGCGATATTTTCAACGCCTATGTGGATGCCGGCGGCAACTTCATCGACACCGCCGATGTCTATGCGCAGGGCCGTAGCGAAGAGCTGGTAGGCCGGTATATGGCCGAACGTAATTTACGCGACCAGCTCGTATTGGCCACCAAATTCAGTTTCAACACGCAGCCGGGAAACCCCCACGCAAGCGGTAACGGACGCAAGCACATTTACCAGGCGCTGGATAAATCGTTACGTCGGTTACAGACGGATTATGTCGATCTGTACTGGCTGCATGTCTGGGATATGGTTACCCCCATCGAAGAAGTGTTGCAAACGCTCGGCGACCTGGTTCGGGCCGGCAAAATCCGCTACTTCGGTTTTTCGGATATTCCCGCCTGGTACGCAGCCAAAGCAGCCACGCTGGCGTCGGCGTACAACATACCGGGCCCGATTGCCATGCAGCTCGAATATTCGCTTGTTGAACGTAGCATTGAGCGGGAGCACCTGCCTGCCGCCCGGGAATGTGGTCTCGGTGTTACGCCCTGGAGTCCGCTGGCAGCTGGCTTCCTGGCCGGTAAGTACAAACGGGAGCAAGAAGGCGCATCCGGGGAAGGACGGCTCAGTGGGGCCAATCCGTTTGGCAACCAAAAATTCACCGACCGCAACTGGCGTATTCTTGACGCCTTGCAAACAGTAGCTGGACAAGCCAATTACCCGCTGGCTCAGGTTGCACTGGCCTGGGCCTCGGCGCAGCCTAGCATTACGTCGCTTATTCTGGGAGCCAGCAAACTGGAGCAGTTACACGACAATCTGGCCTCCCTGGCCATTCAGCTTTCGTCCGAACAGGTACAGATTTTAAACGAAGCCAGTGCGCTCGAACCTGCCTTCCCCTACCCGATTTTCACGCCCGGAATCAACAAATCCATCTTCGGCGGCACCACGGTCCAGGGCTGGCAGTCACAGCACTAGTTCGTTTTGTATTGCAGAACCGTCGGTTTGTATAATCCTGCCCGCTGACCGTGTTACGACCTTTGTTCTGAAGATTATTAATTCTTAACAACGTATGAACACGATCAAACGAGTAGCCCTGGGTAGTCAGGGGCTGGAGGTACCCATCGAAGGACTGGGATGCATGGGCATGACGGGCGGAGTCAATGGTATGTCGGTGTACGGCGAAGCCGACGAAACCGAAAGTCTGGCGACTATTCATCGGGCTTTAGAATTAGGTATCAACCTGCTGGATACCGCTGACCTTTATGGGCCCATGAAAAACGAACGGCTGGTGGGCAAAGCCATTGCGGGTAAACGCGATCAGGTGATTCTGGCAACCAAGTTCGGGTTTGAAGTAGACGACAACGAGACCTTTACGGGTAAATTGAATGGCCACCCGGATTACGCCCGCAAGTCGATCGAACGCTCACTGCGGAATCTAAATACCGACTACATCGATCTGTATTACTTACACCGGATGGACCCGACCGTACCGATTGAAGACTCGGTCGGTGCAATGAGCCGCTTCGTGGAGGAAGGCAAGGTCCGGTACATCGGCCTGTCCGAAGTGTCGGCCGACGTATTGCGCCGGGCGCACGCCATTCACCCGATTACAGCGCTGCAAACCGAGTATTCACTCTTCGACCGGGGCGTAGAAGAAACGGGCGTTTTGCAGGCAACCCGCGACCTGGGCATCGGTTTCGTGGGGTACTCACCACTGGGACGGGGTTTTCTGTCGGGCGAGATCAAAACACCGGACGATTTCGAGCCGGACGATTCACGCCGATTCTTCCCACGCTACCAGGGTGAAAATTTCTACAAGAACCTGGCACTTGTAGAGAAGTTACAAGCGTTAGCCGATACGAAAGGGGTTTCCGCGGCTCAGCTGGCCCTCGCGTGGGTTTTGGCGCAGGACGTTGTTGCCATCCCCGGCACCAAACGTCGCAAATACCTGGAAGCGAACGTAGCGGCTGCCCGTATTACGTTGAGCGCCGACGAACGAACCGAACTGGAAGCCATTCTTCCCGTTGGTAGTGCAGTAGGCGCGGCTTATCCCGAAGGATTTTAAAAACCATATGAGCAGTTTAGTCGTAACGGCTAGACTGCTCATGGTTTAACGTTATATTCATAACCTTCTTTCAACAGACATGAAACCCTCCGCCCGCGATTTACCCGTTTTGCATACCGTATCGGACTACACCCGGTTTTACGGTCTACCCGCTCCAGCCCACCCACTGCTGACGCTGATCGACCTCTCGCAGTCGCGCAACTGGGAACGGGCCACAACGCCGGTCATGCAGGAAATGTACCTGGTCTCGCTAAAGAAAAACATAAAAGGCGGGCAGCTACAGTACGGCCATCAGACGTATGATTTCAGCGAGGGCGTTATGTCGTTCATCGCGCCAAGGCAGCTCTGCTGGGCATCGCCCGATATGGACGTTTCGGCCATGGAGGGCTGGATGCTGGTTATTCATCCCGACCTGCTGCTGAAGCATCCTTTACGGGAGCGGATTCTGAGTTACGGCTTTTTTTCATACCGCACTAGCGAAGCGTTGCACGTTTCGGCGCGGGAGGAAGCCGTGCTGAACAGTCTGGTGGCCAACCTGCGGGAAGAGATCAACCAGCCCGTCGATGCCTTTAGTCAGGACGTATTGGTTTCTCAGCTTGACGTACTGCTGACCTACGCCGACCGGTTCTATCACCGCCAGTTTCTGACCCGGCGCACGGCGGAGCACGATCTGTTAAGCCGGTTTGAGCAATCGCTGGCTGCCTATTTTGCGCAGTCGTCGGATGCAACCGAGCACCCACTGCCCACCGTGCAGCATTTTGCCGATGCTTTGAACGTATCGCCAGCTTATTTGAGTGATATGTTACGTACCCTGACTGGCCAGAACACGCAGCAACACATTCACCAGGCACTGATCGACAAGGCCAAGCACTTATTGCTTACTACCTCACTGTCGATCAACGAAACCGCCTACCAACTGGGCTTCGAGTACCCCCAATATTTCACCCGGTTGTTCAAAAACAAGACGGGCCTGACACCAGCCGCCTTTCGCTTATCAATGCAATAATGAGATAACCAGCGACACATTTCCGGGTATTGGTTAACATTCTTCGGGAAGCTGGGTTTCCCAGAAACGCTTAACGTTTCTGATTGATGACACTCCCCCCTGACCCTTGGACTGATCTGGCTGCCAGCCAGGACCCGGCCGCCAAAACCCTGGAAGCCCACGAACGACTCAATGCGCTTTACGGTATTCAGGATGTCTACGGCCGGGCTGATCCCATGCACGAGTTAATTGGAACCATTCTGTCGCACCGGACGACTCACGCCAATGAGGTAACGGCGTATCGTACTATGCGGGAGCGGTTTCCGATCTGGGAGCAGGTCCGTGATGCTCCCCTACCCGATCTGATCGACGCGATCAAAACGGCTAACTACCCCGAGGTTAAAGCGCCCTACATTCAGAACCTGCTCACGCATCTGTTTCAGGAGACCGGTGCCGCCAATATCGATTTTTTACGCGATCTCTCTACCGAGGATGCGATGAAGTGGCTGACGAATCTACCGGGTATTGGGCTCAAAACGGCAACGTTACTCCTGCTGTTTAATTTTCAGAAGCCCGTTCTGCCGGTCGATACGCACGTGCACCGCGTTACGCAGCGGCTGGGGCTGATTGGCCCGAAAGTAAGCGCCGAAAAAGCACACGGCCTGCTTTTGTCATACCTCCCCGCCGACCCGCTCGCGCTGTTCAACTTTCACAAGCACTTCTACTGGCATGGGCAACGGATCTGCACCTGGTATTACCCTAAATGCCAGGAATGTGTGCTCAGCGATATGTGCACGTTTTATCGGTCGGGTGGCCAGATGACGCTCAGCAGCACACCAAGCCGGGCTAAAGCACGGTAGAATAACAAGTAAGAATATTACCTCTTGATTATTAGGCTCATATGCGCATTTTTCTGTCATCCCGACGCAGCCGGGCGGCCGGTGCCGAGGGATCTTCGGTAACAGAAAAAATACCAACTGCCGAAGGTCCCTCGGCACCGGCCGCCCGGCTGCGTCGGGATGACAGAAAAAAGAATAGTATAACAGAACAATCACAAACTAGACCCGTATTTGTGGTCGTGGAGTTGTTTTGCCTGCTCTACCCATTTGTCGCCTTCAATACGGCCGGGGAAGAACTCGATAATCTCGTTGATTTGCCGGGCATCCTCTTTGGTGAAGCTGGCCACCTGCCGGAACGTGTAAATGCCCAGCCGATGTAATTTCCGTTCCAGGAAGGGGCCAACCCCAACAATGTCTTTCAGGTCATCGGCATCGGTGGGCGCGGCCCGGCCAATCCGGTCGAAGTTCAGTTCATCGGCGCGGGCTTCGATTCGATCCAGTACGATCATTTCCGAAGTTTCGCCCGGAACATCAGGCCGGGTAATGGGCGAAACCGGAGATGCCGGAGCGCCAATCGGCGGCTCCCCGACGACTACAGGCTCATCGGCATCAATCATGGCTGGTGTATCGGAGTGGCTCAGCGCGGGCTGCAGCGGATCGGCGGGTACGAACGTAGCGCTTGTTTCAGGGATCATTACCGACGCTCCCGATCCGGCAATGATCCCCGCGGCCGTATTTCCCTGACGAAACTCCGCCAATTCTTGTTTTTTGCGGGCAATGGCGGTACGTAGTGACCGCACACGTCCCGAAAACAGCCACCGTCCCAGGAGCCAGCCGATCAGCGCGGCCAGCGCCAGCAACAGGACCATTTCCAGAATTGCCGTGGTGGGATTGAGCGGGTCCATAGGCGTCATAATCGGGCGGGTTGAGATGAGTGCGTTGTAGAATTTATTTTTTGGTCAGTTCGGTTGCCTGGCTTACCCAGCGGTCACGGACGATCCGACCGGGAAAATACTCGATGATATCGTTCACCAGATCTTCGTCTTCCGGACTAAACCGGGCGATCTGCGCAAAGGTGTAGATACCAATGGTGTTCAGCTTCTTTTCCAGGAACGGACCCACGCCTGAAATTTTTTTCAGGTCATCGGCTTCAGTGGGCGTGGCCCGGCCAATCCGGTCGAAGTTCAGCGCCTGAGCCCGTACTGCAATCCGGTTCAGCGTATTGGTTTCTTCGTCGTCCGACGTGTTAACCAACCGCACCGGCCGATTCTGCCAGTCGATTAAGTCTGCCTCCACCCGGTCATGTTCTGCTTCAAGCTGCCGAATGGTCTGGCGCTGCGAAATGAGTCCAATAATAAAGCCCAGTATCATCGCCACCACCAGCATGGCGAAATGCTGCATGGGTGCGTCAGTCAAATTGAGCGGGTTTAAATCAAACATACTGGCTACGTATTAAACGACTTTCTATTGAACGACTACCGATACCCGCCGGTTGGCCTTGCGGCCTTCGCGGGTGTCGTTTGAATATTTGGGATCTTTCTCCCCCTTGGCAACTACTGTAATCTGATCGGTCCGGATGCCAGATTTGCGTAATTTCTGCTTTACGCTATTGGCCCGTTCGCGGGACAGGCGCTGATTAACATCGCTGGGGCCAGCGTTGTCGGTATACCCGGTTACCAACAGTTTCCTGTTTTTGTGTTTTCTCAGGTATCCCGACGCTTCTTTGAAGAATTTCTTTGTTTCGCCCGTGTTGATGTAGTTGGCCTCGTTTAGTGGAAAATAAAGACTGATCGGCGTAAACACTGAGGTGTATTTCTCCGCGGCAGCCAGTCCTTCTTCGGTTTTGGGAATAGGACCGGTAACGGGTTTTTCCTTAACGGAGGCCGACTCTGCTTTTAGCTTTTCTTTTTTCTCAGTTGTTTTCTCCGGCTTCTCCGCGACAGCGTTCTCTGCGACAGTTTTCTCTGCGACAGTTTTCTCTGCGACGCTGTTCTCCTCGACAGTCAGGTCAGTCAGTACCGTATCGGTGGACGCAGTTGTGTTTGTGGTAGGTTCGCTGCCGCCAAACGCAAAGGCCAGCCCCCATAGAGGGAGTCGCTCCTGGGCGTTACGGTAATAATCCCCGGCTGCGATTCGTCGGCTACCAGACCCTTGGTTGTCAGCACTTTGGGCGCAACTCCCTGCTGAATCAGATACTGCCTGATCGCTTCCGCCCTGGCCAGGCCCAGATTTGCCAGGGGCGTCGTATTTTTTTCTTCCGTCAAATAATACCCCGTAATGGTCAGTGTACGGCCTGGGTTGGCTTTCAGGTACGTTGTCAGCGAATCGAGCGATCCCATCAGCGTGTTCATGCTGGCGTTGGCCTCCGACTGGGCAAAGCTGAAATTACCCGGCAGGTCAAGTTGAAAGCGCGCACCGTCGCTGATAAGCAGGGGTGGAATTCGGATCGACTCGGCTGGCATCGTCCCGACTACCGCAGCAGGTTCTTCAGCATCGGCGCAGAGTTGTTTGATCTTGCAGACGTGCCACCAGGTTGCTCCGGCGATCCAGCCGATAAGTAAAACGATCCAGGGGGTTTTGTGAGCGAGCATGACCTAGGCTAAATATAGGAACGAACGATGAGCGTACTTAACAGTTACCAAAATGAACCCGATTCGGGCCGGGAAGGTTGGCCAAAATTACGGGAGACGTGGCGAAAAGCAAGTTCAGCCGCTTTCGCAGACTAGCCACCGGCTCATAAAACGCCACAAAGTGAGCGACAATCGCCCGGAAGCCCCCGCCCGTTGTTAACTTGCCTGCTGATACAACCTCATGACATAGGCGGACCTGTTCTGCCACACAACACATGTTAATCGACTTACGCAGCGATACCGTAACGCAACCCACGCCCGCCATGCGCGAGGCTATGTTCTCCGCCGAACTAGGGGACGATGTACTGGGCGACGACCCGACCGTTAACGCCCTCGAAGCCAAAGCAGCCGCCCTGTTTGGCATGGAGGCCGCCCTGTTCTGCGCGTCGGGCACGATGACCAATCAGCTCGCCATCCGGACCCACTGCCGCCCCGGCGACGACGTGATCTGCGACTATCTCTCCCACGTTTATCAGTACGAAGGCGGTGGCATTTCGGTGAATGCCCTGGCCTCGGTCAGTCTGCCCAAAGGGGAGCGGGGAAAGTTAAGACCGGACCTGATCCGGGAATACATTTACAATCCTACGGATCCGCACAAACCCCTGTCGCGGTTAGTGGTTATCGAGAACACGGTTAACAAAGGGGGCGGCTGCTATTACACCGTTCCCGAGATTGCGGCTATCCGACAGGTGTGCGACGAACACGGCCTGATCCTGCATCTCGACGGCGCCCGCCTGTTCAACGCCCTGGTCGAAACGGGTGAACCGACCGAAGCGTACGGGCAGCTCTTTCATTCCATCAGCATCTGCCTCTCCAAAGGGTTGGGCTGCCCGGTTGGATCGCTGCTGCTAGGCTCCGCTGATTTTATTCGGCAGGCACGCCGGTTCCGCAAACTTATGGGTGGAGGCTGGCGGCAGGCGGGATTCCTGGCCGCTGCCGGTATTTACGCGCTGGACCATCATGTCGACCGACTGAAAATTGATCATGCCCGGGCCCGTAAGATTGGTCAGATCCTGGAGCAGGTTCCCGAGGTCGAATCGATCCTGCCCATCGACACCAACATTGTCATTTTCCAGCTTCCCGAAACCATCCTGGCAACGGATTATGTTAGTAAACTGGAAACGATGGGCATCCGCGGTGTCGCGTTTGGCAAACACCAGGTCCGTTTTGTGACGCACCTGGACCTGACCGATGAGCATGTCGACCAGCTTGCTACGTTGCTCATTTCCTAGCGATGGAATCACGCAACCACAAGCCGGCTCTTCCGCTTATCTGGCCCCAGGTTTTTCGTTTGTATTCCGGAAATTGCCATGAGCGGCCTGATTGCCTTTACAGGAACAGGAGCCGCGTTTCTTTTTGTCTATTACAACCAGCAGCGAAAAGCAAAGAACTAACGTATGCATATACAGACCAGACCTTTACAGAAGGAAGATTACCATGACCTCAAAGAGGCCATGATTGAAGTGTATAGCGGCATTGGCGGTGACTATTGGCAGAAGAGCAACATCGTTAAACTGCTCAATATTTTCCCCGAAGGCCAGTTCTGCGTGGAGGTAGACGGTAAAGTGGTAGCCTGTGCGCTGGCCATCCGGGTTAAATACAGCGACTTTGGCGATAACCATACATATGCCCAGATTACTGGCAACTATACCTTCAAGACCCATAGCGATGACGGCGATTACATGTACGGCATCGAAGTGTTCGTTCACCCGGAGTACCGCGACCTGCGTTTGGGACGGCGGCTGTACGACGCCCGGAAAGAGGTATGTGAGCAGCTAAACCTGAAGGGTATTCTGGCAGGAGGCCGCATACCGAACTATAGCAAATACGCCGATGAGCTGACCCCTCGCGAGTACATCGCGAAGGTGAAACAAAAAGAGATTTACGATCCAACACTGACGTTTCAGCTTTCCAACGATTTCCACGTTCGGAAAGTCCTGCGGGGTTATCTGCCCGGCGATACGGAGTCGAAAGAATACGCCACTCTGCTGGAGTGGATCAATATCTACTACGTCGACGAAAAAGATAAGAAGCCGCACACCGATTCCATTATCCGGATTGGCGTGATTCAGTGGCAGATGCGGCTGTTCAAGAACTTAACCGCGTTTCTGGAACAGGTCGAGTTCTATGTCAACGCCGTGAGCGACTACCGGGCCGATTTCATGGTGCTGCCCGAGTTTTTCAATACGCCCCTCATGGCCGATTTCAATGATCTACCGGAGCCGGTCGCCATTCGAAAACTGGCCGACTATACCGAACCGGTGCGCGAAAAACTCTGTGAACTGGCTATTTCCTACAATGTCAACATCGTGGGGGGCTCGATGCCGCTCGTTGATGAGGACGGGAAGCTCTATAACGTAGCCTACCTCTGCCGCCGGGATGGATCGTGGGAAGAGTACCGTAAGATTCACATCACCCCGAACGAAGTAAAACACTACGGTATGGTGGGCGGCAACGAAATCCGGGCGTTCGACACCGATTGCGGTAAGGTCGGCATGGTGATCTGCTACGACGTCGAATTCCCCGAGCTGGGCCGGATTCTGGCGCAGCAGGGCATGCAGATTCTGTTCGTGCCGTTCCTGACGGATACGCAGAACGGTTACTCGCGGGTCCGGCACTGCGCCCAGGCGCGGGCCATCGAGAACGAGTGTTACGTAGCGATTTCAGGCTGCGTAGGCAACCTGCCCCGCGTGCAGAACATGGACATTAACTACGCGCAGTCGGCGGTGTTTACCCCCTCCGATTTCCAGTTTCCGACCAACGCCGTCAAGGCCGAAGCAACAACCAACACCGAAATGGTACTGATCGCTGACGTGGACCTAAGCCTGTTGAAAGAACTGCACGAGCAGGGTTCCGTTCAGGTGCTCAAAGACCGTCGGACGGACCTATACGACGTAAAAGTTAAGAAAATGGCCCGCAAAGCGGCCGAGCGCAAAGCTGATCCGGAGAATAGTCCAGAGCAGGTAGCACCGGTCATTGTCGTGGCGCAGTAGTTTAGATTTGTTTAATAAGAAAGCCGAAAACTGGCCAGTTTTCGGCTTTCTTATTTCAGCGCAGCACCTCCGCGACCAGGATACCCAGGTACGTGCCGATGGCATTGCCCAACGTTCCAACCAGCACGGCGGGCAGTTGTAGATCGGCCCGGTTCAGACTGCGGGCCAACGCCAGCGCGGAGGTCGCCCCCCCAACGTTCGCCTGAGAAACAATACTCAGCACGTCCCAGTCCTGCCGCAGCAACGCCCCTATACCGAACAGGATCAGGGCATGAGTCAGTACCAGCACCAGAATAATACCAAATAACACGATGGCCAGCTGACCGTCATGCAGCAGGGCGGCTACGTCGCAGTAAGCACCAATCACGGCTAGGAAAATGTATATCCCGAACAGACCCAGCAGGCGACTCCCGCGCAAACGGTTGACTACACGGAATTGCGCCAGAATTAAGGCAAAGGTTGTCAGTATCAGTACAAATGGAAGGGTAGGTAACAACGCCGTCAGTTGCTGCGAAAAAAAAATTGCCCCAAAACCCAGCGCCAGCAGAATACCCAGATCACTCGGGTTCACGGTTTCAGCGTCCGAGAAGGGATCAGCAACGGCGATAGGTTTCTGCGACGGTATATCGCCCGCCGACGAGGCCGTCTTCACAGCCATCGTGGAAACAGTGGCCAGCTGACGCGGAAACCGGCGCTGCAGCAGGCGGGGCAGACTCAGCGTAACGACCATCCAGAGCGCGGTTACAATGTTGTCGGCCGCTGTGGCTGCCACAAATAAATTACCAGCCTTTGACACCTTGTAGTGAAGGGCAACCGCATTGAAGTTAATACTGCCGCCAATGTAGGTACCGGTAAACATCCCCGCCAGCGCATAGAACAGCTCACCAACGGTTTGGGGGGCCGAAAAAGCCCAGACGCTTACGAACGTACCAACAACAGTTCCCACGGCACCCACCAGAAACATAAGCAGCATGGGTAACCCCGCCTGGCGCACATCGTTCAGATTGACACCCAACAGCAGCAGAAACAGCGAAAACGGGGCAAGGTAGTTGAAGATTCCGTCGTAAACGAGCGTTTCGGTTGTGGGAATCAGACCAAGATTAGCTTCCAGCGCGGTCAGCAGAATGACCAGCAACGCAGTGCCGATGTGCCCGAAACCTGGCTTTTTAGCCAGCCATTCACAGGTAACGACGTTCAGGCAGAGAATTGCCAGAATAAGGGTAGAATCAGTCACAGGATCAGGTTGTTTCCCGGAAGATAAGCAGACAACAGCTAGCCGCAAGACATCAAGCCTAGGAATTGCGGCCGTAGCACCCGGTTTTTCTTTTTTTGCCTAAGAATTTCATTTCCGAAACTTTTCATCGTTCATAACTGTAACCTATATAATTACAGTTATGAACGGACGCTTTGCTATATCGCTGCATATTTTGACGCTGCTCACGCAGGCCGACGGCGCGTGGCTCTCGTCCGATTATCTGGCGGGTAGCATCAACATCAACCCGGTGCTGGTTCGCAAGGAGCTCAGCAATCTGCGCAAGCGTGGCCTGGTTATTAGTCGGGAAGGGAAAAATGGCGGTAGTACGCTGGCGAAACCCGCCGAGCAGATTTTGTTGTCAGATGTGTTTCAGGCTACGCACGAGGGTGCTTTTTTAGGTAAAGCCCGAAATAGCCCCAACCCGGACTGCCCCGTTGGCCGCCAGATCAATCAACACCTGAGTTCGCTCTATGCTGAGGCCGAACGGGCGTTGCTGAATCAACTGGGCACCAAGACGCTTGCTGATTTTTACCAGCAGTTCGGTTAATTTTTTTGCCCAAAACTGTAACAAAATTTATTACAATTTTCACTTACTAATTACAATCAAGCTATGAAACTCGCCATTATTGGAGCCTCCGGATTTGTTGGTTCAGCTCTGCTCAACGAAGCCTTACACCGTGGTCACGACGTAACAGCTATTGTCCGTCATCCCGAAAAAATCACCACCAGCGATTCAAAACTGTCAACAAAAGCAGTTGATGTTTCGAGCGTAGATGAGTTAGCCACAGTTCTGACGGGTCACGACGCCGTACTGAGCGCTTACAACGCGGGTTGGACGAACCCAAATCTCTACGACGATTTCCTGAACAACTCAAAAGCGATTGAAGCAGCCACCGAACAATCGGGTGTCAAGCGCCTGCTGGTAGTGGGTGGAGCCGGTAGCCTAGAAGTAGCACCGGGCGTACAACTGGTGGATACGCCCCAGTTTCCGGCGGATTGGAAAACGGGCGCTACGTCCGCCCGCGACTACCTGACCAGCCTGCGGCAGAACACGACACTGGACTGGACCTTTCTGAGTCCAGCGATCATGTTGCAGCCCGGCGACCGTACCGGTACATTCCGGCTGGGTACGGATCATCCCGTTTTCAACGATAAAGGCGAAAGCAGTATATCGGTGAATGATCTGGCCGTGGCCGTACTCGACGAGATCGAACAGCCCCAGTTTATCCAACAGCGCTTTACGCTGGGGTATTAATCCGTCATTATAATCGATCCCCGTTTGCAAGTTATCGACGCAAACGGGGATTGGTGTTTTTGACGGGTCTGTTTAACAGGTTATCCGCTTCAGCAACACCCACTGATGGAGCGGGGCAATAAACTGTGGCTGAACCGAAGTTCGGTTTTAAACAACATCCGGCCCCACTTGTTCTTTCCTGAAAGGTTGTCGGATGTGCGTCCCCCGCTGGTGAATCGATCCGACAGCAGGTTGGCCAATGTTTACTTCGTTATCGCTCCCCGTTTTATTACTGATTTTTAGTATCGCAGCTGCCATTGTCTGGAAAGCAGGCATTGCCCTGTCCGACACGACCGACGTACTCGACAAACGCTTCAACCTGGGCGAAGCGCTGGGCGGCACGATTGTTCTGGCTATCGTAACGAACCTACCCGAGATTGCCATTACCATCAGCGCGGCTATGAGCAACAAAGTTGAACTGGCGGTCGGGAATATTTTAGGCGGTATCGCCCTGCAAACGGTCGTACTGGTTATACTCGATGCCGTCGGGATTGGTAAGCAGAACACGCTTACGGCGGAGCAGTCGTCGTTGGTCCCGGTTCTGGAAGGGGCGCTGGTTGTTACTATGCTCACGCTCGTCGTGATGGGTCACCAGTTACCCGGTGACCTCGGGTTTGCTCGGCTTACACCAGACAGCGTGCTTTTGCTGGGTGCGTGGGTAGCTGGCGTATGGCTTGTTGGCAAAGCGCACAAAGGTCTGGCCTGGCAGACAACGTTGCCCGCACCGTCCCCGAAGAAGAAACCGTCGGACGACGACAAACGTAGCACGGGCAAATCGTTATTGATCTTTGGCCTTGCGGCACTGGCGACGCTGGCGGGTGGTGTGGCCCTGGAAGAAAGTGGCGACGCCATGTCGAAACAACTGGGTATGGACGGCGTTATTTTCGGGGCAACCGTACTGGCAGCTGCTACGTCACTCCCCGAAGTTTCGACGGGTCTGGCCTCTGTCAGAAACAAAGATTACACCCTGGCCATCAGCGATATCTTTGGTGGCAATGCATTTCTGCCCGTGCTGTTGGTACTGGCAACCGTCATTTCGGGCAAACCGGTGCTCCCCACGGCCCAGAAAAGCGATATTTATTTGACCGGGCTGGGTATACTGGTTACCATTCCGTACTTATACGGTGCGCTGTTTCGCCCCAAACGCCAGATCGCCCGGATGGGTCTCGATTCGTTCGTCGTGCTGGTCATCTACCTCGTCGGTGCAGCCGGGCTGTTCATAATTGCGAAGTAGAAACACCCCGCCTCAACCTCTCCCCGCCGAGAAGCTAACCCTATAGAGATTTAACGTGGTGTAATTAACTGACATTATGATCAGGCTTTACACCCCTAACTCCCCTGAAGGGAACTTGTCTTCTACTCAAAGAAGTCTCCTTCAGGGGAGTTAGGGGTAGCGCAGTGGCGTATTTCTACCGGTTGGCGTTCCAGACCAGAATCGTGCAGCCGCTGGGGCTGGTAGCGTGGTGTTCCGTCCCGACGGGGTAATACAGATAGGCCCCCGCCCTGAATTCCCGGCCGTTCTCCACCTGCGGATCGACATACACCCCATCGACCACGAACACCTCATCGGGTACCGCGTGTGCATGAACCGGAAATTCCCGCCCAGCCCCGATACGGATCAGCGTCCGTTTTTCGCCCGGCAAACTCCGCAACATGCATTTTTCTACGCCCTCCGTCACCGTCTGCCACGGCAGGTCCGACGCGTTTACAGATTCAATTGTGTTCATAGATTTTTGATAGTTCGCAACCATAACGAACGTCACGAGCGGATAATTCGAGCCAGTCAATGACTTCACTTGTGATGCTCAAACCGACTTCGTGCTGACGGGAGAAGTTAAGCAGATTGGCAACCGATTAAGGAATAGGCCATTAAGCCTCGCCTGACCACCTCACCAGCAATCGGTATCGCGTTCACCTCATTTTTTCCGTACAGAATGAACTCGAAAACGGGATTCTGCGTGTGCTCAACGTATCAGGTTGCGTTTTGCCCGGCAGCAGTCCAACCGACGATAGGCAGTCACCGGAGCTGATGATGCTTCTGACGAATCCGGCTCAGCGTTTCCCGCGTCACGCCCAGGTACGACGCCACCATATGCAGGGGCACGCGCCGAAAGACGGTGGGGTTTTCAGCAACAAACGCGTTGTATTTTTCCTCGGCCGAGTGGCTGATGTTGCTGAAAATCCGCTGCAGGCTTTTGTTGTGGCTCTCGTCTTTTAGCCTGTCCGAAAACGCCCTGAACGCGGGCATAGCCGCAAACAGTTCGTTCATCGTTTCCTTCGTCCACAGCAGTAACGTAGTATCTTCCAGGGCCTCGATGTAGCAGTGAGACGGTGTTTCGGTCGTGTAGCTTTCGTGGTCGATCGCCCACTGGTTCTCAGCGGAAAACCGCATCACCGATTCCGTCCCATCCTGTCCGACCCGGTAAACCCGCAGCAATCCAGTGAGCACAAACAGTTTATGGCGGCATACGTCTCCGGCACAAAGCACCGGCTGGCGCTTCCGCACGGTTAGCGAGGTGGCGCAACTCCGTACGCGCAGGATGTCGTCGTCGGTAAGCTGGGTTTGCGCGCGCAGGTAGTGCTCGAACTGATTCATGATTCACCTAAATCGTTTGTTGCGTAAACAGCAAATCGCGGCAGATGGTGCGCACGCTTCCCGCTGCTGCCCCCACTGCTACTTGTGACAAATGTCCTCGCGCCGGGGCCAGTGATTACGACATTTTTGCATCGAAAATTAAACGTAACCGATCTCAACTCAACTTATCATGCGCGTTTTTCTTACGGGAGCTTCCGGGTTTGTTGGCTCTGCTATTGTTCAGGAATTAATCCGTGCTGGTCATCAGGTCGTTGGACTGGTCCGCTCCGAATCGTCGGCCAAAGCCCTGACTCAGGCGGGGGGCGAACCGTTTATGGGCGACCTTGGCGACATCGACGGACTAAAGCGTGGAGCCGATGCGGCCGATGCCGTTATCCATACTGCCTTTACCCACGACTTCGCCAACTTTGCCGCTGCAGCCGCTGCGGATAAGCAAGTCATCGAAGCAGTTGGTAAAACGCTCGCGGGCTCAAACCGCCCGCTCATTACCACGGGTGGTTTGCTGGGCATAAAGCCCGGCAACGGTGATCTGATCACGGAAGACGATGCGTCGACTTCGCCGGTACGCCTGTCGGAAGCGGCTACCATGGCGCAGACCGCGTTGGGCGTGCGAACGTCGGTGATCCGGCTGGCGCCGTCGGTGCATGGCACTGGTGACCACGGCTTTATAGCGACGCTCATCAACATTGCCCGTACCAAAGGCGTTTCTGCCTACATCGGTGAGGGCACGAACCGCTGGCCCGGCGTACACCGACTCGACGCGGCCCGCTTGTATCGGTTGGTATTGGAAAACGGAACGGCTGGTAGCCGCTACAACGGAACGGCCGAAACGGGGCTGCCCCTACGGCAGATTGCAGAACTGATCGGTGAACGCCTGAATCTGCCCGTCGTGTCGATAGACCCCGACGAAGCAGCCAGTCATTTCGGCTGGATGGCGCTGTTCGCCCGTATGGATGCCCCTTCGTCAAATCAGCAGACGCGGGACCGGCTGGGCTGGGAACCTACCCACCCCGACTTACGCAACGATCTTAACGCGGGTTTTTATTTCGAGCAGTAAGTCGGGTAGCAGACAGGGCGGGTACACGATGTCGATTGTGTACCCGCCCTGTTGTGTTCTCAAGGTCTGTCGCGCCCAACGAATCTGTTTTTCCCGAGCAGAAAACCAATAGCCTTCTCTATGTTTTCCGCCAGCCGTTCTTCTGACTTTAATTTAGCGAGGTAACGCACGATTTCTTTCTGCATCGACGGGCTGAGTTTATTAAAAACCGCTTTTGCTTCGGGGGCTTTGTCCAGCGCAGCCAGCCATGCCGGGGGAGCAGTTATCGTTCGGTCAACCGGATCATGAGCTATCGTAAGCACAACGACTTCGCCGATGCGCCGGGGCGAATTTTTCAGCATCAGGGTATTGATGTATAACCGCCAGGCTCCTTTAAAGCGCACCAGCGTCTGCGTGTACGGCTTGCCATTGAGTGCCCCGCAGATTGGGATAGCGCCCCTGGTTTTACCCGCCTGCCTGCATAGCTCCGCCAGCACGTCGTCGGGTACCGTCACAAACGGGTTTACCCCAATGATGTCGATTTGTGCGTTAAAGGTCAGCAGCTGATTGTCAGGGTGCATATGGCTTACCAATCGTCAATTTATCACCGGATAAATCAGCTTCGAACAGCCGTGGGACGCGAATGGTACGGCCGTTTATTCCTTTATGGCTGTGCGCCGACAAGAGTAATTTACCATCGAACGTACGGAACAGCATACCATGGCCGATGTTGGGGGGCGTAATGGGTTCTTTTTCCTGCAGCCACGGCCCATCCAGCGTACCGCTTTCTGAATAAGCTACGCCCTGCGTGTATACATCGTAGATCCAGCTCGTCCAGAGCATTCCCAGCCGACCCGTTTTAGTCACGAACAGGAAAGGGCCATCGGTGACTTTATTCGGCCGATCGTGGCCGGTCGCGTCTTTCTCGCGGCTCCAGGGCGAATCACTGGCGCGGAACAGCAGTTTACCCGTCCCGATGCTCCCGCTCAGGTCCGGCTTCAATTCGATTTTCTCGATCGTACCGTTTCCATTCTGTAGCCATTCGTAGCAATATACCATGTACGGCTTCCCGTCTTTGTCGACCCAGTAGGTACCGTCCAGCGTAGGTTTGTCGGGGGGCAGGTAAGTGGCGTCGCGCATCGGTACGTACGGACCACCGGGTTTGTCGCTGACGAGTACATGGCTGGCCCGGCGTTCGATGACGTTTTGTCCGACCGTATCGATCTTGACAGCCCGGTTGGTAAACGTCGCAAAATAATAGTACTTGCTTTTGACGTTGTGCAGTTCGGCGGCCCAGATCATTGGTTTCGGCCCCATCCACGAGTTCGGGTCTGTCTGCGCAATTGCATACGGGCCCTCCCACCGTTTCAGATCGGGACTTTTCCAGAGCATCCCGCCCGTACCGGTCATGTAATACGTGTTCGTTTTTTTGTCGGCCAGAATAAACGGGTCGCTCAGCCGAATCGAATCCAGCGGCACGTTCTTACGGAACGTAGGCACTCTATTCTCCTGCGCGTTGACTAATCTTACGCAGAGCAGCAACGCCACGAGCCAGCTTCTTAATCTCATACAACAACATCGTCAATTGATGACCGAATCCCGCGTGGTTCGGCCATATAGCTGTAAAGGACAAGAGAACACTTTTTACCCGCTGGGCTACCTGACCGCTTCCCAAACTTCCAGCGGACGGTCGGTCGACATCACGTCGGCCCCGTTGTCAGCAAATTTTTTATAGACCTGATTGCCTTTGGCGGCCGCCTGTTTGTCGAGGTTACCCAGCGTACCGAGAATACAGGCAATTCCTTTCTGATGCAGAAATGTGTACAGTTCAGCATCCGGCTCCTTAACGCCGACGAATGCTACCATCCGGTTATCAGGAATGCCCAGCTCATGCAGACGGTCATACTCCGACCGGTTGCGAATTGTAACCGAAATCATCAGGTTCGGGTCGAGCTTGTGCAGTTTGGCTGCGTCCTGGGCGTTGTAGGTAATGACCGCTACGTAGCCACTGGCGCCCGTTTTGTGCACCATGTCGACTACTTTCTCGAACGATACGTTCCGCTTGACATCCAGCGTAAACGTGACTTTATTTTTTCCCCAGCGCAGTACGTCTTCCAGGGTCGGTATTTTGTAGGGCGTTACGTTGCCCATGTTATCCTCCAGCCGGACCGGCGCCAGTTCGGCGTAGGTTTTCTCGATGAGCTTGCCCGTGCCGGTCGTCGTGCGGTCCAGGGTTGCGTCGTGCATCATCACCATCACGCTGTCTTTGGTCAGGTCGATGTCGCACTCGATAATGACAGGCTCCTTCGGGGTACCGATCTGCCGGGCCATGTACTGAAACGACTCGATGCAGTTTTCGGGATAGCCTTTCAGGTCACCCCCACCCCGGTGCACCGATATTTTAGCGCGCTGACCGGCTGTGTACTTAAAGTAATCATACGCCCCACCCGTTGCCGTACGGGTATTCATTTTGGGCGAACAGGCAGCTATCGAGAGCGCCAGCAGACCAGCAACCATGCAGTTTTTCATCAGGCAAAACTAACAAAAGTTTTGCCTGACGGGCACGGCTATACCTCACTCCCGGTTTTTACTTTAGCTTACTGAGCGGTTCGAACCGGACGGCATTCTTTCGGATCAGATAACCGCCAATGGCTGTCGTTATCGACGTAGCGACTACAACAATTGGCCAGAACTGCCCCATTGGTAAGGTACGAGTAAATGTTTCGGCCCAGAAAGCGGCATACAGCCCCACCACCGACCAGTTCATAAAGTAATAATGCCAGATCAGCCAGTCGCGAACGCGGTGACGAAATACAGCCGGCACCATCCCGCCCAGGATCGAAACCGAGCTAAAAACAGCCAGAATATGAAAGGAGCCGAACGTGCCGAACAGGCGATAAATCATAAGGGCCGTTCCGTTCAGGACAACCATACTGGCTACGTAGACGTACCCCGCCCGTTTGTGGAATACCCCGCCTTTTGCGTTGAGCAGAACCATTGACCCGGTTATTACGGCAAGCAGAGCAGAAATAAGGTGGAGAAGACCGATTGGTGAGTGTGCCATGACGACTGAATAAGTCTGTTGATGGGATAAAGCTAAGCGGCTCCCGGAGGCTCCCCTACCTTATTTCGACGGATCCGGCTTCGTATGGTGTAAACCTGGTCTGGGCCGCGACAGAACTGGAACGCAGTAAACCGTTCAACCCGCCCCTGCTTTTATATATTTTAGTTGGAGAACTTACGCTTTCGTTTGTCGGTTGTTTTAATAAAGTGCATCTCCAATAAGCTTTCCTAGTCTGTACCCATAGCATCTGGGCGGGTCGCCATACGGCGTATTACCAATCACTTTTCTATTGATTGTTGTCAACAAGGCAACAATGTACATCACAGTCAATCGCAACGTCAGGGGTACACGAGCGGTCTGTGGTTACTATTCTGTATTCATTAAAACTGCCATAAGCATGGGGGCATCCAACGAAACCTTTAGTAAACGGGAAAAGGAAAAACAAAGACAGAAAAAGCAAAAAGACAAACAGGAAAAACGGGAAGAACGGAAGGCCGCTGGTGCCAGAGCACAGAGCTTTGACCAGATGCTGGCCTACGTAGATGAAAACGGCAACATATCGACAACGCCACCCGATCCTCGAAAAATGAGACCGGTCGATCAAGATAATATCCAGGTCAGCGTAGCCAAACAATCGGATCTGCCACAGGAAACGGTCAGACAGGGTATTGTTTCGTTCTTCAACTCGGCCAAGGGGTACGGGTTTATCCGCGATTTACAAACCCAGCAAAGCATCTTTGTTCACATAAATGGACTGGTCGATCCTGTCGGTGAGAACGATAAAGTCACGTTTGAACTTGAGTCAACGCCTAAAGGGCCCAGCGCCGTTCAGGTTAAAAAAGCGGTGGCGCCTAAGCCAGTCACGCAGCCACAGGCGGAAACAAGCGTCCAGTAAATTGACGGGCTTATTTACGAAACGGGCAGACGATCTGAGATCGTCTGCCCGTTTCGTACCAGTTCTTTTGTACTGACTAAACCACTACGTTCACAATCCGTTTCGGCACGACAACGACTTTCTTGGGCGATTTGCCTTCCAGCCATTTCTGCACTACGTCGTCGGCCAGTACCTCGCTCTCGATTTCTTTCGGCGCCCGGTCGACGGCGAAGTTCATCGTGGTACGCACTTTTCCGTTGATCTGAATCGGGTACTCGAACGAGTCTTCGACCAGGTAGTTCGGGTTGAATTTCGGGAAATCGGCTTTCGACAGCGTACCCGGTTCATTGCCCAGCGCAGCCCACAGTTCCTCAGTGATATGTGGCGCGTAAGGCGACAACAACAGCACCAGCTCCTGCAACACCGATTTCTTATGGCAGTTCAGACTAGTCAACTCATTGACACAGACCATGAACGCCGACACCGACGTATTGAACGAGTACGTTTCGATGTCGTTCTCCGCTTTCTGAATTGTCCGGTGCAGGATTTTCAGTTCAGCGGGTGTCGCTTGTTCTTCCCTCACAATCCACTGGCTTTCACTGGTAGCGCTGTCTTTGTAGAATAACCGCCAGAACTTCCGGATGAAGCGGTAGACGCCGTCGATGCCGTTGGTATTCCAAGGCTTGGCCTGTTCGAGCGGCCCGAGGAACATTTCGTACAGCCGCAGGACGTCAGCCCCGTAGCGCTCCACGATCATATCGGGGTTCACCACGTTGAACTTCGACTTCGACATCTTCTCGACAATAGGTGTTACCTCAATCTTATCCCGGCTAAGCTGCAAACTATCTGAGACCAGATATTCGTCCTCAATTAACTCAGGCGAAGCAATGGAATATTCATTAAATTTAGGATACCTTAACTTTAGATATTCTAGTGAGTCTTCTGTTAAATAATATCTGCCATCTTCGAACGTAACAAACTCTATGGGTATGTGAATTGGCTGCGCCAAACCTGATAGAGCAATTCCAAACATAGATAACCTACGCCCGTTACGCTCTGGGCGCCTACTTCTACCGCCACGAGACTGACGAACTTCAAGACCATAAGGGGCTAAGAAATAATTCCGCCATTCAACATCAGTTGGTTCGTTATCGCCAACGTCGTTAGGACTTAAAACTTCAACAAGCAGAGTAGCATACATACTTACCCCCTGAATCATGCCCTGGTTGATGAGCTTCTTGAACGGCTCCTCCTGTGGGACGTAACCCCGGTCTTTCAGGAATTTGTTCCAGAAGCGGCTGTACAGCAGGTGGCCCGTCGCGTGCTCGGTTCCGCCAATGTACAGGTCTACGTTCTGCCAGTAGTCGATGGCATCTTTGGACGCAAATTCACTGTCATTCTTCGGGTCCATGTAGCGGTACCAGTACCACGACGAACCCGCCCAGCCGGGCATGGTGCTCAGTTCGTAGTCGTACTGGCCTTTATACTTCCACCCCTCTGCGCGGCCCAGTGGGGGTTCGCCCGTTTCGGTCGGCAGGTATTTGTCAATAGCAGGCAATTCTAACGGCAGATCCTGCTCATCGATCAAATAAGGTAATAGTTGGCCATTACCATTGTCTTTAAAATACACCGGCACCGGCTCACCCCAGTAGCGCTGACGGCTGAATACGGCGTCGCGCATCCGGAAGTTGACCTTACCGCGACCCAGATTCCGCTCCTCCAGCCAGGCAATCAACGTAGCGGTGGCCTCTTTGTAGGTCATCCCGTTGACTATGCCTGAATTAATATAATGTCCTTCTTTTGTGTTATCAGCCTGCTGGTCGATATCTTTTTGCGCACCCAGCACCGGCACGATGGGCAGATCGAAATGTTTCGCAAAGCCCCAGTCGCGCTGATCGCCGGAGGGAACGGCCATGACCGCACCCGTCCCATAACCTGCCAGTACGTAGTCAGCCAGGTAAATAGGCACAGGTTCACCACTCAGCGGGTTGGTGCAGTAGCTGCCCGTAAAGACTCCCGACACATCCTTCACATCGGCCATCCGGTCCCGCTCCGAGCGCATTTTGGCTGCGTTAACATATGCCTCCACGGCTTCCCGCTGCGCCGGCGTGGTCAGGCTCGGTACCAGTTCATGTTCTGGTGCCAACACCATGAACGTTACGCCATAAATGGTGTCAACGCGGGTGGTGAAGACCTCTATAAAGGAGGAAAGAGACGAGGGAGAAGAGGAGTTACCGGACGAGTTTTCATTCTCCTCTCCTCCTCTACTGCTCTCCTCCTTTGTCAAAGGAAATTTCACACTAGCTCCGACTGATTTCCCGATCCAGTTCCGTTGTTGTTCTTTGATGGATTCGGTCCAGTCGATGGTGTCGAGGCCGGTGAGCAGACGATCGGCGTAGGCGGTGATCCGCATCATCCACTGCCGCATCAGCTTCTGCTCGACCGGGTAACCACCCCGCTCCGACACGCCATCTTTTACTTCATCGTTGGCCAGTACCGTACCCAGCGCCGGACACCAGTTTACGACCGCGTCGGCCAGAAAGGTCAGGCGGTATTTCAGCGTGATGGCATACTGCTCGGTTTCACTCAATGCGTTCCACTCGTCGGCGGTGAAGCTCGTTACGTCCTCATCGCTGACGGCCTGAACGCCCTTGGTTCCGTTTTCGGCAAACTTGGCGGTCAGCGTCTCGATGGGCTCGGCCTGGTTGGTTTCTTTGTTGTACCACGACCGGAACAACTCCATAAAAATCCACTGCGTCCACTTGTAGTAGGACGGATCCGACGTGCGTACCTCCCGCGACCAGTCATAACTGAAACCGATGTTTTTCAACTGCTCGATATAGCGCGCCAGGTTGGCTTCGGTCGTTACGGCCGGGTGCTGACCCGTCTGAATGGCATACTGCTCGGCGGGTAATCCGAACGAATCAAAACCCATTGGGTGCAGGACGTTATACCCTTTCAGCCGCTTGTACCGCGCCACAATATCCGACGCGATATAGCCCAGCGGGTGCCCCACGTGCAGCCCCGCCCCCGATGGGTACGGAAACATGTCGAGGACGTAATATTTCGGTTTGGTGGTTTCAGTTTCGGGGCGGTAGGTCTGGTGTTCATCCCAGAACTGCTGCCATTTCTGCTCGGTTTCGCGGTGGTTATATTCGGCCATGACGGAGTAAGTTGGAGCCATCATCAGGACAGCTCCACAAAATGAATTGCAAAAATAGCCGTTTACCAAGACTTTTGCCTAGTCCAATTCCGACAATGCCCCATGCCGCCCGCTGAATCCGTTCGCCATACATCCCGTCCTGCTTCCCCAGCGTATTGGACTCGGGCAACTGACTGGACCTGGCTGGCGCTACTGGCAGCACTAACGGCCGGGCTGGCGATCTGGGTTGTCGGCAAGTTCAGCCATCCGCTTTCTGACGGAAACGACACCGACCAGTTCGAATATGTGGGTTATTTCTTCGGCAAGAATCTCTCGTTCTGGCCCTTTCCTCGCCTTAACCTGATTAATAACCAGACCTTTTATCCCTACGGAACGAATAACGTATTTCTGGATTGGGGGTTTGAGCGGGATTACTGGTATACCTTCTGCAGTAAGTTATTTGGCGGCCCCGGCCCCTATCTCCAGCCGTATTACGTCTACAGCCTAACCATCACGGCAGTTGGCACGTACTGGCTGCTGCGTCCATTGTCAGGCTCACTACGCGCATTTTTGGCCGGGTTGATCCTATCCGTCTTTAATTTTTACGCGCTCTACAAATTTCCCGTTCACATGAACGTCTGCGTGGGGCACTGGACGGTTCTCTGCATCGTCGCTACGTACCGCCTGCTCTGGATGATGCTGCACCGACAGGCGGTTTCGCTGCCTTATGCGTTGGGCTGGGTTTGGCTGCACGTTCTGGTGTTAGGGCAGGAACTGGGCTACGTGGCAGGTTTCGCCCTTACGTTCACGACGTTGACAATCCCCGTGGCAGCCGTAGCGCTCTACCAATGGGGGAAGCTTTTGCCGAATTGGCGTCACGCTTTTGGTCACTACGTACATGAAGAATATCAGACGCGTAAGGCCGTAAGCTGGTTATTGCTTGGCTGTATTCTTTTTACCCTCTGGCTCTACGTACCGCTGACGCTCCAGATTGCGTTCACCGCCTGGCGGGCTGATTATGGCGCGGTCCCCGAAACCCGGGCGTGGTCGCACCCGGTGCGATTACTGCTCCCCTACCTGCCGGGTCTGGACTCGTTTGCCATGTCCTATCAGCACTGGCTGCACGATACGTTCGAGAGCTATGGCCAGGGTAGTCCGGGGCTGTACCTGGTTGTTCTGGGAGCTGTGGGCCTATGGCAGACGCACCGTAGTGTACTGCTGTGGCTACCCGTCGTGCTGATGCTCCTGCTATGCCTGTCTTATCACCCCATTTTGTTCCCGACGCTCAAACTGTTTCCCTGGTTTAGCTTCAACCGGCACGGCGGCCGCGCCAGTTTGATTTATCCAGTTCTGTTCACGCTGCTGGCTCTGCCCGTTCGCTGGTCAGACAGTCGAAACGCTCGCTGGGCGGTCTGTTGTTTGGGGCTGCTTATGCTGACGGAGTGGACTCACGGGCTCCGAACCCGCCTGCAGATTCCACTCGATACAGTGAGCGACGATGTGTTACGTTACTGCGCCACGATCCGGCGGCAACCTGGAGTAGCTGTGCTCGACTTCCCATTCTGCACCGTTGGGGCCGATGGTGTTGGTGCTCCCGAAGGACTTTGCCCGTACTATGATCAGCAAAACGCAATTTTTACCTTCCGGCGATTTTACGACAAGAGTGGCGTAGGGCAGTATTTCGGGCGGCTGCCACCGGCTGAGATCCAGCCGTTCCTGCGCGACGGCTGGCCCCGCCTGCTTGCACCCGGCCGAACATTTACGGCTCAGGACTGGCAGTTTCTGGATCGTTTTCTACGGCAGAACGACTTTGCAGGTATCAACTTGTATCCAGATTTACTGACACCCGCGCAACTCGCCGGTTTCTACCAGCGCTACGGCCCGCCCATTGCCGAAACGCGCTTTCCGGCGGCCGGGCGTGTGGTCTTTATTCCAGTACACTCCAAAGCGTCTACCGGCAACAACTAGTCGATCACCAGCGCAACATCGGTCAGACCCTATGGCCGAAAAAGGCAACGAATCAGCTCTTATCCGGCCTACTCCTCGGGGGTAAGGTAGCTAGTAAGTTTTCATTTTACCATTCCTTCTCCCTATCTTTGGCACCGGATAGTTATGGAAAGCGGCACTTATTCGTGCCGCTTTCCATAACTAAATTAATCTATTTATTCTATAGAGTTCAAACACTATGCAATCTGACGACATAGTGCCGTCCGCTTCGGCAGCCAGTCCGACGGTAGTAGATGGGCTTCCAATTGACCTGAACGGTTTAACGATCAACATACAGGGCGATTCGGAGCAGGCTAAAAAACAGGTCGAGGTCCTCCGGAAAACTTTTCCTGACGCGACTGTTAATGCTTCAAGTCCACATCTGATCTTACGTCGCCGGACGCGTACGGAGATTGCCATTTACGTTTTCGCGGCCCTCGCCCTAATGGTCGTCGGGCACTGGCTGTTCAGTTATTTCACGCTGGACGAACTGACGTTACTGGCCGGCTCAATCAACATTACACCTGATATTTTCTACTTCATCATGGCGGGTTTTGTCGCCCAGATGATCGACGGAGCGCTTGGAATGGCTTATGGCGTTACGGCCACTACGTTTCTCACCAGTGTAGGAATCAGTCCGGTGTTTGCTACGGCCAGCGTTCACAGTTCGGAGATATTTACCTCGGGGGTATCGGGTTATATGCACCTGAAGTTCGGGAACATTAACAGTCGTCTGTTTAAGGCTGTTCTGATTCCGGGCGTAATTGGTGCCGCCCTGGGTGCTTACCTGATCACTTCGCTATCGGATCTGGAGATTATCTCCAAATACCTGAATCCCATTATTTCGGTTTATACCGCTATTCTGGGCGTTCTGATTCTGAAGAAAGCGCTGACGAAACAGAAGAAAAAAACGCCCGTCCGGCGGATTGGCCTACTGGCCTGGTTCGGCGGATTTGTCGACGCCATCGGCGGGGGCGGCTGGGGCCCTATTGTTAACTCAACCCTGATTGCCGCCGGCCGGCACCCACGGTATACCATCGGATCCGTTAACCTGGCCGAATTTTTTGTGTCCTTTGCCAGCTCGGTTGTTTTTGCCCTCTTTGCCGGCTTGGACAATTACGGCCTTGTCATCCTGGGACTGATTCTGGGTGGGATGATTGCCGCACCGATTGCTGCGCTCCTCTCCAGCCGACTCCCCATCAAAACGATGATGGTATTGGTCGGAATCGTCATTATCATCGTAAGTTTGCGCAAGATCATTTTGTTTTTTTAGCGACAAAAGATGATAGACATAAAAAGATAGATACCTGCTGATTCAGTGGAAGTCTTTCCTGCTAACCGTCTTTCCTCTAACGTCTTTTCTCTTTATTCTGATGAAGAAACAGACCAAAGCCATCCGGATTCAGACGAAAAAATCGTCGAACCGCGAACACTCTGTACCGCTTTATTTGACCTCCAGTTTCGCGTTTGAAAGCGCAGAGCAGGGCAAAGCTTTATTTGAAGAGACCGAAGAAGGAAATATCTATTCCCGGTTTTCGAACCCGAACGTAACGGAGTTTGTCGAGAAAGTTTGCATGCTGGAAAATGCCGAAGATGGTATTGCCACGGGTACGGGTATGGCGGCCGTTTTCGCCAGCATGGCGGGTTTGCTGAAATCGGGGGATCACATTGTTGCCTGCCGGGCCTTGTTTGGTTCTGCGCACCAGATCATCACGCAGATCCTGAGCAAGTGGGGCATCACACATACCTACGTCGATGCAACCGCAACCGAAGCGGAGTGGGAAGAAGCGATAAAAGCGAACCCCACCACCGGAACGCCGGCCGCCCGCATGGTGTACCTGGAAACACCCTCAAATCCTGGCCTCGAACTGGTTGACCTGACGATGCTGGCCCGGCTGAAAGCCAAGTACCACTTTATTCTAAACGTCGATAACTGCTTCGCGACGCCAATTTTGCAAACGCCGATTGACCTTGGTGCTGACCTGTCAATTCACTCAGCCACTAAGTTCATGGACGGCCAGGGTCGTGTGCTGGGAGGTATTGTGGTTGGATCGAAGGAGCTGATCCAGCCGATTCGGTTCTTTGCCCGGCATACCGGTCCATCACTGTCGCCGTTCAACGCCTGGGTCTTGTCGAAAAGCCTGGAAACGCTGGAACTCCGCATGGAACGCCACTGCCGCAATGCGCAGCAATTGGCTGAAGCGCTGGAAGCCCTGCCCGACGTTGATCGGGTACTTTACCCGTTCCTCCCCTCGCACCCGCAATATGAGCTGGCCAAACAGCAGATGAGCGCGGGTGGTGCCATTGTCACCATCGAACTGGCGGGTGGTTTCGAGCGGGTCAATGCGTTCTTCGACGCCCTGCAGATTCCAACGCTGTCGTCGAATCTTGGCGACTCGCGGACAATTGTCACGAACCCAAACACCACGACGCACGCCAAGCTGAAACCCGAGGAGAAAGCAGCCCTCGGCATTACGCCCGGCCTGATCCGGATTTCGGTGGGTCTGGAATCCATCGACGACTTGATCGAAGACTTCACGCAGGCTATCGAAAAGTCGGCCGACGTGGTAGCGGCCGACGTGGTAGCGGCCGACGTGGTAACGGCCGACGTAGTGAAAGAGAATGTAGCCTAGAAGTTTGTTATCTTCACCAATCAACGTCAATACGATGAAAACACTGACAATCAACTTACCGGATAGTATCGATATTAATCAGGAACGTCGGTTTTTGGCTATCGACTGGTATAGACTTGGAAAGCTGTCGGCTGTACAAGCAGCTGACGTAGCTGGTGTCAGTGTTTCTATTTTTCTGTCTATAGCCGAACCACTGACTAAAGAAGATCAACTACTAAAAAAAATGGCACGGTCGGCTGTTACAGATTTCAACAGGACGGCTTTGGAACAGGCAAGTCGGCAGAAAAAGCTTGATTGGAGTAAGTTGGATCAATTAGCAGATGATGTTTCTATTGACGGTGACACGGAAAAATTACTGGCTCAGATTGGTAAATGATTTATCTGCTTGACACGAATATCATTCTGCTGAATCTACAGAAAAAGCCTGTTGCCTATCAAATTCGGGAAGAACTGAAGTTGACAGACGAAACTAACACGTCGTATGTATCTGTGGTGACAGTTGGCGAAATGTTATCGCTGGCTTTTCAGAATAAATGGGGAGAGCAACGAGTAACAAACCTGAAAACATACTTAAATAGTTTTGTTACGCTTGATATCAATGTTGAAACGGTAATAAATCGTTATGCCGAGATAGACGCGTATAGCCAGAATCGGTTAGCTGATCGTCCAATGGGTACATCGGCGCGAAATATGGGAAAGAATGATCTGTGGATTGCAGCGACTGCTTCTGTTTTAGGAGCTACTCTCGTAACAACAGACAAAGATTTCTCCCATTTGAATGAGCAGTATCTTATAGTTAAACAATATCCTTTTGCGTTGATTTCTGCCATGCGTCTTGGTCATATCTTTTTCTTTTTACTTCTGACCCTAACCGCGTCCTGGGCGCAGAAGAAACCCTTGCGGGTAGGGGTCGCCGGGCTGGTGCATTCGCACGTGCATCAGGTGCTGAATACAATTGGTAAGTCAGGCGATATTGAAGTAGTAGGCATCGCAGAGCCAAACCGTGAGCTGGCCGAGCGTTTCGCCAAGCGGCATAACTTCCCGATGAGTCTGGTTTACCCAACGGTGGCCGAGATGATTGCCAAGACGAAGCCTGAGGCCGTCATGGATTACAGCCGGATTGTGGACCACCGCAGGACGATTGAGGTGTGTGCCCCGGCGGGTATTCACGTCATGGTCGAAAAACCGTTGGCAACGACGTATACCGATGCGAAAGCCATGGCTGCGCTGGCCCGAAAGCATAATGTCCAACTATTAACGAACTACGAAACGACCTGGTACGGTAGTAACCACAGGGCTTATGCGATTGCCAACACGGATAAATCCATTGGTGATCTACGTAAAATTGTGGTTCATGATGGACACGAAGGGCCAAAAGAGATCAACGTCGACCCGGAATTTCTGGCCTGGCTGACCGATCCGGTTGCTAACGGGGCGGGAGCATTGTTTGACTTTGGCTGCTACGGGGCGAATCTGTCGACCTGGCTCCTGCACAACCAGCGGCCCACCTCAGTCCTGGCCGTAACGCAGCAGATCAAGCCTGATATTTACCCGAAAGTCGACGACGAAGGAACAATCATTCTGACGTATCCCAAGACGCAGACGATCATTCAGGCATCGTGGAACTGGCCGTTCAGTCGGAAGGACATGGCGATTTACGGTCGCACGGGTTACGTAACGACCATCGACGGCACACGGATGCGCGAACGACTGACCGGAGAGAAAGCCGAGCACGAGCTACAGGCCAATCCCTCGGATGCCCCAGCCACCAACCCGTTTACGTATCTGGCTCAGCTGCTGCGGGGTGAAACCAAACCCGATGAATTAACGTCATTAGAAAATAACCTGATTGTCGTGGAAATCCTTGACGCAGCCCGGCAATCAGCGAAAACGGGAAAGGCAATTCAATTGGATTGAGTCTTTGTCATGCTGACGAAGGAAGCATCTTCGGAAAGTATGTGTAGTCCTTGACAGTGGCTGTTTAGCGAAGATGCTTCCTTCGTCAGCATGACAAAAAACAGTGGTATGCTAGTAGAACCAACCAACCACACGCGGGAAAGTCTGACCGACTTGTTGGCAGGACTGTCGGAGGTCGATGCCCTGCGTCGACTGGCCGAACTCTTTCCGGATCAGGTCGTTTTCTCGACCAGTCTGGGGTACGAAGATCAGGTCATTACCGACATGATTCTGGACAACGACATCCCCATTCGCATCTTCACACTGGATACGGGCCGGATGTTTGCCGAGACGTATTCGGTCTGGAAAAAGACCAACGATCGCTACGGAAGCAAAATCGAAACCTACTTTCCCGACCGTCTGGCCGAAGAAAAGCTGATGACCGAAAAAGGGCCGTACAGCTTCTACGATTCGGTCGAAAACCGGAAAGAGTGCTGCGGCATTCGTAAGGTTGAACCGCTGAACCGCGCCTTGGCCGGACAGAAAATCTGGATTACGGGCATTCGCGCTGAGCAGTCACCTAATCGCCAGACGATGACTCAGGTTGAGCGCGACGACGCCCACGATCTGTTTAAATTTCACCCCCTGATGAACTGGACCTTCGATCAGGTGAAACAGTACGTCAGCGACAACCACGTTCCCTACAATCCGCTCCACGACCGGGGCTTTGTCAGCATTGGCTGCCAGCCCTGTACCCGGGCGATCCAGCCGGGCGAAGATTTCCGGGCCGGTCGCTGGTGGTGGGAAGACAACTCGAAAAAAGAATGCGGGCTACACACCCACGAGGAAGCGTTCAAACCATAATAAAGAGCGAGAGAGTGAAAGAGCGAAAGAGCGTTTTTCAGTGCAGCTAGCTTTCACTCTTTCGCTCTTTCGCTCTTTCACTCATTCACTCTTTTATCATGGATTATTTAGATCAACTTGAGTCCGAAGCGATTCACATCATGCGGGAGGTGGCCGGACAGTTTGAGCGGCCCGCCCTCCTGTTTTCGGGTGGGAAGGATTCCATTACGCTTGTTCATCTGGCACTAAAGGCGTTCAGACCAGGTAAATTTCCGTTTCCGCTGGTCCACATCGACACGGGCCACAATTTCCAGGAAGCACTTGATTACCGGGACAACCTGGCCGAGCGGATTGGCGAAAAACTCATCGTCCGTTACGTTGAGGACACCATCCGGGAGAAAAAGCTGAAGGAACCAACCGGCCGCAATGCCACCCGGAACGGACTGCAAACGTTCACGCTGCTTGATACCATCGAAGAGTTTGAATTCGATGCCTGTATTGGTGGTGCACGTCGCGACGAAGAGAAAGCTCGCGCCAAGGAACGCGTGTTCTCAGTACGTGACGAGTTTGGCTCCTGGGATCCCAAGCGTCAGCGCCCCGAACTCTGGAACCTATACAACGGTCGGATTCACAAAGGCGAGAACGTCCGGGTCTTTCCGATCTCGAACTGGACCGAACTCGACGTTTGGAATTACATCCGTCGGGAAAAAATCGAATTACCTAGTATCTACTTTGCTCACGAGCGCGAACTGCTGATTCGGGATGGCAAACTGATGGCCACGGCCAAAGGGGTTATTCAACCCGAAGCCGACGACCGGCTGGTTACGCGTCGGGTTCGTTTCCGCACTGTTGGCGATATTTCCTGCACGGCTGCGTCCGAGTCGCAGGCCGATACACTTGATGCGGTAATCGACGAAATTCAGGCGACGCGCATTTCTGAACGGGGCGAAACTCGCATGGATGATCAACTGTCCGAAGCGGCTATGGAAGACCGGAAAAAGGGAGGCTATTTTTAATCAGTAGCGCTAAAGTCAATGGCTGTCACTGACTTTGGCTCGTTCGAGAAATATCTACGCGAGCAGCGAATTTTTGATCAGTTTGGCTTCTCTCAAATTGGCGTATTTGGTTCGTTCGTGCGGGGAGAATCGTTTCGGGACATTGACCTATTGATCGACGAGCCGATTTCGTATCAGCAGTTAATCGCTTTACGCGACAGGTTGCAAAATGACTTGCCCTATCCAGTGGATGTGATGTTGCGCGATTACGCCGAACCTATAATTCTGAGTCGCGCCTTATCCGACGTTCGTTATGCCACCCGCGCCTAAAACGAACCTCGTCTATTGCTTACGTATTCCGGAGGCTCTTGAAAAAGTAGAGCTATACGTCAAAGGATACGATGACCCGTTTGCCTTTTTTAATGCCAATGACCAGAAGAATTTTAACGCTTGCTTGCTACAATTACTGCACATAGGCGAACAAGTTAATCGGCTCGGCGAACGAACTCGGCAACTAGCACCAGCAATTCCATGGCTGGATATCAAAGGGCTTCGTAATTTGATTGCTCATGATTACGTTGGTGTTGATAAATTTATCGTTTTCAATACCATTCGCATTAGTCTACCCGTGTTCAAGCAACAGTTAGAACAGCTTATTCGGGACGGCTTGATAACTGGCGCATTTGCGCTGACGGATTATAACCTGTCGAAAGAAAGTAATTTCTATCGACATATAGATTTTTCCAGTATTCACTAAATGGACTTACTCCGCTTTATAACCGCCGGTTCGGTTGACGACGGCAAAAGCACGCTTATCGGGCGGCTTCTCTACGACTCTAAATCCATCCTGGCCGACCAACTCGAAGCCATTGAGCGCGCCAGCAAAAGCCGCGATGACGGTGAAATTGACCTGGCCCTGCTCACCGACGGGCTCCGTTCGGAACGTGAACAGGGTATTACTATCGACGTAGCGTACCGGTATTTCCAGACGCCTGTCCGTAAGTTTATCATCGTTGACGCGCCAGGGCATATTCAGTACACCCGTAACATGGTGACAGGTGCCTCGAATTGCCAGCTTGCTATCGTCCTGGTTGACGCCCGGCACGGAGTAGTGGAGCAGACCCGTCGCCATTCGCTGATTGCCAGCCTGCTGGGTATTCCGCACATTGTGGTGGCGGTCAACAAAATGGACTTGGTCGATTATTCGCAGAACGTTTTCTCGGATATCTGCATTCAGTACGCTGATCTGGCGAAGAAACTGAACGTTGAGCAGGTGACCTACATCCCAATGTCGGCCTTGAACGGCGACAATGTAGTAGACAAGTCCGCGTCCATGCCCTGGTATGAAGGCCCAACGATGCTGGAGCATCTGGAGACCATTGAGCTGACTAACGATCTGGGCGTTCAACTACCCGGACGTTTCCCGGTTCAGTACGTTATCCGTCCTCAGACGGTCGATCTGCACGACTACCGGGGCTATGCCGGAAAGATTACCAGTGGTACGTTTCGCAAAGGCGACGCCATTACGGTGCTGCCTTCCGGCGAAAGTTCGACCATCGACGCCATTGAAATTGCGGGTACGCACCTCGACGAAGCCGAAGCCCCTCAGTCGGTCGTGCTACACCTCTCGAGCGATGTCGATATCAGCCGGGGGGATCTCATCGTGCGTTCCGACGCGCTGCCTACCAGCAGCCAGACCGTCGAAGCCATGCTGTGCTGGATGGACACGAAGGAGTTTAAAGTTGGTAACAAATACGTGCTGCAGGTTGGGATGGCCCGTACCCGTTGCTCCGTCCGGGAGATTGCCTATCAGCTCAATGTCAATACGTACGAAGAAACCGAAGACGTTGACAGTCTCAAACTGAATGATATGGCGAAGATCGTCCTGCGTACGGCCCAGCCCATCAGCTTCGATTCGTATCAGCAGAACCGGGCTACCGGGGGGGCTATTTTGATCGACGAAACCAGTAACGTAACGGTCGGCGCTCTGATGCTCATCGGCGAAGCATAAGCCGTTTTTTCGGTATATTTGGGTAAAATCCACCAGACTATGACCGAACTAGCCGCACAATTATTGGAATCGCCTAAGGCTCCGCAAATCATCCGGCAGGTGCAGGCGATTCTCAACGACGAACAAAAACGCCGACAGGCATTTTACGAGTGGATGGACGACGATATGAAAGCCGAGTTTATCAACGGCGAAGTTGTCGTCCATTCACCCGCTTTAGAGAAACATAATGCTGCCGTCCTACGCTTAGGAATGCTTCTTAGTGCCTTCGTCGATGCACAGGAAATAGGTATGGTTCGTGTTGAAAAAGCCCTCGTCGAACTGACCCGTAACAGCTACGAACCGGACATCTGCTATTTTGGCTCCGCTAAAGCCGCTGCGATCCAGCCCGATCAACTGTATTATCCCGCTCCCGACCTGGTCGTGGAGGTGCTTTCTAAAAGTACCCAGAAAAATGATCGCGAGGTGAAGTTTGAAGATTATGCCGCTCACGGCGTAATGGAGTACTGGCTGGTCGACCCAACCCGTCAGACAATCGAAACGTTTATCATCGACACCGATACTGAAGCCTACGCAGCGACTGGTCATTTTAGCATTGGGCAGTCGGTCAGCAGCCAGCAGGTACCCGGATTCACGATTCCCGTCAAGGCCGTTTTTGACTCTAGTGCCAATGTCGCTGCGCTTCGGTCTTTACTGGCGTCTTAGGCCTTCTGGACGAATCACAGGCCATTATTTTCTTGAATTTTCGACGGCTGAAAAGCACTGCCTTTGTCCGTTCGATTTGAAAACCGGATCTCTTTGGGGCTTCGGTTTTTTGCTAGTAAGCATCTCACCGAAACCATTACCTCCTGGGCTTAGTTGTTTTGGTGGCGACTAATTCATCGTTTACAGGAATCATGCAAGGCAACACAGGTACCATACGGCTCTGGGTTCACCTGCTGGGTAGCTTTTTAACTGCCTGGTTACTTGCTCTATTGCCTGGAAAAACCGATTCCCGACCAGTTGAAGATCGGCAGTACTTCGTTGCCAGTCTAACCGAGCAGGACGACGGAACCGATCAGTCAACCTGCTCAGCGGCCTTGTTGGCCCACACTCCCGCAGCCTGTGTTAGTTCCTGGCCAGGAGCATCGCCGTCGCTCGCTTTCTTGCCGCAGCCCCTTGCCGCTTTTAGCAGTAATTTCCTTTGTCTGCTCAACCGGCCTCTGCAGGCTTCCTTTTTCTCGTTCAGTTTTATAAGGCAGATTTTCCGCTACCAGATTGCGATTAATGCCCCCTGATTTTAGTCCTGTCGTTAAGGTTACCTGTCTGTCGTTTACTTAATTAGCTATCACTCATTTCCAGCCTAGTTAAGTCCGGCTTATTCAGGTCGATGCTGGCTTCCGATCACGTTGCCAGTTTCTTGTCTTTCTATCATTCTCCTCAAACGTGACTGGTAACATTGACTTGTTACGCACGTCTATATCTCATTTACGACAGTATATGGTTACGCAAGCTATTGCTCCAACAAAATCACAAACCTGGATACGTTTAGCCAAAGATGTAGGGTTCTTAAGCGCCGGGGTTCTCTGCGCCGGCATGGGCCTAAAAGGCTTTCTTCTACCGAATAACTTTCTGGATGGCGGTGCTATGGGTATTTCGCTGCTGATCGAAATAACGACCGGCATCAACCTGGCCATTCTGATCGTGCTGGTCAACATTCCGTTCATCTGGATGGGCTACCGGCAGATCTCGCCGGGTTTTGCTGCCCGTACTATTTTCTCCATTAGCCTGCTGGCGGTCTGTCTGGTACTGGTTCCTTACCCGACCATTACGTCCGACAAGCTTCTGATCTCCGTCTTTGGCGGTTTCTTTCTGGGGGCGGGTATCGGGCTGGCCATTCGGGGCGGGGGCGTCCTGGATGGTACTGAAGTGCTGGCGATTTACATTAGCCGCCGATCGGCATTGTCCGTGGGTGACGTCATTATGCTGATCAATGTGCTGATTTTTGGCTCGGCGGCCCTGCTGATTAACGTCGAAACGGCGCTCTACGCCATGCTGACGTACCTGGCCGCATCTAAAACAATTGATTTTCTGATTCATGGTATCGAAGAATACACAACCATGCTGATTATCTCGGATGAGCACGAAGCCATCCGCCAGATGATTACCGAAGAAATGGGTCGGGGCGTTACGGTTCTAAAAGGCGAAAAAGGGTACGGCAAACGCGGTCTGCGTCAGAATGATACGAATGTGCTTTACACCGTGGTCACCCGACTGGAAGTAGCCCGGCTGAAAGATCGCGTTGACCAGATCGACCCTAAAGCATTTATTATTAATCACGGCATCGACGATGCGAAAGGAGGCATGGTCAAGAACCGGCCGCTGCATTAGCGGTTGTCATTTCACAGAATACGTCCCCAAGAAAGCACCGGAGTTCATGGTCTTATGGCTCCGGTGTTTTCTTGGGGACGTTTCTCTCCTTTTATTTTAGTCATTCAACTAGCGTACTATGAGTAGCTATCACATTTTGCTGGTATTATTGGGCATTGCCGTATTAGCAGTTGCCTGGTTGCCTTCAGTAGTCGATCAATATCCGCTCTCTTATCCAATCATCGTTGTGGCGATGGGCTTACTGGTTTATCTGTTGCCCTTGCCCCTCCCCGATCCAAGCCCGTTCGAGTACCCGGACGTAACGATGCACCTTAGCGAGCTCTGCGTCATCATTGCGCTCACCGGGACCGGCCTGAGAATTGATCGACGCTTTTCGCTGAAAGCCTGGAGGATTCCGCTTCGGCTGGTCATCCTGACGATGACGATCACCATTGTTGTCATGGCTTTCATGGCCTATGGCATTGGCTACCCCCCAGCCTCTGCGTTATTGCTGGCTGCGTCGCTGGCCCCTACCGACCCTGTTCTGGCGGGCGATGTCCAGGTAGGCGAGCCAGGTGAGGGAAAAGAGGATACCGTTCGGTTTGCCTTAACCGGTGAAGCTGGTATGAATGACGGCCTTGCGTTTCCGTTTGTGCACGGTGCTATTGCCTTACTCCCGACACTGATGCCCCTCGAAGCCCGGCTGCTTCACTGGCTCTGGCACGACGTGCTCTACGAAATTGGCATTGGCGTCCTTTTCGGCTGGCTCTGGGGGCGGCTACTGGCGTCATTAATTGTCCACCTGCCCAAAAAGATCAGCATCAGACCCGAAGTTTACGGCTTTGTAGTTTTAGCGGTTACGCTGATTACGTACGGTGTCACTGAACTGATTCACGGCTACGGATTCCTGGCCGTGTTCGTAGCTGCCATCACCGTACGTAGCGTTGAACGTCATCATGAATTCCACCTGCGTATGCACGACTTCTCGGATCAGATCGAGCGGCTGTTCATTGTCGTGCTGCTTATGCTGTTTGGTGGAGCCATCGGTAATGGCCTGTTGAATGCCTTGACCTGGCCGGATGCCCTCCTTGGGCTGGCTTTACTCTTTATCGTCCGACCGCTTATCGGCGTGGTTACGCTGGTTGGTACGCGGGCATCCTGGGCGGAACGATGGATCATTTCCGCTTTTGGTATTCGGGGCATTGGGTCCATCTTTTACATTGCTTTTGCTCTTAGGGAAGCCGTCTTCCCCGAACCACAACGGCTGTGGTCGCTGGTAGGCTTTGTTATTCTGGTATCTATTGTGCTGCACGGCATTCTGTCTACGCCGGTTATGCGCTGGCTCGACCGGAAGCAGGGAAGACTACGACCAGTGAGTCACGTTAATTCGTAAACGATCCATAGCGAATTACCGTAAACCCTTGATAAACAAGTAGGACTCGAAAGTACGCATACTAAACCGGGCGACAATTCTATCAAAACAGGTGGTCGGCTAGTTACGTATGCAGATAAACCAGCCTGACGTAATGATTGTAGAATTGTATACGGCTCCCGATTCGAGCCCATCAGCACCGGTCGATTTACCGATTTCAAATACGGCGGGTGAACTGCCCGAGCAGGAACCAACGCTCGATCCCGGCAACCTGCTGGGAAGTTTCGATTCGCGGGATGAGGCCATCAACTTCGTTCAAAATCAGGCCGCTGCCCAGCAGCAGGAAGTTGCCGATACACAGAGTGCCCCATTTAACGCCTATACGCATGTCGAATGGCTGACAGTCACGCTAAAAAATGCTGACCAGTCCACGCAGACAACCAATTACTATCTGGTTACCGACGAAGGCTACTGAGTTGATTTACGAGCCAGTTGCGCCCGGATCCGGCTCAGCGACGGCCCTTTAACGCCCAGGTACGACGAAATATGCCCCAGCGATACCCGGTTTAAAAGATCCGGGTAGTGGTTCAGCAGATCGACGTACCGCTCTTCGGCAGTCTGCATCAACAGACTTTCGGCCCGGCTCTGGTTGAACAGAAAATACTGCTCGGCCAGCAGGCGCCCAAACCGTTCCCAGCCGTGCGAAGTCGTGTACAGCTGTTGCAGGTGCGCCCGGTCAATAACCAGTAGTTCGGCATCTTCGATGGCTTCGATCAGGTACGGGCAGGTCGTCTGGGTCAGCAGGCTTTTCAGCGAGGTCAGAAAGGCGTATTCCTGAATAAAATACAGGTTATGCTCCAGACTGGTTTTTGGATCAACGTAATAGACCCGAAACATACCTTTCAGCACAAAGCCAACCTGTCGGCAGACAGAATTGCTGAAGTTGAAAAAATCATGTTTGGCGATGGTCCGGGGCTGCCAGAACGCTATCCCCTGCTGGCAGTCAGACGCCGACAACTGGGCGAATTGCTGGAGATGGTTTTGTAGTAGAGTATGGGCGGGCACTGTCTGCATATAGTTTTGGGCGTATCCTGAGTAGTCAATACAGGCTGCGTAGTTTCTTCCCGTCAATCGCTTTTTAACATAGGTGAAAAATAAACATCGATTACCCGTCTACTTTTGATTCGTAAACCAAATCGCTCACAAATCTAAATTACAGAGTTATGAAAATCACCCGCAATGCAACAGCCCACTGGGCAGGTACCGGTAAAGATGGTAAGGGTTCGCTGTCGACCGCCAGCACGGTGCTGAACAAAACACAGTACTCGTACAACACGCGTTTTGAAGATGGTGTTGGAACAAACCCGGAAGAGCTGGTAGCTGCGGCCCACGCAGGCTGCTTTGCGATGCAACTGGCGTTCAACATCCAGCAGGCTGGTTTTGCCGCTGATTCGCTGGATGTTAAATGCGACATTACGCTGGAAGACGGCGGCATCACGAGTTCGAAACTGACGCTGAACGCGGCCGTTCCAGGTCTTGACAAAGCAAAATTCGACGAGCTGGTCGATCACGCCGAACACAACTGCCCCATTTCTAAACTGTTCAACACTACGATCAGCGTCGACGCCACGCTGGCGTAACCTACATGGGTCATCAATGCGCATAAAAAACGCTCCCGGACACATCGGTCCGGGAGCGTTTTGCTTGTGAAGGTCCTGCCCAATTTATTTGGTATCCCAGAACACTTTAGTCGTCAGCTTATCACTGCCAATAGCCGCTGCGGCCGTGGTATAATTGGCAATGTTCGACGTTTGTTCCGAGTTTGGATAGGTGTATCGAACCGGGAAATCGCCCTGTGGTACCGGCGGGGTGTTGAGCGTTGGGTAATCCAGCCGACGGTATTCGGTCCAGGCTTCCAGCCCCCGGTTATAGAGGGCGATGTATTTCTGACGGGCAATCCGTTGCAGTGGGGTCGAGCCAATGGCAGTCGCATACGCCACAGCTGGATCGGCCAGATACGTAGTGGTCGAAGCCGCCGTACCACCCCAGTACAGAATGGAAGCCGTAATACCAGCGTTGTAGAAACTTTCGGCCGTCCCTCCTACCGAATACCCCCGGGCAGCGGCTTCGGCCAGGTAGAAGGCGATTTCATCGTAGCTCAGCAGTACGCCCGGCGTTGTCTGAGCAGTTACGGATGTGCCCGCTTTCGAGTACGTAATATAGGCATTACTCCGGCCGTAGATTCCTCCCGTGTAGCCCCCCGTGTTGTCTTTGGTATAGAACAGTGGAATCCGGGGATCTTTCACCGTAGGAGCCTGCAGGATGTTCATCATCGTGTTCGATGCTACGTAGTCTTCCCGACCGCTCTGAATCAGGCCCACCCAGATTGGGTTCGTGTTGGGGGTTGTTGCCAGGTAGGTCAGGATAGCGTTGTCGCTGTTAGCCGTGAACACACCTGCTTTAACGGCAGCTTCAGCCAGCGTTTTAGCTTTCGTCGGGTTAACGTCGGCCAGGGTTACGGCCATACGCAGTTTCAGCGAATTGGCAAACTTCACCCATTTCGCGACGCTCCCTCCGTAAATCAGGTCAGCCGTCCCGAAGCTGGTTGAACTGGTTTTCAGCATGCCCAGATCCCGGTCCAGTCGCGCAAACAGATCGTCGTAAATCGCAGCGGCATCGTCGTAGGCGGGCGTCAGGTTGTCTGAATCCAGGGCCTTCGTCTGCAGCGCCGTATTGATGGCTCCGGAGTAGGGAACATTACCGTACGTATTCACCAGCAGTGAGTACGTATACACTTCCATGATGTCGATAATAGCCCGTTTGTTATTATCCACGTCCGGAAACAAGCTTGGACTATTTGTCAGTACCGTTTTGGCTTCGGCATAGTCCCTCAGCACGTCGCGGTACATAGACGTCCAGAAACCGCTCCCTACGTCGACCAGATTGTAGGCACTGGTGGTGAAATAGGTTGTTTCGGAGAACTGCTGCGCCAGAATTTTGAACGTAAAGCCGTACACAACAGCATCGGTCAGGTTACGGGTCGCGTTGCTGAAAAACGCATCGGCCTGTACGCTGCCCGCCTGGTATGCTTTGGGGTTCGTATTGATTGAGGTTATATCGTCGGTACAGGCTGAAGAAGACGCGAACAGCGCCACCAGCACGTACGACACGCGAAGTAATTTCTTCATGAGGATCTAAGCAGATTAGAATGATGCGTTGATGTTGAAACCAAGGGTCCGTACGTTCGGAAGGCTACCGACCTGTACGCCCTGAATATTGCCGGCACCGAGGTTATCTTCGGGATCTGCGTAGGGAATATTCTTCATGATAATCCACAGGTTACGACCAACCAGCGATACCGACAGATTCCGTAAGGGCGACAGTTTATTCACGATCGTTGCGGGCAGTGAATAGGTCAGCAGGACTTCACGAAGTTTCAGGTAGCTGGCGTCGTAGATGTACCGGTGCGTCGGACCAGCCGTCTGCGTTCCGGCCTGTGGGTAATCCAGCATGTTCAGTCGCGTCTTATTCACCGAACCATCCGCATTAACCCCCGGCAGTAAAATACCACCACCCTGCGCTACCGGGCTCCGAATCAGGTTTCCCAGCTCATTCAGGCCAGCGCTTTCTTGGTACAGACCGGTAGCCAGTCCGTAATACATATCAACCGATAGAATATCGCCCCCTTTCTTGGCGTCGAGCAGGAAGCTGAGCGACAGGTTTTTGTAACGCAGCGTGTTCTGGAAACCAGCCAGCCAGTCGGGATTGATGTTGCCAATCTCGTTGGTTGCCGTCGTTGTCCGCAGGTAGCGACCGGTTTGGGCATCCACCGTTGGTTGCCCGTTGGTATAGATATAATCCGTTCCGTAGATCGTACCGTAGCTACGCCCCAGGGGCGCGTTCGACGAACCACTCGCCTGGAAACTACCCCCCGGTAGTGAGAAGTTTGTTACGTTCCCGTACAACTCAACGACCTTGTTACGGATGCGGGTCCAGTTCAGGTTAACGTCCCAGCGGAAGTTACCCACTTTAACGGGCGAGCCCGTGAGGGACACTTCAATCCCTTTGTTTTCCAGGATACCGGCATTCACGTATTTGGAGTTATAGCCCGTGGCAGTCGACACCGTTACCGGAATAATCTGATCGACCGAACGCGAGTTAAAGTAGGTTACGTCCAGGCCAAGCCGACCGTTCAGGAATGAGGTTTCGATACCAGCTTCGTAACTCTTGGTCCGTTCGGGCCGCAGATTACTATTGTTTTTTGTGCCGGGCACCGAGAAGAGGGGAATCGAGCCGAACGCCGTCGGTTTGTCGTACAGATCGGTCAGCGAGTTAAACGGTGCATCAGCCCCCACTTCGGCGTAATTCAGCCGCAGTTTGCCGAACGTAAAGATTGAGTTTTCGGGAACAAACTTCGAGAAGACAAAACTGGTTGAAATCTGCCCGTAATTGTACGCGTTACCACCAACCGGCAGCGACGAAGCAACGTCCCGGCGAAACGAGCCATTCAGGAAGATAAAATCTTTGTACCCAATTTCCCCATCCGCGTAGTACCCATTCACCTGCTTGCTCAGGTAGTAGTCCCGTTCGTTGGGCGCTTCGATGGGGTTCACTGAATTCGACAGCGCGTAGATTTTCGGCACGACCAGCCCACCGTTGGTCTGGGCGCTCATCCCATTCTGCATGGTTTTGCGGATGTTAACCCCCGCAGCGGCTTTCAGGGCCAGGTTTGGCGTCAGGTTTTTGTTCGCTGTTAACAGAAAGTCATAGTTGTATTCCTGGAACGTGAGGTCCCGGCGAATGTATCGCCCGGCCGGGAACACAACACTGCTCACCGCCGTCCGCTCTTCCTGACGCTGGCTGTATGAATCCAGCGATACGCGTCCCATCGCATTCAGCCAGTCGGTGATTTTGTAATCCAGCCGGGTATAGCCGAAATAACGCAGGCGGTTGTCGTTCGGTGCATTTTCGTAGGCAGCAAAGTACGGGTTGTCCCAGTAGATCGTCTTGGTCGTGTTGGGCAGTCCGCTGGCCCAGTTCCAGGTAATATTCTGGCCGGTCCGCTGGTAAGCGGCTTCCAGCTCTTTCAGGTCAACGTTGACCTGCCACCATTCGCGGAACATGGAAACAGCGTTATTACCGCCGTAGCCCTGGGCATAACGGCCTCGACCCTCGATGTTCGTGAAGTTAATCGAGCCAGTCGCCGTCAGCCGTTTAACTACTTCGTACGACGCACTGAAGTTCAGATAATCTTTTTTCAGGTGACTGTTCGGCATAATCCCTTTGTCTTTGTTCAGGGTATAGCCCAGTTTAAAAAAGCCTTTATCGCTCCCGCCATCGATGGTTACGCTGTTATTAGTCGTTACGCCCTGCTGGAAGTAAGAGAACGGATCATTCGCAGCCGCTACCCAGGGCGTTGCCTTTTTATAGGTTGGTGACGTTGGATCGCCGAAAGCATTCCACTGGTAAACCGACAGGCTCGGGTCAAACGGCGCCCCGACCGAGGCATCTTCGTAGGTAGGAACGATATTGTCGGCAATGCCATCCCCGTTTACGTCCGCCTGATCAAAATACCCGTCTTTGGTTGGTCCGTAGTATTTACCGTACCCTGCACCGTACTGTTTCTGGTAGGTCGGGAATGTACTCCGGTCGGCATTACTGAACGTAACGCCCGTGTTGATGCTGACGCCCAGTCCTTTCTTGCGACCTTTTTTGGTGGTGATAAAGACAACCCCGTTCGACGCCCGTGAGCCGTACAGCGCCGTAGCCGCCGGTCCTTTCAGAATCGTCGTCGATTCAATATCGTCCGGGTTAATATCAGCCGCTGCGTTGCCGTAGTCATAGCCCGCCGTCCCCCGGCTTGTTCCCGACGCGTTATTGGTTGAGTTGTCAATGGGAACCCCATCAACAACGAATAACGCCTGGTTGGAGCCACTCAGCGATTTCCAGCCCCGGATCACAATCCCCGTTGATCCGCCAAGGCCGTTGTTCTTTTGAATCTGTACGCCCGCCACTTTACCCGACAGTGCGTTGACGAAGTTTGCGTCCCGGGTCTGGCTCAGCATCTCACCCGTTACGGTCTGAGCCGCGTACGAGAGTTCGTTCCGGGTTTTTAGAATCCCCTGCGCCGTTACAACAACTTCGGTCAGTTGTTTGGTATCGTCGGCGAGCGTTACGTCAACAACCGCCTGACCACCGATTGGCTGTTCTTTCGTTATGTGACCAATGAACGAGAAGACCAGCGTACTATTGGCCGACGGAACCGTCAGTTTGTACATCCCATCCGAATCCGTAACCGTTCCGTTCGACGTTCCTTTCACCACTACGTTCACACCCGGCAGGGCGCTCCCATCCGTAGACGAGGTAACTTTCCCAGATACCAGGCGGCCCTGAGCCCATACCCCACCAGACGTCAGGACAAGCAGGAATACCAATCCCACAGATAAAATTTGCCTCATAGACTCGTGTCTTCAGTTTAGTTAAGAAAAAAGTACCGACCCTAATTTAAGGCATTTTATACGCAAAATAGAATCTCTTTAATATCATTTTAATATCCATAAAATTCTAAATATCTATTCTTTATTAAAATTTTATACTAATAATCATAAAAATGCAATATAATTAATATACATAAACCAAAGAATGAACCTTCCGGCATGTGCCTGATCAACCTTGTTACCATACAAGCATGCACGCGATGAGCAGCAGTATTTACTGCCAGGGTTCAGCTTTTGACGGTGACATTTCCCCTGAATCCTATGGCTACTTTTGTCAATCGTCGCGACTTCCTCAAGGCAGGGGCAGTCGTTTCGTCGTTTTTCATTGTTCCCCGTCACGTACTGGGCGGCCCGGGTTTTCTGGCCCCCAGTGACAAGATCACCCTGGGCTTTATTGGCTGCGGGCGGCAGAGCGCTGGTCTGCACAAAAACTTCCAGAAAATCCCCGAAACGCAGGTTATTGCCGGCTGCGATGTGTATGCAGCCAAACTGGACGCCTTTGTTCAGACCAACAACCAGCTCTACGCCCAGCAAACCGGGGAAGCTAGTTACAAGACAACCGACGCCCATGTTGATTTTCGGGAACTGCTGAACCGCAAAGACATTGACGCCGTCGTGATTGCCGTTCCCGACCATTGGCACGCGGCCATTGCGGTTCGGGCGGCCGAAGCGGGTAAGGATATTTACTGTGAGAAACCGCTCGCGCTTACCATTCCAGAAGGCCGGGCGATGGTCAGGGCAACACGAAAGCACAAGCGCGTTTTCCAGACCGGCAGCATGCAGCGTTCCTGGAAAGAATTCACGCAGGCGGTGCAGCTCGTGCGTAGTGGCGCCATTGGTACCATTAAACAGGTGAACGTTAGCGTAGGCGGCCCACCCAGAAACTGGGATTTATCGGCGGAACCCCTACCGGCTGGTCTGAACTGGGATTTATGGATGGGCCCCAACGAAATAGAACGCCCGTATAATAACGTACTGGCTCCGGCACCCGGCGCTACGTTCTGGGGTAAATGGCGTGATTATCGTGAGTTTGGGGGGGGTGGAATGACCGACTGGGGGGCTCACATGTTCGACATCGCGCAGTGGGGACTGAATATGGATCAGAGCGGCCCTACGGAAGTAATCCCACCCGGCGGTAACAAAGACGAAGGACTCATGTATAGATACGCCAATGGCGTGACCATGACGCACCAGCCCGTTGCCGGCAAAAACTTCTGCCAGTTCATCGGCACCGACGGCGAGATTCTGGTGGGGCGGGGGGAACTGAAAACCACACCGGTGGGACTGGCGGATAAAGTTTTTCAGCCGGCGGATTATAGTTTCCAGACCAGCACGAACCATTACCAGGATTTTCTGACGGCCATCAAAACCCGGAAACCACCCATCTGTGACGTAGAAGTGGGCCACCGTACCGCCAGCGTCTGCACGATCGGCAACATTGCCTACCAGCTACAGCGCCCCCTCCGCTGGGACCCCGACAAAGAGCGATTCGAAAAAGACGCCGAAGCCAATAAACTCCTGAGCCGCCCAATGAAGAAAGAGTGGAAAGTTTGAGTCTGGCACTACTCGCCAGGGCAGATTTTTACATGAATTCAGTCATACGTTTGCTAACACCAACGACCCTGCCATTGCCGGAATATGTAGGCAATGGCAGGGCCGTTGGCTAAAAGACCGGTTCGCAATCACGTGCGGGTTTGGTCTCCCTTTGGCTTGCCCCTACTTTTGTCCTGTCTTTCGGGGCCAGACTCTCCGATTTTGCGGCTGGTATCGGTATTGATTACCAGTCCCACTGTTCAGGACAGACCACAGTTCACTAAGTTTTCAGCCATTTGCAGACGCTTTTTCTCGCGCTTTTTGGGGTAGCTATTCACGCTTTCGCCAGTGCCAGCCCCTCACCCACTTCTGTTGTTTCATTGCTCGTGTCTAGCGGCCATAAGCCGGGAATCAGCCGAATTCCAACCGCCCCTCCCAGGCAGGGAGACAAACGAAAACAGGCAAAGCAGAAAAAGACGAAAGTCGTCAAACGTCCGGCGAAAAAGAATACCGTATCAACGACGAAAACGGTTCGTAAACGGACAGCCGTTGTAGCAGCCGCGCCCAAAAACCCCCGAAAACCCCTGAGCGGCACGGTCTATTACCTGGCCTCTGGCCATGGCGGACCCGATCCGGGTGCGCTGGGCAGATACGGCAAGTACCTCCTGCCCGAAGATGAGTACGCGTATGACGTAACGATCCGTCTGTCAGAGTACCTCAAACAGCTGGGCGCTACGGTCTACATGATCATTAAAGATCCCAACGATGGCATCCGGAACGAAGCTGTCCTGAAACTGGATCACGACGAGGTAGCTTATCCCAACCAGCGTATTCCGTTGAACCACGTAGCCCGGCTTAGTCAGACCACAACGGCTGTTAATCGGCTTCACGCCAAGCATAAAGGAGCTTACCAGCGCTTCATTACTATTCACGTCGACAGCCGCAGTAAAGGGCAGAACATCGACGTTTTTTTCTATCACCACGAGCAGAACGCGGCCGGGAAACGGCTGGCCTATCATATTCACAAGCGCTTCACGGCCAATTACCGACGACACCAGCCCGACCGCCCTTACTCCGGCAACGTAACACCACGGGGGAGTCTATACGTCGTTCGAAACAGCCACCCACCAACGGTTTTCATCGAGTTGGGAAACATTCAGAGCGCCCAAGATCAGAAACGCTTTCTAATCGCCGACAACCGGCAGGCCCTGGCCAACTGGCTGGCGCAGGGCATCCTGGACGATTACCGCTCCCGGAAGTAAACTAGTTTGCCTCCGTCACCTCCAGCACCACGCTGGCCCGCCGGGCATCGACATTCGGATTAAAACCAACGGTCATCAGGTAATTGCCTGAGTAGGTCGTCGTGGCGTTGTTGATTGACGACTTGGTACCCGGATAAACGTTCAGCTCCTGGACCGAGTACGTTTTGGCCGGGTCCAGCCCCGCCAGCCGGATATTTCCTTTGCTGCCCGCGTTGTAACGGTTGCTGACCAGGTACGAAAACCAGACGGCCTTGTCTTTACTGCCATTAACGTACATCAACGACGCTACGTCACCCTCGTAGGGCGACGCCAGTCGATACTGATCGCCCTGCCAGATAACGGGTTTGAGCCGATCGTACGTTTTCAAAGCCTCCTGACTGAACTGCAGTTCTTTCTCGTCGAGTTTGCTTACGACGATGTCATACCCCATTTTCCCCATCATCGCTACGTCGGTGCGGAACTTGATGGGTTGTTTCCCCCAGTCGGTTATGTGGTTGCAGGTCGCAATGGCCGGGAAGAAATACGAGTAATTCCATTGGATGAAAATGCGCTCCAGGCCATCGGTATTATCGCTGGGCCAGAACTCGGTGAAATAACGTAACGATCCGTAATCCACCCGACCTCCACCACCGGAGCAGAGCATCAGCGGCAGTTTCGGATACTTGGTATGTACGCGTTCCATCACCTTATATAACCCATGAACGTAGTCGACGTAAAGGTGCGACGGATTGGGGTTAGTAGCGGAAAAAGCGTTGTAAATTACCGCGTTACAGTCCCATTTAATGTATGCCAGCGACGGGTTCTTCGTCATTACGTTGTCGACAACGCCGAACACGAAGTCCTGTACTTTCGGATTCGAGAGGTCCAATACCAGTTGGTTCCGGAAATAGTATTCTTCCCGGTTGGGCAGTTTCAGCACCCAGTCGGGATGTTTTTCATAGAGTTCGCTCTTGGGGCTCACCATTTCGGGCTCCAGCCAGATACCGAACTTAATACCCGTTTTCTCGGCTTCGCTGACCAGGTAGCCCAGGCCGTGGGGCAGCTTCGTTTTGTTCTCCTGCCAGTCACCCAGCGACGTATGGTCGTTGTTTCGGGGGTATTTGTTGCCGAACCAGCCATCATCCAGCAGGAACAGGTCGACACCCAGCTTTTTGCCGTCTTTAAAGAGCGCGGTTATTTTTTCCTCGTTGAAATCGAAATACGTCGCTTCCCAGTTGTTGAGCAGCGTCAGGCGATTGCCATCCCCCTGCGGAATGCGGTGCTTGCGGGCCCAGCGGTGTAGACTCCGGCTGGCCCCTCCTTTGCCGGTCGTGGAGTATGTAAACAGAAAAGCGGGGGTGGTGAATTCTTTGCCCGGTGCCAACGAGTAGGCCGATGCGTACGGATTGATCCCCGCCATGAAGCGCAGGTTATGCAACGGGTCCACCTCGAACGCAATCTGATAGTTGCCCGACCAGGCCAGCGTACCGGCCAGAACATCCCCCTCATTTTCCTGCGCCGGTTTGTCCAGCGCCAGCAGGAAGGACGGTGGTTGAAACAGATCAGCCCGCGTGCCCAGCTTGGTGTCCAGCACTTTTACACCTTCGGTCAGGGCTTCTTCACGGGGGTTCATCTCACGCGCCCAATCGCCGTGAAAGTGGGTCAGGTAATAGGTGTCAGCGGGGATATACAGGTTGGCTGATGCGTACTTATGCAACGTAACAGCCTTTTTTTCGGTATGCTTAATCGTTGACCACTGCTCGATTACGTCCTCGTCCGGGTAAGTTTTGTAGTGGAGCGCGACCTCGAACGCGTATTGCGGATCTTTCAGATAGATCGTCGTCAGCGTAGCCCCGTCCCCGGCGGGTTTGCTTTCGTGCCGGACGTAACGCAGGTCCAGCGAGGGGTTACCGTCGGCGTGGGTTACCTGAATGGCGGGTTCTAGTAGGTTGCGCCCTCCGGCGGGCGTATAGGCCGAATTATAGATTGCAGTATAATCTTCGCCCCGCTTGCCGTTGCTCGAAATCCGGGCGTATTCCTCCGGGTGGCTCAGCTTCGTACCAAGATGGACAATGACCGGATCTTTGTCTTTATTGACTCGGATCACCAGCGCCGTCTGCCGGGTTTCGATAACAATATGCGTATCGTCCGGCGGAGCCGGGGCGCTCAGGACCGTCGACAGGCTGAGTAAAAGCAGAAATTGACTGAAGAGAAACGTTCGGATCATGGTGGTTCAGGTTGGCCGGTCAAAGGTAAGCAAAGACCCGGTTGTCTGGCTATCTACTGCCTTCCTAGCCTCTCAAACAGGGCAACAAACGCAATCAGGGGCAACCGACGCTTTTGCCCGATTGCCCCTGATTCATGAATTTATTATCTGCTACTCAAGCACCGCTTCGACAACCACCGGGAAGTGGTCAGACGGGAAGCGGTGGTCTTCCTGATCGGTCAGAACACCGTATTTGTTAACTTTAAATCGCTTGCTGACAAACACGTAATCAATCCGATTATCCATAGGCGCATCCATCTTAAACGCCGAGAACGTACCAACCGGGCCGTAGGGCTTCATGGTAGTTATCGCGTACGAATCACTTAGCAGTGTCTGAATTGTTTTTACCTGCTCCGTCTCGGGCGTCGAGTTCAGGTCGCCCACGAAGATAACCGGCTCGTTTTTTGCGATCTCCTTGATCTTCTGCACCATCAGTTTTCCCGACTCGCGACGGGCGACAACGGCCTGGTGATCGAAGTGGGCACTGAAAAAGAAAAACTCTTTTTTGGTCGTCTTATCCCGGAATTTAGCCCACGAGCAGATGCGGTTGCAGCAGGTAACGTCCCAGCCCTTACCCGGTTTATCCGGGGTTTCGCTCAGCCAGAAATCGCCGGATTGCAGTACCTCAAACCGGTCTTTTTTGTAGAAAATTGCCGAATGTTCCCCTCCTTCTTTACCGTCGTCGCGGCCTTTGCCCAGAAAGGCAAACTCCTTCAGTTCGGCAATGTCGTTCAGCTGACCACGCAGGGCTTCCTGCGTGCCGAAGATCTCAAAGCCGTGATATTGGATAAGCTTTTTTACCATCTCTTTCCGGTTAGGCCAGGCGTTGGGTCCATCACTTGGGTTATTGAAGCGTAGGTTGTACGACGCAATTTGAATGGGGGCGTTCTTCTGCGCCAGTGCCGAATGCACCAGCAGGGTACTACCCAATAGGAATAAGGCAACTAATTTTTTCATGCTACAAACGTACGTAATGTTGATCATACGACTCTAAGACGAGAGAGAATAGACAAGAGACGTATGACAAAAGAAGAAAGAGGAAACAGAATTCATCTACCCTATTTTTCTCTTGTCTTACGTCTTTCGTCCCTTTGTCTTTCTTCTCTCGTCTCTTTACCGTTCTTCTTTCCTCTAAATCCGCTACCAGCCCGGATTCTGACCCAGGTTTGGGTTCGCCTGCCGGTCGGTTTCTGGAATTGGATAGAGGTAATTTTTGTCGGTCCAGATGCGCGGCACGTTCGTGAGCCAGGTCAGCTCGCCGGACGTATCATTTTTCAGGCGCTGCGGGTTCACGACACCGTTCACCGTTGGGGCCACGTTGATGTAGGTCACCCCGGCCAGCGAGGGGGTAACGGGTTTGTCCTTGTAGAAATACACGTCGTTTTTACCGTCACCATTCAGATCCATTGGCTGGTCGATAGCGGGTACGTAGAACCCGTTCCAGGGCATCATCAGCAGGTCGCCCCGGTGCCAGCGGACCAGATCATAAAACCGGAACCCCTCAAACACCAGCTCGATCCCCCGCTCCCGGCGAATTTCCAGCAGCGACGGATCGGCAATGCCGGGGAAGTAGTTAGTTTGCAGGTACGTATCGACTGTGGTTGGGCGGTTCGTTAGCCCGCTCGTAATACCCGCCCGTTTGCGCAGCGCGCCAACCGTATTGGCCCAGTCGGCGTCGGTCAGCGTACCGAGTTCAGCTTTGGCTTCGGCGTAGTTCAGCAGGATTTCGGCATAGCGCATGGTCGAAATCGAATTATCGTTCCGGGTACCACCGTCGTAATACACGTCGTCCAGCGCCCATTTGATCGGCTGGTAGCCGGTGTAGGTGTATGAGAAAACCGGAGGGGCCGCTTCCACAGCACCGGCGTTGGTACGCTGATGATTACCCATCCGAATGGTCTGTTGCAGGCGCTTATCGCGGTTTTTCACTTCTTCCACAAACGGTTTCGTCTGGTAGCCAGCCGTTGACGTAAAGGGCGTTCCGTCGATGTTCAGGTACGTATTAACAAACGTTCGGATCAGGCTCAGGCGGGCGCCGTAGGTCGCGCTGGTCCACCACCAGTTGGCGTCGTTAAACACACTCAGGTTCGCATCGGCCACCGCCGACAGCATGACCTCCGACGTAACGGGCGTTTTGCTGATGAACAGTTGCCGGTACGACAGATCCGTTCCCTGTGACTGATTCAGGCTGAAACCGCCGTTTTTCATCACCCAGTCGGATGCACTGACGGCTTCGGTCAGCCACTGGTTAGCCGTCCCAGCCTGCTGGTAGGACGTATTATATTTCCGGAATGTCCCTTCGAACAGACACACCCGCGACTTCAATCCGTAGGCTACCGCTTTCGTAATCAATGACCGAGAGTTATCGCTGGTCGTGCGGATGTTCGCACAGGCAAAGTTCAGATCGGCCAGCACCGAATCCATCACCACCGCCCGGGGATCGCGGGCGGCATAGAGCGCTTCGTCGTTAACGGGCAGCGTCCGGTTGATCCAGGGCACATCGCCAAAGCGTTTTACCTTATCGAAGTAGAACCACGCCCGGAAGAACCGCGCCAATGCCGTGTAGTGCCGCCGAACATCGGCCGACACAGCCGGGTTGTTGTTATTCTCCAGGAAGTAGTTGATATTCCTCAGGTTGGTCCAGGTCCAGCCCGAACTCTGCCGCGAACTGTAAGCCCCTTCCCGCAGGAAATCAGGCACCTGGGTCCGAGCACCGTAGTCCGCCATTTCATCCGAGCGGATAATATCGCCCGCCGTGGGCAGAATGTTGTAGAACGAGTTGGCGTACAACTCCAGACCGCGTTCACTGCTGAATACCGCCGTTTTGGTGGCGGTGGCTTCCGGAACCTGATCCAGTTCGTTACAGCCTGCCAGCGTTAATCCACCCAGCAGGATGAGCCATCCTTTATATACTTTCATAATACCTATGCGTTTGGAATTGATCAGAAGATCGGGCCTGTCATGAGCAGCCAGTACCTGAACTGCTCATGACAGGCTGATAAAATTTAGAATGTAGCCGAGAGACCCATCGTAAAGCTTTTCAGGATGGGGTAGTTATACCCGTTACCGCTGTTACCATCCGTTACGGTCTGGTCAGAACGGCCGATGTTTTCGATATCGATATCACGCGTAATCCGGTAGAAAGGCGACCACGACCACAAGTTTTCACCCGAGAAGAAGACCCGCGCCGTGCTCATACCGGCACGACCAACCAGTTTTGACGGCAGGTTGTAGCCAATCTGAATGTTTTTCAGCCGCACATACGCTACGTTCTGCAGGTATTTGGTCTGCGCCTGGGCCAGTTCTCCTGAACCGTTCTGCGCAGTATAGCCACGGTAACGGGGCAGGTAGGCATCCGGGTTGCTTTCCGACCAGATATTACCCAGTTGCCAGGTCGGGATTTTGTTATATGGCCGGTTGTACTGCCCCCAGAAATTGGCCGCTTCCTGACCAGGCCACCAGTCCTGCTTGCCGATACCCTGGAAGATGGTCGAGAAGAAGAAGTTGTTCCAATCAGCACCCAGCACGGCGCTGTACGTATAGCGCGGAGTTGAGTTACCGATCACCCTGCGGTCGCCGGGGTTGCCTACCGTATTGTCGCCGTTATTGATGACGCCATCGCCGTTTACGTCGCGGAATTTGATATCACCGGGCAGCAGCTGACCGCTGGTCGACGCTTTGATCAGCGTTTGCTTGGCCGAACTGTTGATCTCGTCAACCGACCGGAAGAAACCGTCGGTCGTGTAGCCCCAGATTTCGCCCACCGTCTGGCCAGCGTAATAGTCTGTCAGCAGACGGGTAGGGTTGTTGTAGCGCGTGATTTTGGCCTGATAGTCCCCTACCGTAAAGCGAACGTTGTAGTTGAATGGCTTCGACGCTACGTTGAACCGGTCCTGCCAGGCGATTGTCGCTTCCCAGCCCGTCGTGCGCAGATCGGCGTAGTTGCCTTTCGGTACTGACGTACCAAAAATAGCTGGCTGGGTCATTCCTACCGTAAACATGTCGGTCGTCCGGCGGACGTAGGCATCCCCCGTGAACGTCAGACGGTTCGACAGCATGCCCAGATCCAGACCGATGTTCTGGGTGGTCGAGGTTTCCCAGGTCAGACCATCGGGCAGTACGTTCGGCTGGGTCGTTTGCTGCGGCCGAACGCCGTTAAGCACCCGCCCAGATTGCGTAATACCAAACCGTTCCTGAAATGAATACGATGCAATGCTTCCGTTCCCCAGTGAGCCGTACGACGCCCGGAATTTCAGGTCGGTAATCAGTTTATCCGATACGTGCCAGAACGGTTCGCCCGACAGACGCCAGCCCGCCGATACCGACGGAAAGAAGGCAAACCGCTGGTTGGCCGGAAACTTCGACGACCCATCGTACCGACCGTTGAATTCCAGCAGATAGCGGTCTTTGAACGAGTAGTTCAATCGGTAGAACGTACCCAGAACCGCCCATTTCTCCTGTTCGCCCAGCGTACTAACGGACTGACCCAGTGCCAGGTTGATGTTGCTCGCGTCTTCGTAGATCAGCCCGTTCCGCAGCACCTGCAGGCGGTTAAAGTTCGACTGCTCGAAGTTCAGACCGGCCAGCAGTTTAACGTAGTGGTTCTGGCTGAACCGGGGCTCGTACTCACCGTAGAGGTTGGTGGCCATGTACTGCGTGTTGCGGGAGTTGTTCTGGATGTCGTTCGTGTTCGTACCCACGTATTCGATCACGCCCGGCCGGCGGCTGTAAGGCACCGGTACGCGGGTTTGCAATTCGTCGTTGTCGGTCGTCTGGAACGTAAAATCACCTTTGATGCGCAGTTTGTCGTTGAAGAACTGCGTAGCCACACTTACCGTATTCCGGAACACCCGGCGATCCATATCGATGCCGTTTTTGCCGTACCAGAAGTCACCTACCGTGTAAGCCGCCGAGTAGGTCAGCGTACCGTCCGGGTTAAACATCGGTGCCATCGTGTGGCCTTCGTCGGCAATGTTCCGCCAGATACTACCACCCTCACCCACGTTCAGTGGGTTGTGGTACTTCATGGACGAGAAATCAGCGTTATTGGTGATCCGTAACCAGGGAAATACCTGGATCGACCCTTTAGCCCGCAGGTTCAGCAACCGGTAATCATCTGAATTATAGCGAAATAAACCATCCTGCCCGAAGTAGCGCCCTGTTACGTAGAAATCAGCCTTGCCGCTGCTGCCCGTGAACGTCAGGTTATGTTCGGTAGCGCTCAGGCTCTTTTTGTACAGCTCCCGGTACCAGTCCGTATTTTCGTAATACACGTACTCACCGGCTGCGTTCACCTCCGTTTTTGGCAGGCTTGGGTCGTTGGCACGACGCTCGAACTCCGTCAGGTAGGCAGGCGAAAACTTAACTGTTTTGTTAACGTTCTGGGGCGTCTGCGAGTAATCGTTCCAGGCCGACCAGCCCTCGTTGAACATCTTCGCAAACGTGTAGCCATCGGTCACGAAGTCCGGCACAGTCGTTGGGCTCTTGATCGAATGATTCAGCGAATAGGTCAGACTTGTTTTCTCTTTCGTCGGGTTTTTTGTCGTAATCAGCACCACCCCGAACGCAGCCCGCGCCCCGTAGATAGCCGCCGAAGCCGCATCTTTCAGCACCGAAATGCTGGCAATGTCATTCGGATTCAAACGACTGGGATCACCTTCTACGTTGTCAATCAGGACAAGTGCACTACCGCCCTGCCCGATCGAGGTTGTCCCCCGGATGTTGTAGCTCGGCGACTGCGTTGGTTTTCCGTCACCCGGAATGATGTTCAGGTTAGGAATAACGCCCTGCAGGCCCTGCGACAGGTTCGTCAGCGAACGGTTCTGCAGCACCTCGCTGCTGATCTGATCGACCGATCCGGTCAGGTTTTCTTTCTTCTGCGTGCCGTACCCGACCACGACAACCTCATCCAGCGATTTGTTGTCGGCCTGGAGCACGACGTCAAACTGGGTCCGGTTGCCCACCGTTACTTCCTGAGGCAGGTAACCCACGAAGCTAAATACCAGTACTGTTTCCGGACCCGGCACTGTCAGCTCAAACTGCCCACGGGCGTCGGTGTTGGTCCCCCGCTGCGTGCCTTTCACAATCACGCTCACGCCGGGCAGCGTTTCTTTGTTATCCGACGCCAGTACGGTTCCTCGTACCGTCACTTCCTTCGGATTAGCCAAACGTAATGTGACGGTCCGCGGAATTGGTCGGGCATAACCAGTCCCAGCCAGCGGGCCCGCCAGTACGCAGGGCAACAGCCCAACGCCTACGACGGTCTGCCAGACGGTAGTTCTTAAGAATACACCTTGTTTCATGGTATTGACTAGTTGGATTTTTTGGCAAAAAGAGGTCTGCTACCACGGTTTTCGTGGTACGATTGGCAATACGATCTGTATCGATTTACAGCATGGAGGATGTAACAATCCTCACTCTGGGAAGCGTATTTACTGTACTAAACTCGTCACATGGCTTGCCCTGGAAGTGGCTCTAAGTATGCCGCAAAACTACGCCGAAGCATATTAACGGAGTTTTACGCCGTGTTATGAAATTGTAAAGGGGAATGATAAGTCCGTCGTCGCAGAGAGGGACAAATGAGAGGGAAGAAGATGAGTAAAAGGGACGAAATAGTGAGTAAAATTTCATATATTACTCTCTATATCTGACAGGTTTCTGCTGCAGGCTGTGACCTTATTTCGCACCCCTCATTCGTCTCTATGACACGCTATTTTACCTGTATTAATGACTCGTCCAGTAAGTTCTGGCAGCTTGATATCGAAGCTACCCGTGTTCTCATTACGTATGGCAAACTTGACACGGCAGGCCAAAGCCTGACTAAAGCATTCGACTCGACCGAACAATGCCAACAGGCTGTCGATAAGCTGATTCGGGAGAAAACAAGAAAGGGATACATTGAATCAGGTTCTGACGTGGCCGCTCCTGCCACGTCAGAACCATCCAGAAGCAACAGCACAAGTACAAGCAGTCTGGAACAGCAGAAAGCTATTCTGGACCGGTACGATCAGATCATCCGGGACACACAGACATACCAGCTTTTGCCATTCCTGCAAAGCGTCGACAAATTGCATTATCCAGCACTGAGAAAGAAAGTCAAGGAAGCCAAAAAATACTGGTGCGATACGGTTACCGAGCATGGTAGCACCCGGTGGGGAACCCGGGGCACTAACGGCCAGAAAACAATTGTCAGCCTGTCTGCTCTGGCAGTTTTGCCTTTCTCGGATATCAAAGGCTTTGACCTCTATTGGTTGCTAGCTGGCGAAGAATGGTCTATCTATACACGGCCCATTTTATTATGGGCGCGTCCTCAATGGCTAACGGAATTCCTGACTACCGACAATCAGAAAAATCGCTGGCATATCCTCGACTATCGGCAGTTACGAGAGCTAGAAAACGAAAACCTGATTACGTACCAGCCCGAATTATTTGCCGCTTCAGTCGTAAGCATAACGACATACGATCACCGGACACGCACGTATAGCAACATCACGGATCAACAGAACTTTCTCGCGTCAGACCCTGTCGTTCTGAATCGGGAGATACCCAGTTTATTCGATTACCCGGTTTCTACAGATGCCAGCACGTATATGCCAAACAGCCCTTCAGGCAATACTGAATCTGTTTCGGTCTGGTCCCAACTCTTCTCCCGGCTCCTCTCAGAAGGAAAACTTGACCGCCTGTGGTTTTTCGAGAAGTGTCTGAGCGTGCAGACAAAAGACTTGAACACAAGTTTACGCCTGTTCTATCGGAAGCAGGTCGAAGCAGCGGCCCCTACCGCTGCTGAATTGCTTGCCTTACAGACAAGTATTTTGCCCTTGCTGGCCGCGCAGCATCCACACGTAGTGAACTGGGCCATTAGTCTATTGAAAGCCGTCTACACCGCGCCTGATTTTTGCGTTAACCAATTGCTCGACTGGACTCCGTCAGTGATGATGCGGTCGGACTGCAAAACAGGACTCAAAACGCTGTTGACCATTTTCGAGCGGTTCCTGAAAACACAACCTGATTACCGACCGAAAATATCCTTCCTGCTGGCCGATGTGTTTGCCCTGAACGATCTCTCGCTGCAAACCAAAGCAGCGACCTTATTAGCAAAATATGGTGACCCAACCGATGAAGACCTGCAATACCAGCTTCAGTCGTATTCCGATCAGATACTGGGTCAGGTTGCGGAAACGCTTCGACCGTTCCTGAAAATCATCACTGTGCAGCCCGACGACGTAAACCAGCCTGTTGACTATACGTATGCCCCGTCGTCCAAACGGGAACAGCGGCTTATCCCCGGCCAGGAAGTAGCCTTACCTGCCACCTGGAATGATTTCCTGTTTCTAATCGGTAAGTTCTTTGGCTCTGACAAGCCACTAGATATGGAAATCCTTATGAACACACTCGTGCTGCCCCCCACTGATATACCGGCTGATTTTCGGGATCAGCTGGCCGTCTATCAGAAAAAACTGGACAACAGCTATTTCGCGTCGGGCATAACCAAACGGTGTCTTGGTTTCTACCTGAATTATTGGCTATCTGGCACCCAGGACGATACTGTTATACAGAGCGCCTTAAACCAGGTAATAACAGATAATAAACGGGACTTCGTATCGGTAATTGGCCGACGAATGATGCACCTCCATCAAAAGCGAACGAGTAACGCTACGTTACCGCTGTTGAGCATGCCGACACACGCTCCCCACTGGATTTCGCCGACTACGTTGCTGGCACGGCTGGTGGCCTATCAGCAACAGAATGAACCCATCAACCAGCTCGATTTAGCCATTGCCATTGCCCGAATGCCCCGTGAAAATACCGCCGAAGCCGTCCTGCTTTGTGATCAGCTGTCGGGAAATCTGAAACCCCTGATGGCGTTTTGTCTCGGCGTGTCAGACGATTTAGTGCTACCCCGGCAAAGCACAGTCAGTAGTCTGCTGTCGGTTTTCAAATCCGACAACTCTATTGCTGAACAGCAGGCGGTTTGGGCGGTGGCAGCCCGCACATTCTACCCGGATGCTGACTTTCCAACCCTTATGGACGTATCGTTTGCCAACACTCCGAACGTAGCACAACCGTTTGTGCCCACCTATGCCATCAGGACGGAGCGGGCTTCGTGGGAAAACTATTTCACCGGCCGGCCAGAGTACGGAGCTCCTTACCAGCAATTAACGGTATCGTTTCCGGCTCAGCAGCGTTTATTGCCTGTTCTTCTATATAGCAATGACCTCTCAGGAAATAACCTTAACTGGAATTTTGCAAACCTGTCGCCAGTCGACACAGCGTATTGTTATAGTCTGATACCTCAGCGGCCAGAATCTTTGTTCACACTCATTGCTAAACATAGCTGTACTAGTGCTGATCTAGGTGTGTCTGTAACGCCGACCTTACAGCTTATGCTGCAACCGGGTTTTCAGTTTCGCCACCTATCGCTACTGACGCTGGCCTGTGGCTTACTGGCGAAGAAGCGGGAACAGGGTACCCTGGCAGCCGAAGTACTTATTCACCATGTTAGCGAACAGACGCTTGATGTCGTTCAGCTTGGCCATCAATTAGGCTACCTGCTCGCCAATACGTATGCGCCCCTACAGCGGCTGATTGACGGCCTGAACCTGGTTAGAGATGTTAGTCCGCTTCACAATAAAGCCCTGCTTTTGATCACCGACGCCTTGTTCTCATCACTGACAGCTCTGTCGACTCCGCCAAAGAACACCAGGAAGCTACTGGAAATCTATTTTGATCTGCTGGTAAAACTGAACGAGTCCCCAGCCGAAGCAACGATAGTGGTTTTACATAGCTGGCAGCAAAACAATTCCGTGAAGGCACTTTGTACCAGCATTTTAGCGCTCGGTTAATTTTCTAAAGAATCAACTGCAAGACCTGTCAATGCCTCTCATACCAATCGGGCGTTTCCAATAAACCTTTTCCACATGCAACCATTAACTGACAGCGATTACACTTATACCTCGGCCTCAACCTTTACCGACAGTGAGCAGGGAAATACGCTGCTGTTGTCGCACCAGACCGAACTTGATGAGGTCAATAACATTCCCTGTTTCTTTTGGGGACGACTACGCGAGCCTTATCTAATCTCCCGGTGCCTGATGACAATCGCCAAAACCGTTCGGTCGCGTTTTGCCCTGACCAGTCAGGAGTTAATGGCGTTACGCGACCCTATTGTAACAGCAGGGTCCGGACAGGTCCGTTTTGAAGGTTTTTCGTCATGCAACGGTGTATACGCCCGGCTGGATATTCTACCAGAAGGTCTGGATGGTGAATTCCTAGCGAGCGGCACTACAAACGTTGACTTTAACGAACCCATGCTTAACGCCCTCAACAGCATCACCCAAACAGAGACGATGGTCTTGTCTGTCGGGCAGCGATCGGTTACCGTTATTAGCGCAACCGCTAAAGTCGTTGAACGCAAGGTCACCTTACCGAACCGGTGGATCAAAGGGCTGACCAGCGTGCAGTTCTATCTGGCGGAGATGCAGCCGGTGTTCACGCTGACCAAGGCGCAATCTATCCAGTTGTTTCAGAGCCTGCCGAAGAGCACCGTCAAGGCCGATTTGTTCATCGTTCAGCGAGCCGGAAAATATCTCTTTTCACCCTTGCAACAGGGAAAAACAGTCCGGATTGGCGGTGCCCACCGGCTACGTTTACTCGAAGGACTGCTCCCATTCATCCACAGTCTGACCATTTACCAGAGCCAGGATGAACAGGCGGCTGGCTTTGTTCTCCACCTCGGCTCGCTCCAGATGGTGTTTGCATTCTCGGCGGATGCGTACCGGGGATTTTCGGGAGAAGGCAAGGCGCTCGAACACCTGATCAACGGCCTGCCTCTGGAGCTGATCGTAGGCGTCAACAGCCTCCTGAAGGCCAACGAAGCATTCAACCCAAGTATGCTGGCTCTGGAAAACGACGTCTCCTTCGGCGATATGGACACGCTGGTCGCTAACCTTTCGAGTATTGGTCTGCTGGGCTTCGACCTGGTTAATAATCAGCATTTCTACCGTCGACTGCCGTTCAAAACACAGCGTATCCTGAGCCTGAATCCGCGACTAAAAAACGCCCGCAAGCTCGTTGCCGACAATGATATTACGATTAACGTTCGTAAATCGGGGTATCTTGAAGCGACGGTTCAGGGCAGCAGCGGCCTCTTTCACAAAGTCGTTATCGAGAATGACCGCGCCCGTTGTACCTGCGACTGGTTCACCAACCACCAGGGGAAACGGGGGCTCTGCAAACACGTACTGGCCGTACGAATGCTTGAATAGATTGCCTACTATTTTTTCAGAATGTCTGATAAAAGCAGAAAGACGTAAGACATTGGGAGAGGTCTCCTGTATCTTACGTCTTTCTGCTTAAGGCTTGCAGGTTCAATAGACAAACAGCGCCACCAGTGTCTGACAAACTTCTTGGCAAACTGAATCATCTAAACTACCCAATCGCTTTACCAGACGGGTTTTGTCTACGGATCGAAGTTGATCCAGCGCGATCTGCCCGTCCTGACCGGCAAAGTGCGTATTGATTCGTGTTGGGTAGAGCTTACGGGTACTGGTCATCGGGGCAATGAGAACTGTATTCAGCCGCCGATTAACTTCGTCAGGAGATACGACTAAACAAGGACGCGTCTTGGCAATCTCACTACCCTTGGTCGGGTCCAATGAGACCAGCCAGATGTCAAAGCGATGGATTACCACGTCCATTCCTCCTGGTCGAACTTATTGCCCGCACCATCGAACAGATCGTTATCTGGTTCATCGCCAGCTTCCTCGGCGGCTTTAAACGCGTTATCCCAACCATCACGAGGATGTTTTTTGAGCGGCTTCAGCAAGACCCCTTCATCGGTAAGTGCTACGTCAACAGATTCTTCGATACCAGCCTGCTGCAATAAATTTTTGGGTAATAAGATGCCCTGCGAATTCCCGATCTTACGAATTGTCTGTATCATAGATCTACCACATTAAACGCCGTTATAACAAAGATATAACGGCGTTTAATACAATTTCGATTCCCACTAAAGTAAATTCGATTACGGCTCCAGCAAATCAGGCCGTCGGGTGCGGGTACGGGCAAGAGCCTGCTCGTGGCGCCACTCGTCAATTTTGGCTTCGTGGCCCGACAGCAGAATGTCCGGTACCCGATGCCCTTCAAATTCGGCCGGACGGGTGTAGACCGGTGGGGCGAGTAAGTTATCCTGAAAGGAATCGGTCAGAGCTGACGTTTCGTCATTCAGAACACCGGGAAGCAAGCGAATAATCGCGTCGGACAGTACACAGGCAGCTAATTCTCCCCCCGACAAGACGTAATCGCCGATGCTTATTTCTTTCGTTACGAACAGCTCTCGGGCACGCTCGTCCACGCCTTTGTAATGGCCGCAGAGGATAATCAAATTCTGTTTCAGCGACAGCGCGTTGGTTGTCTGCTGATTCAGCCGCGCACCGTCGGGCGTCATGTAAATAATTTCGTCGTAGGTCCGCTCGGCCTGAAGCGACCGGATGCAGTTGGCAATCGGCTCAATCTGCATCACCATACCCGCGCCCCCGCCAAAGGCATAGTCGTCCACCCGCCGGTGTTTATCGGCCGTATAGTCGCGCAGGTCATGCACCACAACCTCTACGTAACCGCCCTGCTGCGCCCGTTGCAGAATGGAATGCGCAAAAAAGCTGTCCAGCAGCCGGGGCAGGCAGGTAATGATATCAATCCTCATCCGTCTCGTCCAGATCACCATCTACCTCGGGCTTGTCCTTGCTATCCTCTTCCATGTAGATAGCCAGCAAGCCTTCGGGCAGGGCAACGTTAAGTTTTTTATTCGCCCGGTCTACCGTCCGGACAATCTCGCTGTTAATCGGAATCAGAACCTCTTTGCCCTGATAATCCATAGCGATCAGATCCTGCGCGTTCATCGCATAAACGCCCAGCACAGTACCCAGTTCGCCTTCGGTAACGTCGACCACCTGATACCCCACAATTTCGTGGAAGTAGAAACGGGTTTCGTCGGTGATGGGCTCCAGGTTGTCCAGCGGCAGAAAGGCCCCGCAATTGATGAGCCGTTCGGCCTGCTCAATGGTGTCAATATCTTCAAAGGCAATGATGGCGCGGCTGCCTTTCACAATAGCGATGGATTCAATGAAGTACGGCACCAGCTCGCCCTTCACTTCCAGCAGTACCGAATCCAGATCCGCATATTCGCTGGCGTCGTCAACATCCAGAAATAGCACGAGTTCACCACTAACGCCGTGCGTCTTGGTGATGTGGCCTACCTGATAACAGTCGTCTTTAGTCACAGTATGCTTGGGTATAAAAAGAGCCTGTTCAGCAAGAACAGGCTCTTTTGTAACACGATTTGTCGAAAAACTATTCCGCTGCGGGAGTTTCTTCCGGAGCAGCTGCTTCTGGAGCTTCTGCTGCCTCAGCCGCAGGAGCTTCTTCAGCTACGGGAGCTTCTGGCTCTTCAACTTTGTTTTTCTTCGCAATTGCTTCAGCGCGCGTTTCGTTTACTTTACGCTCAGCTTCCAGACGAGCGGCACGAGCCTGCTCTTTGCTTTGCGTTTTGGTCGTCGCTGCGTCAGCCTTCCGATTTTCTTTGTCGTCTTTCCAGGTGTTGAATTTCTCATCAGCCTGATCCTGCGTGATAGCGCCTTTGTTAACGCCAACCTGCAGGTGTTTGCGGTACATGATACCTTCGTGCGACAGTACCGAACGAGCGGTATCGGTTGGTTGTGCACCTACCATCAGCCAGTGTACGGCGCGATCCGATTTCAGAACAACCGTCGACGGGTCGGTATTTGGGTTGTACGAACCGATTTTTTCAATGAAACGACCATCACGAGGAGAAGTCGATTGGGCTACGACGATGTCGTAGATAGCCATTTTTTTGCGTCCACGACGCGATAAACGGATTTTGACAGCCATTTGTGCTTGTTTGGTTTTGATGGGAGACGCATCCCCCGCGTAAAACGTGGGCGCAAAGGTACGTAAAATTCCATCAGGATTACCCTATTAATCAGATAAAGTTTTGCTATGGCGGAATGGTAGACAATTTCAGGTAGGCTTTTCCCACGAACGTTTCGCCAACAAGTAGTCTGTTTGCTCATTTAACCGGCAGGAGCTTCCCTTCTATCCCCGCATTCTCATAAAGCACAGCATCGTCAGCCACAAACAGATTTGAGCCGTTCGTTAATGGTAGTCGAACTATTAACTCTAACCATCCTGTCTATGTTGGCGATGAATTACCGGGGTCCCCAGCGGGTCCGTATCGATCACAAACCCTACCCCGAAATTAAGCACCCACAAGATGCTATTGTCCGAGTCACGCGCTCTTGCATCTGCGGCTCAGATCTGCATTTGTACAATGGTAATGTGCCCGACACGCGGGTGGGCTCAACGTTTGGTCATGAGTTTATTGGGGTCGTTGAGGAGATCGGCCCCGATGTACAGAAGTTAAAAGTAGGCGATACGGTTCTTGTGCCGTTCAACATCGCCTGCGGCAAGTGTGCATTCTGCCAGCAGGGACTATTTGGAAACTGCCACGAATCCAATCCAGAGGCTACGGCCGTTGGGGGTATTTTTGGCTACTCGCACACAGCCGGTGGTTATGATGGTGGACAGGCAGAATACGTCCGCGTCCCCTATGCCGATGTGAGTCCTACGGTTATTCCACCGGGGATGGACCCGGACGACGCCGTTTTGTTAACCGACGTGGTTCCAACAGGGTACCAAGCTGCCGAAATGGGAGGCATCCAGCCCGGCGACACGGTCGTTGTTTTTGGCGCGGGGCCCGTAGGTATCATGGCGGCCAAGTGTTCCTGGCTGTTCGGGGCCGGACGCGTTATCGTGATCGACCATGTTGAGTATCGATTGGAGTTCGTAAAAAACTACGCCAACTGTGAAGTCTACAACTTTAAGGAGATGGACGATCCTGTCCTGTTTCTCAAGAAAGCAACAGACTGGATGGGCGCGGATGTCTGCATTGACGCCGTAGGTGCCGAAGCCGCGGGTAACGTAATTCAAACGATTACGGGTCGTAAAGGATTGTTACAGGCCGGTTCAGCAACGGCGCTGCACTGGGCGATCAACTCCGTTAAAAAAGGAGGTATCGTTTCCATCGTTGGTGTATACGGGCCAACGGGAAACATGGTGCCAGTTGGCAATATTGTTAACAAAGGACTAAGCATCCGGGCGAACCAAACCTCTGTCAAGCGGTTGCTTCCCCGACTCATTGAGCACGTTCAGAATGGCGTTTTAGATCCCAAAGCAATGATTACGCACCGCGTGCCGCTGGAAGACGTCGCCGATGCGTACCGCATTTTCGCCGATAAACTGGACAACTGCATCAAACCCGTTCTCATTCCACCTTCCGCCCGCTCATAGCTGATAACATCATGGAGAATTTAGCTAAGAATTTTTCGCACATCAAAGGTTGGGGTATCGATGCGGATCCGAAAAACGATCCGACTTACCCCATGAAACAACATCGCACTGACGAAGAACAAAAAGGCTATAACTGGGAGCGTCCCGCGCAGCAACCTGTTGACATTGAAGTCCTTCACTCAAACGAACGACCTAACGTAAGTGCGGTGTTTGGTACGTCCGCGCCCCCTAGAGGCCTGAGTGGTATGCTCCGGCGCTACGCTTTTACCTACAGCGAATCTAGTTGGGGCCACTGGCTGCCCTTGATCATGGCCGACCGCGTCAACGCCGTTGAGGGTATCCTAGAAGACCTGAAGCGCGGACACATCCCAAATATATTTGCTGAAAAGGGCTGGAAAGCGGAGTGGAAACATAATCCAAAAAGCCTTACGCAAAAGGTGCTGGTCGGCACATTGATCACCGGAGCCGCCATACTGCTTCTGCGCGGACGTAATAAATCGAGAAGAGATTAGTTACCCAGACCAGAATACATCGACAAAAAGCCGCAGTTGTTGAGACAACTGCGGCTTTTTGTTCATCAGTTCATTTGACATCGGGCATTCCCAGAAAGGCAATCGGCGGACGAAAGCGCTGACGTGTGGAAGTCCAAGCGTTTCGTGCAACAGTTCCAGTAGTAGCTGGCTCCATACGTAAACTCCTGTTTATCGATTTACCGTTGGCTTCTGTACACATCCAGGACTGCGCGTTCTCTATTTATTACGTTAATAAAGCTGGCAACACATGCTGCCCGAAGTCATCGATAAACCGTTGTTGCTGCAGGTTGACATTATGAAGCGTGAGCAGTTCAAAGCCTAATTCTTTGTATTCGTGTAGCCAGGCTACGTGCTGATGAACATCGGCGGAGATATGAACCATATTGTCTACCTCAGCCAGATTAACCAATTCTCCCGCCATATCAAACTGTTCCGGGGTACGGAGCTCGGTCAGCATGGCGTTGGGAAAAATATTAGCGCGCCATTGCTCGTAGGCTCCCTGCTGCGCATCTTCTTTAGTCTTCCCGTAAGATAGCTGCACTTTCAGATACATGGGCTTTCCAACTCCCCCACCGCGTCGAAAGGCATCGACCACTTCGCGGAGCTGGTCAATTGGCTGCGAGATTGTTAGCAGGCCGTCGGCCCAGTTGCCAACCCACTCGGCCGTTTTGCTGGTTACGGCCGCGCCAAAAATCAGCGGGTTTATGGCGGGACGGGTGTACAGTTTAGCCTCCTCAACCGTGACGAGCCCCCGGTACGTAACGGTTTCCCCGGCCCATAACGCCCGTATCACGTCAACGCACTCCTTTAGCCGGGCGTTACGCTCAGCCTTGGCGGGCCACCGGCCACCGGTGATATGCTCATTGAGCGTTTGCCCGGTTCCGACGGCGATCCAGAACCGTTCGGGGAACATCTCCGCCAACGTAGCAGCCGCCTGTGCAATGATGGCCGGATGGTAGCGCTGACCCGGTGCGTTAACGACACCGAATGGCAAGCTGGTAGCCTGCAAAGCGGCCCCCAGCCAGGACCAGGCAAAACCACACTCACCTTGTTGCGTAGTCCAGGGATGGAAGTGATCCGAGGAAGTGCCCGCTGTGAAGCCTGCCTGCTGCGCCGATTGCGCCAACTGAATCAACGTACTGGGTTTGAACTGCTCGTGAGAGGCATGGTAGCCTATTTTAATCATAGTGTTGCCTGGATTTAGTATCGGTGGTAGACAGTTGTCCACTCCGTCAATTGCGTTTCGATATCAGATGTGAGTTGCCCTGGCAGCAGCCGCCAGAGCCAGTTACGACCGGTCGTTGCTGGTGTATTCAACCAGCTTGACTCGTCAAGGCCCAACACGTCCTGCAAGGGGATGATGGCCAGTTCGGCAACGGAGGCATACACGAGACGTATCAGAATCTGGTGAACGTTTTCCTCCGTTACGGCCATGCCAATGTAGCGTTCCAGTTGCCGACTTTGCTTCTGCCCTTTGTCCTGACGATACCAGCCCCGGCATGTATCATTATCATGCGTGCCCGTGTAGGCTATTGAATTGACCGTATGATTATGTAAAATGTTTATCGACTTGGGCATCCAACGTTATGTCAACCGCGGCTACCAAGCTGTTACGTGTCTTTTACCAGAATTGATAAACTACTGACGGTCAATCAATTGAAAGTAAACTTATTACTTCTATTCTTCAGATATAGCTGTCGCTGGCCTTTGCTTGAATGAGAATTCGATCTCGAAAAACAGTCTAACGCGCCACTACATACGTTTTCGTTTCAATTAGGTCAGTCAGCGAACTTACCCGTACTACCCGACCCTAAAAAACCGGAAGACACTAAGTGTCTTCCGGCTGTATTTAATCAGCGCTTATAGGGCCAATCACAGTAAGGCGTTCGTTCGTGAATACACTAGAGTTTATTGTTAATCTGCTCTGCTACTTTCAGGTGCGTTTTTACCAAAGGGTGAGCCGCTTTAGCAAGGCCTTTCAGGTTAGTATCAGAGGCACTTGACTCAACCTTCGACATCACCTTGTTTAGTTTTTCGTGCCCTTTCACGCCACTTTCCATTACGTACATTCGATCCAGCTCGGCACCAGACATTTCCTGCAGTTTGGTTATCATCGCCTGCGTTTCAGCGTCCGGGGTTTCGGGCAGGGTCACTCCCTTTGCCTGGGCTATTTCTTTTAGTTTGGCCGACAGACTAGTCTGTTCGTCTACTTCAGCCTGCGCCAGCTGACGTACTTCCGGATTAGTGGCTTTCTGCTGGGCAATCTTGCTCACTTCCAGTTGCATCATACCGCCTTTAGCCACTTCCATCATCAGGCTTTGGTCAGCGCTGGACAGCTTGGCATTGGTGGGCGAAACGGCGCTGACGGCAGCCGCTCCTTTCTTGTTCTGGCTATCGAACTCCTGAAGGCTTTCTTTGCCCACCATGGTGGTTGAGCTGGAATTCATGCCAGCACTGTTTTGCTGGGCGATGGAGAGGCTGGCTACTGAGAGCGACATCAGCACTCCGATTGCTATTGCATTGGTTTTCATAACGTATTGATTGTGATTAAGTAATTAGACAAAATTAGGTTAATACAAGTATGTTTCGGTTCTTCGCTTTAAAAACAAGCTAGCTTTGGGAAAACCGCGCACTATCGAACTCCAACCCGCCGAACGGCAAGCCCTTGAACAAGCGTTTCGCAGCGACACCTCCCATGCCTTTCGCCAACGTTGCCAGATCGTCTTGTTCAAAAGTGAGGGCCGTACCTCCAAAGAAGTTGCTCAACTCGTTAAACAGCACTATGTCTCGGTCAATGCCTGGTTAAACCGTTATCAACAAGCGGGACTCAACGGCCTGCGGACCAAACCCGGACGAGGGCGTAAAGCCCTGCTTGACAAGCAAACCGATGCCACTTTAGTACGACAGGTAGTGCAGAACGAACGGCAGCGACTGAATCAGGCTAAAGCGCAGATTGAGTCTCAAACGGGTCGTTCCATGAGCCTAAAGACCTTGCAACGCTTTTTAAAAAACTTGACGGTTCTTACCGACGCATCAGACTGAGACCCAAAAGCAAACCAAATGCTGAGTTGTACCAGGTTCGTTACGAGGCTCTTAGCTTGCTGGAAGAGCAAAGTCAGGCCGGAGTTATTGACCTCTTTTACGGCGATGAATCCAGCGTCAGCGAAGAAGGATACGTGCCCTACGGTTGGCAGTTTAAAGATGAATCGGTGCATATTGAGGTCGCAAAGGGCCAACGGCTGAATTGTTTTGGGATGATTTCGCGCCAGAATCAGTTGCACTATGCGACCACAAATGGCTCTATTACATCAGCTTTTGTCGTCAACCAGTTAGAAGAACTGTCTTGGCGGCTGTCCAAACCAACGGTAATCGTACTCGATAACGCCCGGATTCATACGTCCGATAAAGTTCGCCAACGGCTTGGAGACTGGCACCAACGGGGCTTATACCTGTTCTATCTGCCGCCTTACAGCCCCCATTTGAACTTGGCTGAACGACTTTGGAAAGAGCTGAAAGCGCGTTGGTTACGGCCTGAAGATTATCAGACCAGTAACACGTTGTTTTATGCCGTCTGGTTAGCATTAGCCGCTGTGGGTCAGGAATTGTTCATTCGATTCAGCGATTTTTAGTCAAACTAATTTTGTCGCATTACTTAAATAGATAGATTGCCCTGTACTGTTTGATCTGGTTTGCCTTTCAGACTATATCCCCGTCAGTATTTTTTAATTCAACCGACGGGGATGCAGACATCAGTTTGTCTAGCTTGGATCATTGGCCTTTTGCATTTGCTCAACCTGAGCATACCCTTCAGGTTTAGGCGGAGCCAGCATTGGCTCATCCCCGTAAGGCTGTGCTTTTTCCTCCCGGAACTGACCCTTGCCATCCAGCGATGGGCCGTGGGTCCACCGGCGATCCTGCCCCTCCGAGCGTTGGTCAGGCGTAACGTCGGAATTAACGAACACGTAACTGAAATCCTGGTTTTCGTTGCTCTGCGGGAAACTGTTCGGAATTGGCAATACGCCATTGGTGCTGCCATGTCCCAGTTCTTCCAGCACGGCCAGCCATTGCTGCTGGTGCATGGTATCACGGGCAATCAGAAATGATAACATATCCTTCATACCAGCGTCATCCGTTAGCTCGTACAAGCGTGTAGCCAGTACCCGTCCCGTTGATTCAGCCATTACGTTGGCGTACATGTCAGCGGCAATGTTGCCCGAACTAACAACCCAGGAGCCATTGAAGGGAACGCCGTTGGCATCAGCGGCCAGGGCACCAAGTCCTCCCGACAGGAAATGACGTGGATCACCACCCCCCACTATTTTCTCCATGAGCGAATCTCCCCCAACGATATCTTCAATAACACTGCTTGAGGAACCTTCCAGATTGAGCGCAACAGCCGTTGCCAGCATTTCGATATGGCCGATTTCTTCCGTGCCTGTGCTCAACAGCATATCCCGATACCGTACTGGCCCACGCGAGTTCCATCCCTGGAACAGGTACTGTAAGCAAACCCGGATTTCTCCTTCAACACCGCCAATGGCTTGTTGCAGTGCCTTGGCAAACTGCGGATTTGGTTTGTCGACCCGCACTTTGTACTGTAGTCTGTTGTCGTGAAAAAACATGCGTTGTTTCGGGTTAAATGGTTATTTACTCGGCTTATGCCCATCGATTTCCCAGCATACTATCAGCAACTGTGCGGCCGTCACACCTGCTGACAATTAGTATTCTACAAACTCGATAGGTATTATGATAACAGAGTATTTTAGGGAAGGACCCGCAAACTTCCTGGCTTAGTGAGGCAACGGAACATGCCGATATCGTTCCATCTCTGATCCTTCTTGACGCTGTCAATCCCGTTACTCAGGCCGATTCATTTTACTCTTCATTCGGACGGTACGTTTACGATCGCACAGCTACGGTATTTGGGGTCAGGTCAGTTGATTATTTGAGCTGTTTCTGCAACCCGCTAACCCACTGGGACGTTTTTTCGGTATAGGTGAAGAGTTGCCAGTAAGCGCTCGTCTCTGTTGTAGCCATGCGTCATCAGTAAACTAGTTTTGACTACTGACAGCAAAACGGGGGATATCATGTTTAGTACGGTAAAGTATGGCAACGGTTCTTCCTGAATAAAGCGTCAAGGCACGCTGGCAAACGAACCGTCAACCAGCATGACAGACTCAAAACAGCTTCTTATGCCCTACTCCATCGCAGCTATTCGCACGTAGATGTTCACCACCCCAATCCAGCCGGGCCGTCGACTTGGGCACCGTTATTTTTCTGAACACCAACGCATTTCACCTCAGCTAACATAGAAAAAGGGCATTCTCGTCTGAGAATGCCCTTCATCCCTGTTTCCATAAAAAGTCCCAGTCAACTCAGACCTATAAGCCGGGTTCTGTCCACCATTGCTGGCTGGCTTATCATTTATCTGGGATGGCCGTCACCGACCACCTCGTTCGACCTACCCGCGTCGGTGTTGGTCCTTGCAGACCGCTGGCGACGAGCAGCCGCGCGTCCGACGCTTATTTGGTCTTTCAGCCCCTAAGGGTTGCCGTGCCCCGTCGGTCACCCGCCGGGCGGTGGGCTCTTACCCCACCGGTTCGCCCTTACCAAGTTCAATGAGTGAATGAGTGAATGAGCGAATGAGTGAATAGCTGGCGCAAGCTTATTTAATACACTGTAGTTCAAGTTTTTTTATCGTTCCGAATGACTACGCCTTATTCGGAATGATAGAAATGACGGAATACTTTTATTACGCCGGATGGCTATTCACTCATTCACTCATTCGCTCATTCGCCATTAAAAAAATGGCGGTATGTTTTCTGTTGCCCTGTCTGTCGAACGGCCGTTCCCAGCCGTCCGCCTTCCCGTTAGGAAGTAAGGTGCTCTGTGCTGCCCGGACTTTCCTCGCCCGATAAATCGGACGCGATAAGCCAGTCTGCGTTGTCTGGGACCGCAAAGGTAGCTAAAATTACTGGAGCCCGTCCACTTTTACATCGATACGTCCCCTGGCGTTCACTACGGCCAGCAGGGCGGTGGGGGTCAGGTATACCTGGTCCGGACGGATTTCGTCGATGTGTCCGTTGATAACGACCCCCTTAGCGAGCTGGTTGTTTTTCAGGCGTTCCTGAAGTTGCTTCTGCACATCAGCTAGTTGCGAGCCAACCGGAATTGTCATCTGTTTTTCCAACGTATTGGCAAACGCTCCCTGCAACAACCAGCTTGCCGACCGCTGTAGAATGTTTTTCGTGTCAATATCGTATTTGAGGTCCTTTAGCGAAATGGTCTGGGCTTTGGCGTCGTAGTACGGTTTACCGCGCAGATAGATGTCACCGTTAACCGTTCCTTTCAAACCTGCCTTGATAATCAGATTATTATCCTGCCCGAACATGTCCAGGCCGGTGATCGTGATGCTGTAGCGATCGTTGCTGAAGGAGAATTTCTTTCCGACGAACTCGTCGGCCGCCAGCTTAGCGGCTTCGCTGTAGCTGGCTTCACTGAGGAGCCCAATTTGAAAATCATCCCGCACCTTCGACACAACGGTTAGATCGGGCAATGATACCGCCGGGCGAACGTCGGGTTTGGCGCCGGTCGTAGTCAGCGTGTGCCCCTCAATGCCGATGGTGGTCCGTACCGTACGCCCCTCGAACCGCAGGGGCGTTATCAGGATTCCTTTGGGAACGACCTGCAAATACGTTCGGTATTTTTCGGAGAGTAGATACGGCTCCCGCAGGGTGTTCCAGGCCTTCAGCACCGGGGTTCGCAGATCAACGTTTCGGCGCACCTGCTGATCCAGCGTCTGCGTAACCATTCCCAGATTCTTGTCGATCATCCGGCTGACCAGGTTTGTGATCGGCACATTGATTCCAACAACGCTCACCGTCGGGCGACGCACCCAGCCGTACCCATCGGCCTGCGTCTGGGTGTGTACTGACCAATCCTTATCCAGATCGAATTTGGTTTTAAAGCGCAGATCGATTTCAAATTCGGTTTCCTTATACTGCGTGAATCCCAGCACCGACACGCCCGCTTTGACCCAGATGCGTAGCGGCACCGTGAACTGAAACAGACTGTCCTGCGCATTGACCAGAATCGTCCCGCGCTTCCAGACCTTCACCATAAACTGGTCCTTATTATTGTCTTCCAGGCTGTTGTCCTCGTAGATCAGACCGTTGACCTGGGCGTTAATCTGCCGTTCAACGTCGCTCATGGCAATGGAAACTGGTACGTGGACCGTTGACAAAAAGCGTTCGTTGCGGACTTCCATTTCGGTGAATTTATAGGATTCTTTAGGGACTTTGGGATTCACTTGAGTACCCATCTGGCAGGCCGCGACCAACCAGACAAGACATACACTTACCCACAGCCGAAGTTTTTCAAAAACTAGCATACGTAACGGCCGCTTATTTAAGCGTGACCTTCGTGGCCCCATAGCCAAACTTCTGTTTCTGCGCGTCCTCAAAGAATTTAACGCTAGGGTGCTGGCCCAGCCGCTTGTGCAGTTCCGCCCGTAAACTACCGCTACCCACACCATGAATAAACGTAATCTCGTTCATACCACTGGCAATGGCGTTTTCCAGTGATTTCTCGAAGGTGTGCAGTTGTAGCTTCAGCAGATCGGCTGCCGTTCGGCTGCCAACGCCGTCGGGTAGCAGGGCGTCGGTGTGCAGATCGACCACTGTCGACGGCCGTTCGACTGACACGCCCGCCGATGCTGACTTGGGATTCAGCATAGCCGCTTTCAGATCATCGGGCCGAATTGTGGCTGGCTTGGGCTCAGCGGGCCGGTTGGCGGTCTGACCGGCGGCACTGGCCTCATCGGCATCAAGCTGGGTTATGAAACCGGGTTGGTTGAGCACCGGCACAGACGTTTTGTTCTTGAAGAACGTAGCGGCCCGTCCCTTGAAGCGTTTGATCAGCGGAGCCCGTAACGATGACTTACCCGCCCGAAACCACAGCCCCTGCACCACGAAAGTAGGCCATTGCTCAAACTTAGCATGCTCGTACTGGTCGTTCATTTTCTGCTGCGATTTGGCTTTCAGTACGCCACTGTGCAGCCCCCGAAACTGAACACCGCCACTGGCTCCCGCCGATTCTTCGCCCAGCGTATACGGGAACTCCCAGTCAGTGTTGTTGATCAGGTGCAGCGTGTATTCGCGGTCATTGACCGGTACGAATGCCAGGTAGATACCCTGATTGGCCAGGATATCGGGCGCTTTGGGCGCTACCGTTTTCTGGGGGGCGTAGGTACTGGTTTTGAGCAAGCGCTCAGCTTCCAGGGGCGAAACCGGCACCAGTTCCGAACGCATAACCGGAATCCGGAAACCGTCTTCAATTTCAATTTCAATCATATCACCGGGCAGAAACCGCGAGATAACCCCCTGCTCTTTTGCCCGTAACAACCGGACTTTATCGCCAATATTCATCGTATGGACTGAATCAAAAAATATCTTTTCTCCTACTGGTATAACTACAAATTCACCAGTTTCGGTTTGCCAAAATAGCCAATGACAAAGACAAATGGCCCCCGGCTGAATTTATTAAATCAATTTGCCCCTATATCAGCTTTATAACGAGTACGTTATCTAGCTGCTATGTGGATACTCTTTTCGTTGCTGGCCGCCTTGGCGACCGCTGTTGTCGTTACGCTTTCGAAAGCGGGCATTAAAAACGTTGATTCCAGTCTGGGGTTTGCTATTCAGTCGGTGCTGATTGTAATTGTTGCCTGGAGCGTGGTCATCGGGCAGGGTAACCTGTCGGACCTCAATCGCATCGACCGGCGCTCCTGGATTTTCCTGGGAATTGCGGGCGTTATTACCTGCCTGTCCTCCCTCCTTTCATTCCGGGCGTTGAAGCTGGGCGATGCCGCCCGTACCTCATCGCTGGATAAAGTATCCCTGGTTTTTTCGGTTCTGCTGGCCGTCGTTTTTTTAAAGGAAAAAGTGAACTGGCAGGTCATCTTGGGCGTAGTCTTAATGGGGGCAGGGGCCGTGGTGATCGCGATGGCGCGGGAGTAACATGAGTCAGTTGCGCCGTCAGAATCCTGCCGGCAAAGCGTTATCTTTGCTGGTTGCTGATCCACCGTATCCGATGACTACCTCCGTAAACGAAAAGCTGGCCCTGGCCACTGATTTTGTCCTGCACACGAACCACACGATCTTCCTGACCGGGAAAGCGGGCACAGGCAAAACCACCTTTCTGCATCAGATCAAACAGGCCAGTGCCAAGCGGCTCGTGGTCGTAGCCCCCACAGGTGTAGCCGCCATCAACGCCGGGGGCGTCACCATTCATTCCTTGTTTCAGCTGCCGTTTGGGCCACTCGTTCCGGGCGCGGTGCAACAGGAGGCCCGGAAGTTCAATCGGGAGAAAATCCGACTGATTCGTACGCTCGATCTGCTCATTATCGATGAGATTAGTATGGTACGGGCCGACGTGCTCGACGGCATCGACGAGGTGTTACGTCGGTATCGGCACCGGTCCGAGCCATTTGGCGGAGTGCAGTTGCTGCTGATTGGTGACATGCAGCAGCTTCCCCCGGTGATTCGGGATGAGGAATGGAATCTGCTTAGCCCTTATTATGACACGGGCTATTTCTTCGGCAGTCGGGCGCTGCGGCAGACGTCCTACGTCTCCATTGAGTTGACGCATATCTACCGGCAGTCTGATCAGCGCTTTGTCGACCTGCTCAACAGCATCCGCGAGAAGACCGTTACGCGGGCGCAGTTGAACATGCTGAACGAGCGACACGTACCGGATTTCTCCCCCGACGATCAGGAAGGTTACATCACGCTCTCGACCCATAACACCTCAGCGCAGCAGATCAACAGCCAGAAGCTAAAAGCGTTGAAGGCGCCGTTGCAGACATTCACGGCCACCGTTGAAGGGGATTTCCCCGCTAACACCTACCCTACCGAAGCCGAACTGGATCTAAAAGTCGGGGCGCAGGTGATGTTCGTCAAAAATGATATCTCCCGCGACAAGCTGTATTACAACGGCAAGATCGGGCGTATTGTGGACATCGATGACGATATCATCTATGTTAAAAGTGCGCAGGACGGTCAGGAGATTACCGTGAGCCGGGTTGACTGGACCAATGTGCGCTACAGCCTGGACCCGACGACGAAGGAAATTAAGAGTGAAGCCATTGGTACGTTCACCCAGTATCCTCTGCGGCTGGCCTGGGCCATTACCATCCATAAAAGCCAGGGACTAACGTTTGAGAAAGCGATTATCGATGCGGCTTCGGCCTTTGCCCACGGCCAGGTGTACGTAGCCCTCAGCCGCTGCAAGACATTGGAAGGACTTGTCCTGCGGGCACCCATTCCGGCCCACAGTATTAAAACCGAGCAGTTGCTGGAAGATTTTCACGAGCAGGTTCAGTTGCAAACGCCTACCGAACGTGAGCTTTACGACGCCAAACGCACCAACCAGGAAAATCTGCTGCGGGAGCTGTTTTCGTTCGACCGGGCGGCCTCGCTGCTGTACCGCTGCCGCCGGGTGGTCAATGAGCATACGAGCAGTCTCCCCGACGAAACGGGCCCAACGCTGGCCCAGCTAGCTGATACGTTACGCGATAAAGCCCAGGAAATCAGCCATCGTTTTCTGCGGCAGTTGCCCACGTATTTCGCCGTTAGCGAACTCCCCGAAGATAACGAACCCCTCCAGGAGCGTGTCCGCAAGGCCAGTACGTATTTCCGGACGGTACTGGCCGATGATCTGATTCCCACGCTGGAAGCCCTGCCCACCGATTCCGACAACAAACAGGTATACGAAGCCTTGCTGGAAGCACTGGAGGGACTGGACAAAGAGCTGTTCACTAAATTACGTTGCATTGACGGCTGTCTGCCGGGGTTTGAAGCCTTGGCTTACCAGCACGCCCGCAACCGGGCAGAACTTGATTTCAAATCCAGCCGGAAGAAAATCGAAGAGAGTCCCACTGGCAACACGCGGGGCGGGTTGTACGGCGCCCTGATGAAGTGGCGGAATGATCTGGCGGGGGAGCACAATACAACCGGTTACATGGTGCTGCCGCAGAAAACCCTCGCCGAGCTGGCCCGTCTTCGCCCAACGACGAAAGAGGAATTATTGACGATTAAAGGCTTTGGCAAGACTAAAGTTCGGCAACTGGGCGATTCGTTGCTGGCCGTCATTACCGCTTTTGGCAACCAGCGCGAAACGAAGGTGAAATCGACAACGCCCAAAGTCGCAAAAGAACCCAAAACGCCATCGGCAGCGGTCACGTTTGAGTTGTTCGGGCGGGGGAAGTCCGTAGCGGACATTGCCGCCGAGCGGCAGTTATCTGTTTCCACCATCGAAGGGCATCTACTACACTACGTCGATTCGGGTGAGTTACCAGTAGAGGTGCTGATCCCCGCCGAGAAGCTCAACCGCATTCAGACATACCTGGCCGACCACCCCGCTCAGACGCTGACCGAGGTACGGCAGGGCCTGGGTGACGCCGTTTCGTTCAGCGACATCCGATTCGTGCAGCACGGTCTGCGTGCCCAAGCAGCCGACTAGCTCAGGAAATCAGCTTGTAGTTCTTGTATTCGCCAATCCGTCGTCCAGCCAAGGCATCGAGCCAGTAGGCCATCCGCTTTTTGAGCGGCAGGTCGCCCTTGATTTGACTGGGATCGAAGTCGTAATTGCCGTTTTTGATCCATTCTGCCATAACCGCCGGGTGCGTCCCCGTAAACTTTTTCACCCGCTCGATTTTGTAGTAATCGGTTTCATCGCTGTCGTTCTCGAATGCTTTTTCGAGCTGGGCATCGTCGAACCAGAACGAAGCGAAATATTTTGATTTCTCGGTCATGGCCTTGGGCGAGCGCACGTAGCTGTAATGATAGACCGGTACGCCAACGAGTTTAACGTGCAGCTTCATTCCCTTATGCCCCTGCTCTTTCATAGCAGGATCCGGATAGCGCCGGAACCCCTGCGAATCGCGGTAGGAGAACGCCCCGATCCCCCGCCGGAAAATTCGGATCTCACGCCGGTGCTGATAGCGGGTTCCGTTCAGATAGTCGTAGCTGCCGTAGAAATTCAGGAAATCGAACAGTAAGCCCTCCACCCGTGGATTGGAATCGACCTGTTCGATGGCCTTCCGAATAGCCGGCAGGTCCTTTTCGTGGATAATCTCGTCGGCCTGGATATGAAACAGCCAGTCACCCGTGCAGGCATCCAGCGCGACGTTGGCCTGCTGGGCAAAAATCTGCCCGCCCTGACGTAACGCTTCATCCCATACAGTGTCGATGATGCGAATTTTAGGACTGTTAAGCGCTTCGATGGCCTCCCGCGTGCCGTCTTCAGACTGACCAACGGCGATCACAAACTCATCGCAGAGGGGAAGAATAGACTGAATGGATTCAAGAAATGGGTACTGGTATTTGAATCCGTTTCGGATATACGAAAATCCGCTAATGGTCATGGATGAGGTCGACGGTGATATGGCCGCAAATATAGCCGACTGGACCTTTTGATCCGCAGCTCATATGTCCCGCTCCTAAATCCGTGGGTAATCGTATGCGTAGCTTACGGCACACGACGTACAGCACATCCTTATTCTGCGTAAGCTGCATCCCAGCGTAGCGCTGGCGGATTTGGTTAAAGACACCAACGTGAGTAGCTCCTTGTGCCTGAAAGCCTGCGGCCTCTTCCCGGATTTTATAGGCTGGGCGGAAGGCACGGAGCGTTTGCCTATTCCATTCGCCAGCGCAACGTCGTTATCAACTCACATTAAACGACAAAAGGGCACCCGCTTGTGGGTGCCCTTTCCGGTTGAATACAGAGTCTTGATCGATGAGCACGGTGTCGCCTACGACGACACGTATCTACTTTCTGACTAGTCGCGTAAGCTGTTCTATATAGCTTATGAGACTGCCTACATTACCGGTGGCTCCCAGCCTTTGGCGTACTCGCGTCCCCACAGCTTCATCGCTTCTTTATCGCGGATATGCCCGTTCGACGAGTCAACCTCGAAGGGTTTGTTGACCCGGTACGAGATGTTGGCCAGATGACAAAGCAACGTACTCTTTGCGCCATCGTCAATGGTGGAAGCCTGCTTTTCCTTGCCCCGGATGGCTTCGAAGAAATTAACGACGTGGCGGGTTGTCATGTCGCCACCACCACCCAGCGCCGTCCCGGCTTCATTTCCGGCCGCCTTGCTGTCTTTGATCACTTTTCCGTCGCGGTTGAAGAGTTTGTAGCCGTTCCGGTCGACGTAGACCGTGCCGTTGGAGCCGTAGATGATCGTTCCCCGGTCGCTGCCGTAGGTTTTATGACCGTTACGGCTTTTTCCGTCCCACTTAATGATTTTATCACCGGGGAAACGGAATGTAGCGTCCATCGTATCGTACATGACCCAGCCATCTTCCACGAAGTACCGCTTGGCGGCTTCAACCTGTACGTATTCCGGGTATTCGACCTGAAGCGCCCAGCGCGCTACGTCCAGTTCGTGCGTAGCATTGTTGCCGGTTTCGGCGGTACCGTATGTCCAGCCATACCAGTGCCAGTTGTAATCCCAGGTATCATCGGTGTACTCCGTGCGGGGAGCGGGTCCCTGAAACAGATCCCAGTCCAGCCCATCGGGAACGGGTGCCTTTTTAGCTTTGGGGACCTCATCCCGGTTGTTCGCGTAGAAAGCAACCGCCTTGAAGGGCTTACCGATAGCGCCATCATGGATCTGCTTAATGATATCAATTGTTTCCGTCGATGATCGCTGCTGATTCCCCATCTGGATGATCTTGCCGTATTTTTTCTGGCAGCCCATCAGAATTTCACCTTCGCGGGGATTATGGCTACAGGGCTTTTCGACGTACACGTGTTTACCACCCTGAGCCGCCAGCCAGGTCCCCGGCGCGTGCCAGTGGTCGGGTGTCGCGTTGATCAGCACGTCCACGTTTTTGTCGGCAATGACCTTCCGGATATCGTTCTCCAGCTTGGGCGTATAATCGATGTACTTCGAAAATTTCTTAACGGCTGCCTCCCGCTGCTTTTTCATTACGTCGCACATATATACCAGCTCGACGTTGCTGCTTTTCAGCGAAATAGGTTCGTAGTATGCGCCCAGCCGTCGGCCCAGCCCGGCAATGGCCACATTCAGCCGTTCATTCGACCCGATAATTTTGGCGTAGCTTTTGGCCGACATGCCGGTAGCCAGGCCACCAATCGACAGCCCGGCCGTACTCAGCGCGGCTTTCTTGATAAACTCTCTTCTGGAAGTATCCATTCAACGCAGGTTGGTTTAATCGTTTATGCCTCTACGACTCTTTTCAATAAAAACAGCGATCTCTTCGCTATCTACTGACAGGGGAGCCAACAAATATTTCCGGCAGCTGCCCCTGATATAAAGACGCCCAGCCAGGACAACTGCCTGGCTGGGCGATCTACAGGTAAAACTAAACTGGTGTTGCCAAGTCCATGTCACAGCTACGCAACCAGAACAGCGGCATCGTCTACGTCCTTCTCGATACGCAGGTTATCAATGATAAAGCGCTGCCGGTCGGGGGTGTTTTTGCCCATGTAATAGCCAAGCAGTTTTGGAATCGAGGTTTCCTTTTCCATGATCACCGGCTCCAGGCGCATGTCCTCGCCGATGAACAGGCCGAACTCATCCGGCGAAATCTCCCCCAGTCCCTTGAAGCGAGTGATCTCGACTTTCTTACCCCCTTTGGCGAGCTTGTCCATAGCCGTCTGCTTTTCTTCTTCCGAATAACAGTACGTCGTTTCCTTGTGGTTTTTCGGATTACGAACCCGGAACAGGGGCGTCTCCAGAATATACAGGTGCCCATTACGGACCAGATCAGGGAAGAACTGCAGGAAGAATGTCAGCATCAGCAACCGAATGTGCATACCGTCTACATCGGCGTCGGTAGCAATCACAATCCGGTTGTAGCGCAATCCTTCCAGCCCTTCTTCAATGTCCAGCGCGTGCTGCAGCAGGTTGAACTCCTCGTTTTCGTACACCACCTTCTTGGTCAGCCCGAAGCAGTTCAGCGGCTTGCCCCGCAGACTAAAAACTGCCTGCGACTGCACATTTCGCGACTTGGTGATCGATCCGCTGGCCGAGTCCCCCTCGGTAATGAACAGCGTCGACTGGTAGCGGTCGTCCGCCTTTACGTCGGGCAGGTGATTGCGGCAGTCGCGGAGTTTTTTGTTGTGCAGACTGGCTTTCTTGGCCCGGTCGTTCGCCAGTTTTTTAATCCCGGCCAGTTCCTTCCGCTCCCGCTCCGACTGCTCGATCCGTTTCTTAAGCGCGTCGCGCACGGTCGGATTCATGTGCAGGTAGTCGTCAAGCCGCTCTTTCAGGAAGTCTTTTACGAACGAATTAACTGACTGCGCGTTCGGTTCGGGCGACATGTTGATCGAGCCCAGCTTGGTTTTAGTCTGCGACTCGAACACCGGCTCCTGAACCCGGATGCTGATGGCCGCGATGATGCTCGCCCGAATGTCGGTCGTTTCGTAGTTTTTATCGAAGTGCTTCCGAACCGTTTCGACAACGGCTTCCCGCAGGGCGTTCAGGTGCGTACCGTGCTGGGTCGTATTCTGCCCGTTCACGAACGAATAATATTCTTCACCATAAGCGTTACCGTGCGTCAGCGCCACTTCAATATCGTGCCCTTTGAGGTGAATGATCGGGTACCGAAGTGACTCTTCGTCGGTTCTGTTCCGTAGCAGATCCAGCAGCCCGTTCTGCGAAATGTACTTCTGCTTGTTAAACGAAATGGTCAGCCCCGCGTTCAGATAGCAGTAATTCCAGATCATGTTCTCCAGATACTGGGGAATGAAATGGAAGTTTTTGAAGACCGTATCGTCGGGCTCGAAGCAGATCAGCGTACCGTTGCGCTCACTGGTCACGTCTTCTCCCTGCTGGCGGAGTTCACCCCGTTCAAATTCAGCCCAGACGGTACGTCCCTCCCGGAACGACTGCACCCGGAAATACGTCGACAGCGCGTTCACGGCCTTGGTACCAACGCCATTCAGACCGACCGATTTCTGGAAGGCCCCTGAATCGTATTTACCGCCCGTGTTAATTTTGGAGACGACTTCCACAACCTTACCCAGGGGGATACCCCGGCCGTAATCCCGCACCTCGACCCGGTGATCAGTTACCCGGATGTCAATGATTTTGCCATGCCCCATGACGTGTTCGTCGATACAGTTATCAACGGTTTCTTTAAGCAGGACGTAAATTCCATCGTCGGCAGCCGCGCCGTCGCCTAGTTTCCCGATATACATACCCGGCCGAAGACGGATGTGCTCGCGCCAATCCAGCGACCGGATGCTATCTTCGTTATACTGAACCGGTTGTTTGCCTGATTCTGACATAGAAAGCGTTTAATAGATACTATTAGGAGCAGAATCGTATTAGAATCTCTCCCGGAAAACATTAGAAAAGTTATACCGTGCTGACAAGGTAGGAAAAGTTTCCACAGAATAGGAAAGTATTCGTAATCCCGCAAAAGTTAGCTTACTTTGCCAACGAAACCTGACTACGTACTACCATAGTCAAAAATGTCGTTAGATACAGACCTTCGCTACACACGTCTTCGGCGCTGTTCGACATCTTAAAAATATGCAAAAATTGCGAGTTAATCACAACTTCCCGCTTAATTTTTTATCTTCGGCAAAGGCCTCTTTTCATCGTACGTTTAACGCAGGCATTGCGGCTTCGCTGCTGGTCCTAACGAGTCTGACCGCCCAGGCGCAGGTCACTCCTGCCAGTCCAGCACCCTCCAACAGCTCCGGTACAACCACATCGCCAGCCGCTACCGGCCGGGGCGCGGGATTACCCGCTGGTGTTAACATCCCGGCTAACATCCAGCAGCAGATTAACCAGCAGCGGGGAAACGCCGGTAGCCTGCAGCCCAACGCCAACGGCACCAACACCCCGCAGAACGTTCTGCGCAGTGACGGGACCGTCGACCAGAACAATCCGAACATTGATACGACGGGTAACGGGCTGAATAAAAACCAACCTGCTACGCTCGAAGATGGCTACGAACAGGCCCGCCTGCGCGAACAGGCCGAACAACGCCGGAAATTATTCGGTTACTCGGTCTTTAATAACCCCGACGCGAACGCTACGAACCCCTTTCAACCAAACGTCAACATTGCGACGCCACGCAACTACAACGTCGGCCCCGGCGACCAGCTGAATATCCGCATGTACGGCTACTCCGAGGCTGATTTCAGCCAGACCGTATCGCCGGAAGGAAACATCTATTTTGCCGAGCAGACCGGTATCGGCCCGGTGTCCATAACAGGTCTTACTATCGAACAGGCCAAAGCCCGAATCATCGATCGACTGGCGCGCAAGTTCGTAGGTCTACGCAAATCCTCGTACGGAGCCGCTAATACGTTTATTGACGTATCTCTGGGCGGTACAATCCGTAGCATTCGGGTAACCGTCACGGGCGACGCTATCCGGCCAGGAACCTACCAGATGTCGTCGCTCTCAACGGCGATGAACGCTATTTATCAGGCGGGAGGCCCCAGCGAACTGGGTTCGTTCCGAAAGGTGCAGTTGATTCGTAACAACAAAGTTCTTGCTACACTTGACCTGTACGATTACCTGTTGAATGGTACCCAGCGGAACGATTTCCGGCTCCAGGATAACGATAATATCCGGTTCACGACCTACATTTCACACGTTGAAATTACCGGTACGGTCAAGCGTAACAACATCTTCGAAATGCTGCCCGGCGAAAGCCTCGACCGGCTGCTGTTCTACGCCGGTGGCTTTGCGGCCCAGGCTTACAAAGAGCGGGTTAAAGTAACGCGTCTGACAGATATGGAGCGGAAAGTAGTCGACGTAACCAAGTCAGAATTTGCCTCATTTACCATGCAGGACGGTGATCTGGTTACGGTAGAACAATTGCTCGACCGCTTCGAAAACCAGGTAACAATCGAAGGTGCGGTATATCGTCCCGGTCAGTTTTCGCTCGATCAACACAAGACCCTGAAACAACTGATTGCAGGGGCAGAAGGCTTGAAAGGGGATGCGTTTACTGGCCGTATCAATATCATCCGGACGCGGGAAGATCTGGCCATCGAGAACCTGACCATTGACCTGACCAGCATCATGAACGGCAGCAAGCCCGATATTACCCTGCAGCGCGAAGATCAGGTCATTATTCCCTCCCGCTTTGATCTGGCTGAACCAGCCGCCGTTTCGGTACAGGGTGAAGTAAACCAGCCGCAGGAAGGAATTCCGTTCATGATCAACATGACGCTTAATGACGCGCTGCTCCGTACAGGAGGTCTGAAAGAATCGGCCGCGGCTTCGCAGGTAGAAGTTATTCGCCGGAAGAAAGACGTTGATCCCCGGTCGACATCGGCGCAGATTGCCCAGACCTTCCGGTTCAACGTCAGCCGGGATCTGTCGCTCAACGCCGACGATAACAAATTCCTGCTGGAACCTTACGATCAGATCGTCGTTCGCCGGTCGCCAAACTACCTCGTGCAAACCTACGCCAATGTTGAAGGCGAAGTTATCATTCCGGGTGCTTATGTCATTCAAAGCAAAGACCAGAAAGTATCCGACCTGGTTACGCAGGCCGGCGGTCTGACGCCACAGGCTTATGTGGAAGGTGCTACGCTGGTCCGGGTCATTACGCTGAGCCCGGACGAAGTAAAGCGCAAACAACAGGCAATTACGGACCTTGCCGATGATGTTACCGGCCGTTCGCGGGTGCAAGTTGATTCAGTTTCAACCAGCCAGCCAACGTCCATCGGCATTAACCTGCGGAAGATCCTGGAACGCCCCGGTTCATCGGAAGACATTCTGGTTCAGGCGGGCGACGTACTGCGGATTCCAAAACGGCTTGAAACAGTACGGGTACAGGGCGAAGTGCTATCGCCCAACACGATTAAGTTCCGGCCGGGTCAGACCTTCCAGGATTACATTTCGCAGTCGGGTGGTTTTACCTCCCGGTCGCAACGGAAGAAGTCGTACATTGTGTATGCAAACGGATCGGTTGACCGGACGCGCAAATTCATGTTCTTCAATGTGTACCCACGGGTAGAGCCTGGTGCCGAAGTCATCATCCCACAAAAAACCTCGGCTCCGTTGACCGCACAGCAACTGTTAGGTACGGCTACAACGATCACCAGTTCTGTTTTTTCGCTGATTACTTTACTATTGGCGTACCGGGCTATCCGCTAGGCCACCCAACAAGCTAAATCCATGAGTCCGAACAACCCAACGACGGCTTCGAACCCAAACGGTCTGTCACAGCGTCCGCTCCCCCCCGATCAGATTTCGCCCAAGGCGGTAGTCCTGAAGGTGATGCAGCTCAAAAACGTTGCCCGCCGAAACTGGAAACTGCTGGTCATCTTTTTGGCGATTGGTGCCGGTATTGGTTTCATCTATGACCTGATGAACAAAAAACCGGCCGTTTACAGCGCCGACATTCTGTTCAACCTCGGTGGCGGTGGTGGCGCTAGTGGCGGCTTGGGCGAACTGGGAGCCCTGGCGGGTGCCTTCGGGATTGGGCAGGGAACGCCCGATGCCAATATCTTTGTGGGTGACAACTTCCTGATCTACGCCAAGTCGCGGCCGGTTCTGGAAAAGACACTGATGAAGAACGACACCATCAACGGCAAGGACACCATGCTGGTGAACTATTACATTCGCCACAGCGGTATCCGCGACAAAGAGTGGGAAAAGAGCGATACGCTCCGTTCGTTCTACTTCAGTCGGATCAAGAAACCCAGTGAGTATACGAAACTCGAGCAGATTGCCATGTCGGACATCTGCACCCGGATCGCCACGGAGATGAGCGTTACGCAGCCCGAACGAAAATCATCGTTCATGGAGCTTCGCTGTGCCATGGAAGATGAAATGCTGGCCGCTACGTTCCTGACCTCGCACCTGGAAACCATCGAAGAAGATTACCGGCAGAAGCAGACCAAGAAAAGCCGGGAAATGTACGATTTGCTGAAGGACCGTGCCGATTCAATTGCCCGGGTCATGAATAGAACAGATAGTCGTCTGGCGCAATATATCGACCAGAACCAGCAGATTGTTGTTGCGCAGGGTAAAGTGACCGAAACAAAACTGCAGCGTAATTCAAGCTTTCTATCGACGCTCTATTACCAGGCGCTGCAAAGTGCCGACAATATGCGGCTGTCGATGATTCGCGAGGCTCCGCTCTTTACCATTATCAAGGGCGTTTACTATCCGCTCTACAAAGACGTACCATCGACGCTGGGGGTTCAGGCCGGTATTGCGCTGGCCCTGGTACTAGCAGTTATCGTTATTTTCCTGCGGGAAACCTACCGTTCTGTCATGCAGGAGAAATAACCTGCCTGTGGTTCGCTCTTTTTTAGGTTAACTGACAATCGATTTTGAAAACGCACGAAGTAATTATTGAACCAGGCCGTTCGGAGCGGCACTACTGGCGGGATCTCTGGCAAAACCGCGAACTGATGTATATACTGTCGCAACGCGACGTATCTGTTCGCTACAAACAGACGGCCTTGGGAACGGCCTGGGGACTTATTCGTCCGCTGACGACCATGCTGATCATGGTGGTAGTATTCAGCAACATCGCCAAGCTTCCGGCCGATCCGGGAATTCCGTATCCGCTGATGGTGCTGGCAGGGATCACAATCTGGGGTTTCTTTGCGACGGCATTTACGCAAATCAGCAATAGCGTAACGCTGAATGCAAACCTGGTCACCAAAGTCTATTTCCCCCGGCTGATCATGCCGATCAGCTCAATTTCGGTTGGTTTCATTGACTTCCTGGTATCGCTGGGGCTTTTTATACTGGTTGCGATTTACTACCAGTTTATGCCCGACTGGCACCTGATATTCCTGCCCCTGCTTATTCTGCTGGCTATTATGGCCGCTTTTGCCTTTGGCCTGTTCTTTGCAGTTATTAATGTGCGGTTTCGGGACATTGCCCAGCTTATTCCGTTTATTGTACAGATTGGCTTTTACGCCTGCCCAATTGCTTATCCAAGTCGGTTAGTTGCCGATAAATCGTGGTACTCGCTGTATATTCTAAACCCGATGGTTGGGATTATTGATGGATTCCGGTGGTCGCTGCTGGGCGGAAAATCGTATTTCAATCCGCAGAGTCTTATCGCTTCTGTTGTTATTGTCTCTGTTTTCCTGGTGATCTCGCTTTACTTTTTCCGGAAGCGGGAGAATACCTTTGTTGATGATATTTAATTTCAGTGGTTCTATCTGCCCCTGCCCGTTCGGGGTAGCAGGTAGCCATCGTTCACGTTGCTATGTCTGTTATTACTGTCGATAATATAAGTAAACATTACATCATTGACCACAAGAAGGGAAAGGGAAGCACAACGCTGCGCGATGTGATTACCGAGAACTTCCGGCAGGTGTTTGGCGGCAAGAAAGACCAGGATCGTGTCACCCACGAGGAATTCTGGGCGCTGCGCGATGTAAGTTTTTCGGTAGAGCAGGGCGACCGGGTCGGCATCGTTGGTCACAACGGCGCTGGCAAATCAACCATGCTCAAGATCCTGAGTAAAATCATCGAACCTTCGTCGGGTAGTGTCCGGATCAAAGGCCGGGTAGCCAGTCTGCTCGAAGTTGGGACGGGTTTCCACCCCGAGCTGACGGGTCGGGAAAATATCTTCCTGAACGGCTCGCTGCTGGGCATGAGCCGGAGCGAAATCCGGAATCAGTTCGACGCCATTGTCGATTTTGCCGGGGTCAGTAAATTCCTTGATACACCCGTAAAACGGTATTCGTCGGGGATGTACGTCCGACTTGGCTTTGCTATCTCAGCCCACCTCGATCCCGAAATCATGATCGTGGATGAAGTGCTGGCCGTGGGCGACGCCGAGTTCCAGAAGAAGAGTCTGGGCAAGATGCGGGACAACTCCGCCAGCGGCCGGACCATTCTCTTCGTCAGCCACAACCTGACGGCCGTGCAGGCACTTTGCAATAAGACGCTGTATTTCGAAAAAGGACAATTGCTTGAGCAGGGCGAAACCAACCAGGTGATTGCCTCCTACCTCAGCAAAGTGTCGAAAACCCGGCTACTCCGGCAGTGGGAAACGCCCGAGGAAGCACCGGGGAACGACCTTGTCCGGATACGCAAGATTGAACTCATTCCGGAGTATCAGGACGAACTGACGCACATCGACGTCCGGACGCCCATGAAACTGCGGTTCGAGTTCTGGAACATGATGGATAAGGCCAACCTAAACCTGTCGCTGCACCTGAATTCTCTGACGGGTGAATGTATATTTAACGTCGGTACCCAGTCTCAAGCGTATGGCAAGGGCCTGATTGCGGGCGAGTGTACCATTCCCGGTTTCTTCCTGAACGATGGCTCCTATACCATCTCGGTAATGATCGTGAAAGATACCGTAACCCCGTTATACGTCATGGAAGACGGTATCATGTTCGACGTAGAGGACTACCGCGAAGGCATTGCCTGGTACGGAAAATGGCCGGGCTACGTCCGTCCGCAGTTCCCATTTCGGATGGCTTTGCTCGAAGGCGAACCCGTAAAATAAGCACGCGGCCATTTTAGTTAGTACCAGACCATGATCAACGTAACCAAATCATACTTACCGGATCTCGACGAATATACCAATTACCTGAAGGGTATCTGGGAACGGGTTCACCTCACCAACGATGGCCCCTTGCTACGGCAGCTGGAGAACGAGATGAAAGCCGTTTTAGGGGTGAAACACCTGAAGTTTTGCTCCAATGGCACGGTCGTGCTCCAGATGGCGCTGAAAGCCCTGGACATCACGAAAGAAGTTATTACGACGCCGTTTTCGTACGTAGCAACGACGAACGTCCTGCTCTGGGAAGGCTGCACACCCGTTTTCGCCGACATTACCCCGGACGATTTCTGCATCGATCCGGCCAAGATCGAGCCGCTCATTACGGAAAACACGCAGGCGATCCTGGCTACCCATGTCTATGGCAACGCCTGTCAGATCGAACAGATTCAGGCTATTGCGGATAAGCACAACCTGAAAGTCATCTATGATGCCGCTCACACCTTCGGGGCCAGCTACAATGGGCAGTCGATTCTGAGCTACGGCGATATCAGTACGTGCAGCTTCCACGCAACGAAAGTATTTCATACGGTCGAAGGAGGTTGTATTATTACTAATGACGATGAACTGGCGCAGAAACTGCACTTCTACCGCTCGTTTGGTCACCGCAACGATGATTATTTCAGCGTCGGGATCAACGCCAAAAACTCGGAGTTTCACGCGGCCATGGGCCTTTGCGTATTACCGAAAGTGCCGGATCTGATTGCCGCCCGCAAGCAGGTGTTTGGCTACTACGACGACCGGCTGGATTTTTCGCGTATCTCCCGCCCGACCCTGCTGCCGGGCGTCGAATATAACTATGCGTATTATCCGGTTGTGTTTGATTCGGAAGAAACGCTGCTGCGTGTAGTCGAGGCCCTGAAAGCACAGGAAATCATGCCCCGGCGGTATTTCTATCCGTCGCTCAATACGTTGCCTTTCGCGCAGATACCGGGTTCGGGTCAGTCGTGCCCCATCTCGGAAGATGTTTCGCTACGGGTGCTGGCGCTGCCCATGTACCCGGATCTGGCCGAAGCTGATGTGGATCGGATTGCGTCCATTGTCAACAAGGCTGTTGCGTTGGTCGATGCCGCCTAGTCGTTACGTTGTTTCCCGCCGGGGGTCTCCCACCGGGATTCTGTTATTGGCCATTCCGCTCACTGCAGCGTTTTTGTATGACGTTTGTTTATCTGGTTCTTCTCTTTCTTTTTGTCTATTACCTCACGCGGCTGGCAGCCCGGATCAGCCGCCCGTCGGTAAGTGAGTGGCTGCTGCTGACGTTTCTGCTGGGCACCACCAGCGTCATTCTGACCGGTTTTATCTTGTCTGCGTTTTACCTGACGGCTAACACACTGGCCTGGGCAGGCTCGGTTTTCGTGACGGCTACAGCTATTGCCTGGCCGCTGCAACGGTTGGCAAATGAACAGCCGCTAAACGTAGGCTCCCTGCTCATTGATCGCCGGCAGCAGTTTGGTCAGTGGTTCAGCGCCTTATCACCCTACCTGAAATTTTTGTTCGCGACCCTGTTCGGAACGCTGGCCATCGTGGCTGTGACAAATCTGCTGTTGGTGCTCTTTACCGTCCCTAATGAATGGGACAGTATGACAGGGCACCTGAACCGGGTCATGCAGTACATTCAGCGGGGCAGTATGCGGCACTTCGGGGGGACGAACTGGAACATTGATACGTATCCCAAAAGCGTCTGTAACCTCCAGATTTACGGGTTTCTGATGACTGGCCATTTCGAAAATGGTTTCAAGTTTATTCATCACCTCAGCTACTGGACAGCCATCGTGGCCGTTTTCGGCATTGTTCAGCGGCTGGGTCAGCTCATTCGTGGTAACGCTTCGTTGTCGGCGAGTTTCTTCGCGGCCCTGGCCTACGCACTGCTGCCCGACTTCCTGATGCAGGCGGTCACGACCGAAACCGATATCGTTCTGACGGCTTACCTGAGCCTGCTGCTTTATTTCCTGTTTACATACCGGCAGACGAAAGCATCCGTCTATCTGTACATGGCAGGTATGGCGTTTGGGCTGGCATTTGGCCACAAGATTACATTCGCGCTCCTCCTTCCCTCGGTCTTCGTCATCATGGTGTACACCGTGTTCCTGTCGGACTCGATCGCTACGACGTTTCAGCGAACCTGGCGACTGGCGCTGGGCATTGCGGTCGGCGTTTGTTTGTGGACGCTGCCGACGGGTTATCTAAAAAACATCGACGTGTTTGGCCACCCCATTGGCCCACCAACGGCCCTCAAACACCAGTCGGTGGAGCGGGCGGGGACACTGCGTAACTTGCTCGAACAGGGAAGCCGGAATGTGGTACGGTACGGGTATGACCACGTCAATCTCGACGGGATCCGGAATACGGCCCTGGGCGTTCGGGTTAACCACGAGATGCGACAGCCGCTGGTTTGGTTGGAGAATAAACTTCATATGCGGCTGGATGAAGAGACCGACTTCTCAATCCAGCCCTTTGCTTTCGATCGCCGATTCGATTTTTATAATGCGAATCCATACTGGGGTATTTTTGGCTTCGGTCTGGTCTTTCCACTCTTGTTACTAACATTAGTCGGCTTTACCCGCTCGACCGCGCATCTTTTCATTGGTTTAGCCTTTCTGTTGCACTTTGCGGCCCTCTCCTATTCCGCGCCGTATGACCCGTTTAAAGGCCGCTATTTTATCGAAACGGGCCTGTTCGGCATTCTGTTTCTGGCACTTCTCTTCCTGTCCCCTCGTACCCGGATCGATGTTGCGGGACGGAGCATCTGGAAAGGATACGTTGGGCTGGTGACAGTATTGGGCTGCCTTTCGGCCATTATGTGCATTTTCCTGAACATCCGGGCGCTGCCTTTTGCCTGGACGAATCCGGACGGGAAAGCGTATCCGTCGGCGTTCAACTCGACCCGGATCAAGCAAATGACACTAGGACGTCCTGATATTTACGCTCCTTACCAGCGTTTCGACGAACTGGTCCCCGACAGCGCTACCGTAGCGCTGGGCACGATAAACGACGATTACGAATACCCACTTTACGGACCGAATCTCTCTCGTCGGTTGATTACGATCAATCCCTTCGAGCAGGGCGTTCAGCCCATTCCTAAAGAGGCCGATTACCTGTTCTTTGCAAAAAGCGTAATCAAACCACAGCCCGGCGATATTCGATTGGGCACCGATACGACCATGCGCCAGCAGGTAGTGGTACCCGGTGAGGATTATTATTTACGAGAATTAAAATAAGGCCGCCTGTCAGCAGTCGACCTGTTAACTCAGTTCCTTATGACGCTCGCCATCATGCAGCCTTATTTTCTGCCGTACATCGGCTACATGCAGCTGATGAACCTCGCCGATACGTTCGTGCTTTACGACGACGTAGCGTTCATCAACCGGGGCTGGATCAACCGTAATAAGCTGCTGATTAACGGGCAGGAGCACTTGTTCACGCTTCCGCTCAAGGACGCCAGCCAGAACAAACGAATTAACGAGGTGCATCTGGCCGATGATCCAAAGTGGCGCGGTAAACTGCTTAAAACCATCGAGCAGGGCTACCGGAAAGCTCCTCAGTACGGGGCCGTCATGCCGATCACCGAAAAAATCATCAACTTTACGACCGACTCTATCGCGGATCTCATTTACGCCAGCCTGGTTGAGTTGAATCAATACCTGGGGATTACGACCCGGCTGGTAGCTTCCTCGTCGGTTTATGACAATGCCGAGTTAAAGGCGCAGGCCCGTATTCTTGACATCTGTAAGCAGGAAGGCGCTACACGCTACGTGAACCCGATTGGCGGCATGGAACTGTACGACAAACCCACTTTTTCCGAAGCGGGTATCGAACTGAACTTCATCCGTTCGCAGCGGGTAGCGTACCCGCAGTTCAAAAATGAATTCGTTCCCTGGCTCTCAATCCTGGACGTTCTAATGTTTAACGACGTACCAACGACGAAAGCCTTTTTAACACATTGTGAACTGATATAATTGTGAATGGGCGAATGAGTGAATGAGTGAATAATTGCTGAGGCAAAACCAAACATTCACTCATTCACCGCACCGGTGGCCCGGTCATTCACTTATTCACTCATTGATATATGGCAAAGGTTATCATTTTTGGGATCATGGATACCGCCGAACTGGCGCATTTTTACCTGACCCACGATTCGGAACACGAGGTAGTAGCATTTACTGTCAGCCAGGAATACATAGCTGATAAAACCGGTTACAAAGGCCTGCCACTGGTCGCGTTTGAGGACGTTCAGGAGCTGTTTCCCCCACAGGAATACAAGTTCTTCGCGCCAATGACCGGACGGGGCATGAACAAAAACCGCGAACGGATCTACCTGGAAGCGAAAGCCAAGGGCTACGCATTCATTTCCTACGTCAGTTCCAAGGCTACTACGTTCAACAACGAGATCGGCGAGAACTGCTTTATTCTGGAAGATAACACCATTCAGCCGTTCACAACGATTGGCAACAACGTCGTGCTCTGGAGCGGTAACCACATTGGTCACCACGGCCAGATCAAAGACCATGTGTTCTTTACGTCGCACGTCGTGATGTCGGGTCACTGCGTTATCGAACCCTACTGCTTCTTTGGCGTTAACAGCACCATCCGCGACTACCTGACCATCGCTGAGGGAACCCTCGTCGGTATGGCTTCAGCCATTACCAAATCAACCGAAGCGTGGGGCGTCTACGTCGGTAACCCCGCCGAAAAACGCTCCATCCCGAGTTATAAAGCGTATTAGAGAGGGAGGAAGGAGGAGAGGGACGAAAGGGATAGGAGAAGAGTAATTGATACAATTCTTCCTCGTCTATTCTCCCTTTCCTCCCTCCTCCCTCCTCCCTTTCCTCCCTTTCCTCCCTTTCCTCCTTCATTAATGACCCTACTACTCCTTAGCAACGACGCAAATCGCGCGGGTGCCCAGTTGGTCCTGCTGCACCTGATGCGACTACTGAAAGAAGAAGGCGTTCAGATGCGGCTGCTCCTTGGCGAAGGTGGTTCTCTGCTGGACGAGTATCGGGCGTTATGTCCCGTCACGATCTGGACAACGCCCAGCCCTTTCGTTACCAACGCCGTGGGCGACAAGGTATTGGGAAAACTGGGGCTCTGGCACCAGCTCAACGAGCGAAAATCGGCTCAGCAGCAACGAATTGTCCAACAACAGCTCGACCTGGATTCCGTCGATCTGGTGCTGGTTAACACGGTTACCAGCAGCCGCTGGTTTCGGGAACTGGCCATTCCGGCGCATATTCCCGTGGTTACGTTTGTGCACGAACTGGCTATGTCCGTTCGGATCTATACCCGTCCTGATGACCTGACGTACCTGCTGCAGCGTACCACGCATCTGCTGGCAGTATCAGACACAACGGCCCGGTATTACGAACAGCACTGGGGTTTTGATCCGGCCCGCATTACCCGCTTTACCCTGATCGATACACCCGCAATGGAACGCGCGGTCGGTCTGGCAAGCCAGCAGCCGAACATCTACGCCGAACTGGGCCTCCCCAACGATGCCCTGATCGTAGGCGGCTGCGGCAACGCCGAATGGCGCAAAGGCAACGACCTGTTCATCGCCATTGCCCGACAGGTAATTGGCCGATCAGCCGACCAGCCTGGTGCGGCCCAGCCTGGCGCGGCCCGACCCATTCATTTTGTGTGGGTTGGTGTTCCGGCCGGCACATTACGCGACGATCTGGAACTTGATGTTCAGAAGGCCGGTCTGGCGGGTCGCGTGCACCTGATCTCTCCGACACCGGATGTATTACGGTACATGAGCCGGTTCGACGTATTTGTGCTTTGCTCCCGCGAAGACCCCTACCCCCTGGTGGTGTTCGAAGCGGGTCTGAGTGGCGTTCCTGTCGTCTGTTTTGCCGACGCCGGTGGCTCGCCCGAGCTGGTCGAATCTGATGGCGGGGCCGTCGTGCCGTACCTTGATCTGGACACCATGAGCAGCGAGATTCTGGATTTGCTGCAGCAGCCGCAGAAACGCCAGGCTATGGGTCAGCGGCTGGGCGCAAAAATCCGGGAAAGGCACGCGGCCCGACAGAGTGTCGATACACTTCTTTCGTTATTTGCTCAACTGACTCCCTAATGGCTACGCAACGTACCAGTCCACCGGCCACCGATCTTCTGCGGGCAACGCAGCCACTACGCGGGCACATGCCTCAGCTGGATGCGCTACGTACGTTTGCCGTGCTGCTGGTTATCATATACCACTGGTTTCCGACGGGTGAGGGCATCAATCGGCTTCCCAATGGTACAATTGGCGTCATGATCTTTTTTGTACTGAGCGGCTTTCTTATCACGCGGATTCTGCTGAACAATCGCAACCAGATCAACGCGGGTAATGGCTCGCTGGGCATTACGTACCGGAATTTCTTTGTTCGACGGGCGTTGCGGATTTTTCCGCTGTACTATCTGGTCATCACCGCTGTTTTGGTGCTCATTCCGCAGGCATCGGATATTGACGATCATCCGCTGTATTACTACCTCTACGGTTACAATATTCTGCTCAGTCAAACCGGTAACTGGTCTGATGTTCTGTCCCCCTTCTGGACGCTGGGCGTCGAGGAGCAGCTTTATCTGGTCTGGCCCTGGATCGTTCTGCTGACACCCCGCGCTTATTTTCGCTGGGTACTTGTCGCTATGGTTGCCGTTGGCGTGCTCTTTCGGGGATACGGCTATAGCCAGGGGCAGCTTGACGGCGTACTGGCTCCCGCCAGCTTTGATGCCTTCGGGTTGGGGGCTTTGTGGGCTTATATGGTTACGGAGCAGACAGACGCCCTACCTCGTTTTCTCCAGCGATTATCGGTCAGCTCAGTGCTGGCTTTCGTTGGTTTTGTTAGCCTGTCGCTTCTGCCCGGTGATCATATTCTGGTAGTTCTGTTCCAGCGACTGATGATCTCCGTACTCTCACTTTTTCTGGTAGCCAGGGCCAGCGTGGGCGTTCAGGGCCTTGGCGGCAAGATACTGAATAACAGCGGCCTACAATATATTGGACGAATCAGTTACGGCATTTATGTCTTTCATATGCTTGTTCCTGGGTATATTGTCCCCCTGTTGTTTCGACTGACCAATCGGCTGGGCGTATCAATTACGTTAGATTACTGGTCCCATCGGCTGTTTAGTCTGGTGGTGCTGCTGGCGCTGGCGTCGGTATCCTGGTACGCCTTTGAGAAACCCATTAATCAGTTGAAACGTTATTTTTCGTATGATGCAGGAAAAAATGAAGGGTGATTCCGTAACGCACGACGTGCATTCCTTCATTTTCCTTTTTTGATCCATGACCATTGCGTTTACCATTTGTTCCATCAACTATCTTGCCCAGGCCCGAACCCTGGGTGAATCACTACGCGTAACAAACCCGGACTATACCTATATCATTGGTCTGGTCGACAAACTCGAAGGAGCCAACTTACCCGCGAACCTGGTCCCCGACTTTCCGATGCTGGAAGTTGATAAGATCAATATCCCGGATTTTGCGGCCATGTGCGATCGGTATGACATTACCGAACTCAACACCGCCGTCAAGCCTTTTTACATCGACTACCTTTACGAAAATTACCCGGACGCCAGCAGTGTTATCTATTTCGATCCGGATATTATTGTTTTCCAGCCGCTGGAGCAGCTGAATAAAGCGCTGACCCAGTACAGTCTGGTACTTACCCCCCATACCTGTTCGCCCACGCCCGACTGGGAGCGCCCGAACGAACAGCATCACCTGAATACCGGCATCTTCAATCTGGGTTTCATCGGACTACGTAACGACGATACCGCGCGTAGTTTTGTGAACTGGTGGAAAGACCGGCTGGTGTACGAATGCCGGATCGACCTGTGCGCTGGTCTTTTCGTCGATCAGCACTGGGTTAACTTTGCTCCGGTATATTACGATAACGTTCTGATCGATCAGCACCTGGGGTATAACGTAGCGTACTGGAACCTGCACGAGCGTCGCATTGCCCAAAATGCGACTGGCGACTGGATTATCAGCCCGATGAACCAGAGCCAGCAAACGGGTCAGTTTCTGCTTCAGTTCTTTCATTTCAGCGGTTACAATCCCTACAAACCCGACGAAATTTCGAAATACCAGACTCGGTATACGTTTGCCGATCGGCCAGACACCCGGCCCCTGTTCGATTTGTACCGGAATCAGCTGATGCATCACCAGAACGACAAATACCGTCAGTACCCCTGTGTGTACATCAAGCCCCCCGCCGTGCTACGATACAAACGGGTCCGGAAAGCGCTTAAAATACCGTTTGAACGCATCATTACCTTACTAGAATCCCGTTAAACATGGCCGTCTCGCATCCAAAGGGGTCTAGTTTTCAGGCGCTCTGGACACACCGTTATTACAAATACACGCACATAGTCGGTAAATACCGATCTTACTCGGCCAAATACCGCCAGCTTCGTCGGCTGAAAAATTCGTTGGGCGGGAAACCGCTGGTCGCTATTATTCTCTCGGAGCAGATGGGCGATATTATTGCCTGCGAGCCCGTTGCGCGCGAAGTTCGTCGGCAGCACCCCGATGCGCACATCATCTGGGTTGTACGGGAAGCCTACGTCGAACTGGTCAAATATCATCCTGATCTGGACGGATATCTGACCGAGAAATGCCCCAGCGAACGCATGATGCTGATTCAGTCGGGTATTTACGATAAGGTGTACAACATGCACATCTCCCACCGGAAATGTAAATATTGTCCCGAAGACATCGTCAACCCTACCGCCGACGCGATCGATCTGACCTTCGACAATTACTACCATCGGGGGGATCTGCTGTATATGTTCTCGCAGGCCGCTGGACTCCCGGCGTTGGACGAGCAGCCTCGGATGTACATTCCGGACAGCGTCAAACAGCAGATCGATGCGCTGAAGCTACCGGACCAGCCAATCGTGATTCACACCCAGTCCAGCCACATCATGCGCGACTGGCCCGCCGATAACTGGAACCGGCTCGTTAACTGGATGCTGGCCACGTTCCCGAATCCGATCATCGAAGTAGGGATTCAGCCGGTGGTTACCAGCAACGATCCCCGGTTTGTTAATTTGTGTGGTAGACTAAGCCTTTTGGAAACAGCCGAAGTGATTCGTCGGGCCCGGTTGTTTATTGGTATCGATAGTGGACCGGCCCACATGGCCAATGCTGGTAACACCGAGGGCATTCTGCTACTGGGAAAACTTTTTGATTTTGTCGATTACATGCCCTACTCCGGTCGTTATAAACGGGGCGAAGGCGTTACAATCCTAAATAATTTTGACCAGCCCTGCGCTACCCTCCCCTACGACTGGGTGGAGAATGCCGTACGGAAACACCTGGATCAGCCGGAATAAGTATGAAGCCAGCCTCACCGGTCAGCGTTGCCGTTGTTATCCCCGCATATAAAGAGCAACTATCTGATTACGAACGCATTTCACTGACTCAATGCCAGCGGATACTAGGGCACTACCCAATCTGTTTAGTAACTCCCCGGTCACTTGACATTTCCAATTACCGGGAAATATGCCCAACTTTGCAGGTACGCTCCTTTGACGACGGTTACTTTACCAGTATCCAGGCCTACAACCGGTTAATGGTATCAGACGAGTTTTACCGGGCGTTTCAGGACGTAGAGTACATGCTAATTCACCAGTTGGATGCCTTTGTGTTCCAGGATGACCTGGCCGACTGGTGCCGTCAGGGCTATGATTACATTGGAGCGCCCTGGCTTCGGGACCGCGACTATACGGGTTGGTCCGATGAAATTTGGTTCAACGTGAAAAAGAAAGTGGCAACTCTGGCCGGCCTCAAAAAGGCAGATGGCGTAACTCCACGCGAAATCATTAGTCTCAACAGCGTGGGCAACGGGGGTTTATCGCTACGGCGGGTCTCCTCGCTGCTACGGTACCTGCCCCGTTATCATCAGAAACTTGCTCAGTATGAGCAGTTTCAGCAGGATCAGTACAACGAAGACATTTTTTGGAGCATTGAAGTAAATCGATATTGGCCTAATCTACGTATTCCTTCCTACAGAAAAGCCCTTCATTTTGCCATCGAATTCTATCCGCAGTGGGCTGTTGAACATTTCAATAACGGAAAACTTCCCTTTGGCTGCCATGCCTGGGATATTCATGGTACAGCGTACTGGCGACCAATTTTCGCCCGGTATGGTTACCAAATTTAATGTAGTGATGACGGAACCGGTCCGACCAACGATCTCGATTGCCCTATGTACCTATAATGGGGAAACGTATTTACCCACGCAGTGGCAGAGTCTACTCGACCAACATCAATATCCGGACGAAGTCGTTATCTGCGACGACCGCTCCACGGATGGTACTCCAGCCCTGCTTCGGCAGCTTGCCGCCGACGCCCCCTTTCCGGTGCGTATCCTCGAAAATCCAGTCCAGCTGGGGTACAATAAAAACTTTGAACGCGCCCTGTCGGAATGCACCGGCGATCTGATTTTTATCTGTGATCAGGATGACTACTGGTTCCCGGAAAAAATCAGCACCATGACGGCCTACATGACCGAGCGTCCGCATCTTCAGCTGGCTTTCTGCGACGCCTGGGTAACGGACGACGACCTGAAGGGCCGTCAGATCCGGTTCTGGGAATGCGTAAATTTCGACGCCGACGTCCGTCAGCGCTGGAACGACGGTGAAATTATGGAAGTTATGCTGGATGGCAACCGGGTTATGGGTTGTGCGTCGGTGTTACGTCGCAGTTTTCTGCAAACGGTTCTACCCATTCCCGAAGCTATTCCCGGCTATATTTACGACGGCTGGCTGGCGCTGGTAGGCGCCACCGACAACACCATTGCGTTTGTCGATAGTCCGCTACAGCTGTACCGAACCCATACCCAGCAGCAGGTAGGTGTCCAAGAGCAACCCCCGCAGGCACAGGTTCGGGTCCGGGACCGGTTTGGGCGGGATCGATCTAAAAAGCTGGCTCCCCTCCAGAAGAAGAAAGACCAGCTCGATATGATTTACCAGTTACTGTCGTCCCGTGTTGCCCGCAATGCACCGGGTCTGCTGCAGCTCCGTCGCCGACTGGGGCATTTTACGATGCGAAGTTGTCTGCCCCAGAATCGCTTGGCGCGGCTTGTTCCTGTCCTAACAGGGCTGAGCCACGGCAATTATAACCGATACGCCGAAGCAGCCGCAAACTGGTACGCTCCGTACCTGGCCGCTTTCGGTGATCTTTTTGAATGAGTAAGTCTTCTTCAGCGTGTTACTAACGATCTGTACTATCCGTCAGTTGCCCCAGGCATTCACATTGGGCGACAGTTTTATCCAGCATGCCGCTCAGCCCGATGGCCTTCTGCCCACGGTAGTGATTGGGCTGGTTGACGACCATACTCAATTACCCGCTGGTTTCACGTCTCCTTACCCAATTCTGCCGGTTTCCGACATCCTGACGAAGGCCGAGCTACGCACGCTGTCGGGTATGTACACCCCCGTTGAGTTTGCGGCTGCCTGTAAACCTCGTTTTATTCAGGAAGCATTTCGGCGGTATCCGTCTGCCCAGACGCTGATATACGCTGACCCTAACATACGTTTCTATAGTTCTGCAGCATCCATCCAGGCGGCACTGGCGGATGCCAATATCCTGCTGACCCCCCACATTACCCGCAAGCAACCTGATCTGCTTCCCGATGACCAGCCTGCCTGGCCCGACGAGAAATTCTTTCAGAACATTGGCCTGTACAGTTCCGATTTTCTGGCGTTTCGACGTTCGGCCGAGACCAGCCGGTTTCTGAACTGGTGGCAGGACCGGACGCAGCAGCGGGCCTATATCAATTACTGCGAGGGACTATGTACCGATCAACTCTGGCTGATGCACGTACCCGTCTTTTTCGCGGGTGTCAACGTGGTTAAATCCCCCAGCTGGCACCTGGCCCTCTGGAATTTACCCGATCGAATTATCCGCCAGGCCGGTAGCGAGTGGTTGGTAACTGGCACGGGAAGTACGCACACCGAGCCCATCTGCTTTGCCAGTTTCAAAGGGCTGTTCAACATGGACGAGGGCTTTTTCCCGAATCAGAATCGGGTGCACCTGAGCGAGCGTCCCTACGTTGTGGCCTTCCTGAACGAATACAAGCGGTTCGTGGCGGCTCAGGACTATACCCTGCCGGAAACACCAGCGGCCTACGGGCGGCAAGTATCGCCGGTCGTGCTGCGAGGCTGGCGGAAGACGACCGTTGAGTCGTTACGAACAATTTTAGATTTTATCGACCGGCTGCCTTTACCCGTGTTACGTTAACCACACGTCCGGAAGAGTTGTCCAATAAAGTGGTACTTTTGCGGCTTAATGCCTTACCGGCAATTGCCCGAACCCAATCCTGGGTTTCTTTTTATGAAAGTCCTTTTCGACCATCAATGCTTCACGGGAGGCATGTACGGGGGGGTATCCCGGTACTTTTACGACCTGATGCGTTCTTTTACGCACATTCCGGACGTTGAATTTGATCTATCACTGCTGCTGTCCAACAACGATTACCTCAACCGGGCGTCGTTCAGCAACCACATCCGTTACCGGCGGTTTGCGCAAAACAAACGGGTTAACCAGGCAGCATCGGCTTTGAACCGCATCAATAGTCTCCGGCAGATCAAAGCCGGCAATTTTGACGTTTTCCACCCAACGTATTACCACCGTTATTTTCTGGATTCGATCGGTAAAAAACCGTTCGTACTGACGTTCTACGACGCGGCCAGTGAGCGGTACAAAGACCAGTTTCCAGAGCTGGGCGAGGGGCTGACTGCCGTGAAGCAGCAACTGCTTGACCGCGCCGACGCCATTATTTCGATCTCCGAATTTACCAGCGAGGAGCTGGTCCGTTATTTTAACGTCGACCCGGCTAAGATCAGGACCGTCTACCTCGGCACCGAGTTCAGTGAACCCGCCATACGGTCGGTACAGCAGCCGAAGCCCGTTGATTTCCCGTACCTGCTCTTTGTAGGCAAACGGGAGTTATACAAGAATTTCAGCGGGTTTTACCGCGCTATTCAGCCGGTAATGAATCGTCACCCGGATCTGCACCTCATCTGCGCCGGTGGCGGCACCTTCACTCCGGCCGAGCAGGCAACTTTCCACCAGGCCGGTCTGAGCGACCGGACGCATTTCCGCCCGATTACCGATGCCAGCCTGATGGGTCTTTATCAGCACGCAATAGCCTTTGTTTTTCCGTCGCTGAACGAAGGCTTCGGTATTCCGGTGCTGGAAGCATTCAGTGGCAACTGCCCGGTTGTCTTAAGCAACCGAACCTCGCTACCCGAAGTAGGCCAGGATGCGGCCCTGTATTTTGATCCTGACGATGACGATTCGGTTGCCGATGCCATCGAGCGCGTCGTGACGGACGAAGCCTTACGGGATTTACTACGTCAGAAAGGCAACGTACGGCTGCAGGCTTTCTCGTGTGATAAAACCGCCCGGCAGACGCTGGATGTTTACCAATCGCTCCGATAACGGTATGGCAACATCGACAGAATCGTTACGTTCGTTCGTGACCCGCCCCTACCAGTCGCAGTCTTCGTCAGCTACGACAACGTCGTACCCTAAGCTTACGATCGTTACGCCGTCGTACAATCAGGCGCACTACCTGGAACGCACGATCCTGAGCGTCCTGAATCAGCAGTACCCGAATCTGGAATATTTGATCATCGACGGTGGTTCGACGGATGGTACGCTGGAAATCATCAAAAAGTACGAACCGTACCTGGCGGGCTGGGTCAGTGAAAAAGACCGGGGTCAGACCGATGCCATCAATAAAGGTTTCCGCATGGCTACGGGCGACTACGTAGCGTTTCAGAACTCAGACGATGTTTTCGCCCCCGATGCGCTGCACCGCGTGGCCCGGGCCTGGCAAAAATCGCCGGAGATCGACGTTTTTTTCGGCGATATGTACATTACCGACGAAGAGGACGTTATTCTGGAAGAGCTGCGGGCGCCAGATTTCTGCGCGGAATGCCAAGTGTACGAAGGGATGCAGGTATTCAACCAGGCACTGTTTATCAAACGAAATCGGCTGGATGAGTTTGGGTTACTGGACGAAAATCTGCGGTTCGTAATCGATTACGAAATTATTGCCCGGCTTGGGGTTCAGCCAGGGATGCGGTTTCAGCATATCGACGGATTCTGGGGCGGGTTTCGGGTGCAGCCCGACGCTAAATCATCCACGATTGCTAAAACAGTGGGTTTACAGGAGCACGAGCAGGTAAAAAATAAATACCGGCCTTACCTCCGGTCGCGGCTGAGCGAATCCTTCTGGCTGCGGTACTGCCGCCTGCGGAAGTTGTTTACGTTCGTTTTACAGGGTAACTTTGGCTACGTACGTCACCGACTGCAGCTCCGTCGCCGATCGGCGAATCCATCGTAGTACGTAGCAGGTTTGTAAAACCTGCCTAGCATAAGCATTCATGAACAGACTGATAAATATTGTACAGACGCTCGACCTGGCCAGAATAGTGGTAGGCATCTGTATTCTTGTCGACGGGTATCCGCTGATTTTCTTTTTCCGGGATGCTCTGAAACTAGCTCCCGGCAGTACCGCGTTTACGGCGATTGCCCTGGCGGGCGGCCTGGTACTAATGATTCCCTTTACGTTTCTGCGTCGGCTTTACCGCCCTAACGAAACCATGTTCTGGATGGGAATCGGCTTTATTACGCTCTCCATTATGTACATGTTCCTATTCAATGGGGTTCCTGGCTTTCAGGATACGGGAAAGGACATGATTTACTACGCTTATGCGCTGATTTTCTTTTTCCTGCTGGTCAATATTCCGAATGACGTCGTTCGGGTTTTTATTCCCGTCATTGTGCTGTTTACGCTGGTGTCCAATATGGGGCTGATCTACTCGCTGATCACGAACCCCAACTGGGCCGTTGGTCAGCGGGCGACGATTACGCTGGGCGACGACGACTCGGGCGGTAACCCGCACGTTTTCTCCCGCAACGCGTTCATGGGGCTTATTGCCTGTGCGATCTGGCTGCTTCGCGCCCAGACGCCGGTTCTCCTGAAACTGTTTGCCCTGTTTGCGGGGGTGGTCAATCTGGCAATTTTGGTGCTGACCCAAACCCGGTCGGCCATTGTAGCGCTGATTATTGCCATTTTGTTCTTTATGTACTTCAACGTACGGCCCGCTCAGATCCGGGCAACGGTTCGGGGATTGGTCAAACCAATACCCATTGCGGTTATGGCACTTGGCTTTGTCGCCTTTATCTTTTTGCTGCGACGCTATTACGACGCGTATGGTATTCTGTACGGCTACGTACTGAACTTTATGGAACGTAACCTGGAGAACGTGTATGCGCTGCTGGGGCTGAAAGCCCAGGGAGCTGCCTACACGGCTACCCTGGATGCCTCGGCTGCCAACCGGTCGGTCAGTGCTACCTTCTTCTCGAACGTACTGGTGGGGCATATACACATGCTCATCCTGGGTTTTGGGTATAAGTTTCTGTACCTAGACGTTCCGGTGCTGGAAGCGCTTACTAACCAGGGAATTATCGGTTTCATTCTGTTTGGCGGGGTTAACCTGCTTTGCCTGTATCACGCCGTTCGGATTATGAGTTATAATCCGAACCCACTCAGCGTGTTCCTGGCGTATTTTTTCATGCTGATACTCGTTCAGATCTTTACCAATGGTCGACCGTACGAGATCTCGTTCTGGTTTCCACTGGCCTTGATGACGCGCTTTCTGGGTGTTGAGCATTTGTTCCCAGCCCAGCTCTCCGACTACGCCCAGCCCGTCGTCGACGAAGAATTTACCGTTGTTCCCAAACCGGCCTAGACGGTATCGTCCCGGTTTCGTTTATGCGTATTCTTATTGTTCATAACTTATTGTGGGCGCACTACAAGGCCACAGTTTTCCAGGCCCTGCAACATCTGGTCGATACCCGGCCCAGCCAAGCCCGGCGTGGATTCGCCGGGCCGGGTGTGGAGTTAAACGTCCTGCAGATTGCCCGTAATGAACGGTCCAGGGCAGGCCTGGAAAAACAAGCCGATCAGGAAACGCCAGTTTACCAGTATAATTACACCTTACTCTTCGACCGGTTCCTGGAAGACACTACCGTCCGCGAACGGGCAACGGCGCTTCTACGGCAGGCTAAAGCGTTTCGACCCGATGTGATCAATCTGACGGGCTATTACGATCCGGCTCAAATTCTGCTGCTGCTCTGGGCTAAACTCAATGGCGTTCGGGTAGTGATGCAGATCGAAAGCACAGCCGCCGATCACCAGCGCCGGGGCCTGAAAGAACGCTTTAAGCAATGGGTGTTCAGTCAGTGCGATGGCTTTTTCTGCTTCGGCAGCCAGTCGGCCAATTACCTGCTCCAGTTGGGCGTTCCCGAGCGCAAGATTCTGCTCCGGAAAAATGCAGTTGATAACGACGTTTTGGCCGATAATTACCAGCAGGCTCTGGCAACCCGGCAGATACGTCAGCAACAATTGGGTTTACGCCCTAATAATTTCATTTTTGTTGGTCGGCTGATTGGGTTCAAGAACCTGCCCACCCTGTTGCAGTCCTTTGCTGACGCCCGGCAGCAGAGCAGCCAGTCCTCGGACTGGGGTCTACTGATTCTGGGAGAAGGCGAAGAACTGGCGAGTCTGACCGCCCAGCGGGATGCTCTTGACCTGACGAAAGCCGTTACGTTTCTGCCCGGTCAGCCTTGGTTTCGCGTACCCGAGCTGCTGGCGTTGAGCAATGTACTGGTACTGCCCAGTACGTCAGAGCCCTGGGGATTGGTTGTCAACGAGGCCATGGCCTGCGGCCTGCCCGTTATCGTATCGGACCGTTGCGGCTGTGTAGCTGATCTGGTCGACAACGGTAAAACCGGCTTTGTTTTTGACCCCGCTCAACCCGACCAGTTGACGTATCACCTGCGGCAGTTCATGGACGGCCAGGTTGACGTAGCGAAGCTGAGTCGGGCCGCTAAAGAGCGTATCGCTCACTACTCACCAGCCGCCGTGGCGGGGGAAATGCTGGCGGGTTTTATGAAAATCACTTCCTAACTGGTTATTTCGCGGCATCTATGCGCATTCTTGATATCTGTGCCTATACCTGGCAGGCAGGCGGTCCGCCGAAAATCATCTTCGATCATACGCAGGTTGCCCTCCGCTACGGTCATCAGGTCGATATCCTGAGTCCGTACTCACCCGGCGAAACGCCTTACCCCGTTCCCGAAGGAGCCCGCTTGATTCTTTGCAAACGCACCCCTGTTATCAGCCGCTTTTTCCGGGAGGTATCGGGGGAATTGTATCAGTACCTGAAGCAACATATCCACGAATACGACATCATTCATTGTCATGGTCTCTGGCATTTTGGTACGTTGGCGCCGTTTATGCTGGACAACCGGGTGGCCAAAGCGATTACCATTCACGGCGTGCTCGACCGCTGGGCGTACAATAACAACAACTGGAAGAAATCACTCATCGACAGGCTTGCCCAGAAGGCTTATCTGCGTCGGGCGAGTCTGGTGCAGATCAACAATACCGACGAACGCGAGGACCTGATGCGTTACCTGGGTTACCAGCATCCAAACGTAGTAATCATTCCCAACGGGGTCAAGATGAGCGACTTCGTTAACTTGCCGCCCAAAGGCACCTTCCGCCAGAAGTTCAACATCCCCGCCGACAAAAAGCTGGTGCTCTTCATGAGTCGGCTCAACATCAAAAAGGGGCTCGATCTGCTCTTACCCGCTTTCCGCGATTACGTGAAAGACCACCCGGATACCGTCCTGATTCTGGCCGGTTCGGATGATGGGTACGAAGCCGCTACGCGGGCTTTTATCGAGCAGCAAAATCTGGGCGACTCGATCCGGGTGGTGGGTCTCCTGACGGGCGACGATAAGAAAGCAGCCCTGGCCGACGCTGATCTGTTTACGCTGCCCTCCTATTCCGAAGGTTTTTCGATGGCAGTGCTCGAAGCTATGGCGTCTGGCGCTCCCTGCCTCGTCTCAGACCGGGTTGGTTTTGGCGAAGCCATTCGCGAGCACAAAGCCGGAGAATTGGTCGACTTGACACCCGAGAGTGTTCGGGCCGGGCTGGAAAAAACGCTGAGCAATGATGCCCTTCGCCACCAGATGAGCCAGAACGCTACCAATCTGCTGCGAAATCAGTATGACATTGATATCGTAGCCAAGCGTCTGCTGGATGCTTACGAATTGGTTGTAAAGCCAGAAGCATAATACGTTGGGCCGGTTTGGCATCCAGCTTAGCGAACCAATAACTTTTGCCGTACGAGCTGCCCCTCAGCGGTTTGTATATCAGCGATGTATAACCCTGTTGTTACGCCCATCATCGGCAATGACAGTTGATTCGCGGCTTTACCACGCCAGCTTTTTACCTCCCGGCCGAGCAGATCATATACGTTCAGGCCGATAAACGTCTGCTGATCGCCCTCGATACGTAACACCTGGTCGGCACCGAGCGGGTTTGGATACAGGCGGACAAGGGAGGCCGTTGGCTCAGTTGCCAGTACCAGCAGTTTGGCGCTGACAACATTGCTGTACGCCGACTCCGACACGGCGCTGACGGCCTTGATTCGGTAGGAATAGGTATTCATAAGGTCAGGCAATGCATTATCTACATAGCTGGCGGCCATGCTGTTCAGGCTGGTAATCTGCCGAAAATCCCCCGTTCCGTCGGCCCGTTCGAGCACCTGTACCATCGCTCCCGCCGGGCTTTGCCAGACCAGCTGGATCTGCCTGTCGGTCAGGGGTCGGGCGGCCAGCGTCGTTACGGCTGGAATAGCGTCGGCAATAGCAACGCTGTCGAACGTAAACGCTCGCATATCCCGGCTGTTCTTCAGCGTTGGGCCGTTATAAAAACTTGATTGGGAGTCGGCGAAGTAAGGCGGCATATATCGTATCGTTTTGGCGCCGGCGGGTTCTTTCAAACTCAGAACCACCCGGTTCTGCTTCACCTGCGCACCAGTCACCCAGCCTGCCTGTTTGTCCAGATAGAACATATCTTTCAGAAAACGCTGGCCCATCAGCTGCCCCGTAGCAAAGCTATAGTAAGCCGTATCGCGCCAGACCATCTGCATGGCCTCGTCGAACGCCAGCGTGACCGAGTCCCGGCGGGTGTTATAGAACACTTTTTTGGGTTCGGGCGAATTGATCTGCAACGTATCGGTCGCTCCGTAGAAATCGCGGGCAATCTGCCGGAACTGCTCATAGGCCATTTGCTGGTGTCCCAGCGCGTCGTAGTGGATGCCGTCGTAGCCCCTTGTGCCAACAGTGGCAATCGTTTCGACATTCTTGTACAGGTATTTGGTTCGGCGCTGGAAATCGCGCAGCGCGGCTGCCCCCGGCTCCCCATTCTTCATCAGATCAAGCTGCCCCACATACAGGCGAAACGTATCGCCATAGTCTTCGCGCAACTGCCTGTAGAATACATCAAATTTGGTGTCGTACCCTTCGGGGCCACTGCCGGCTTCATTCTCACCCTGCTTCCAGATAATTGCTTTTACCTGGTTAGCAACTCCTGCCCACTGTGCTCGGTATAGTAACATGCCGTAATACGTACTCAGATTCGCGTGATTACTGGGGTCCCGGGCCGATAGAGCCAGCATGCCCGTCCCGCCGATGGCCCCGTTCAGCATCAGCGTGGGGATGCCATAGGTCTGGAGAATCAGTCGCTGGAGAGTTAAGCCAAACCCACCTACACTGCTATACGGGTCTTTCGCGGCATACCAGCGCATGGTTGTCCGTGGATCGGTATTAAATACGTACGTGCAGTTTCGAAGGTATTTGTCGTCAAAGCCAACACCATAATACTGATCTATACCGGCCTGTGCCAGCGCGTTTGACTGCCCGTGAATAAGGTACACATCTCCGCATACAACCCGCTGCCGGGTCGCAATCAAGGTCGAATCGGTACCCTTGAACAGAAATACGTGAAATGAGTACTCAGCAGGTTCGGCTTTGATAGTTGCGGTCAGTTGAAAAGTTAGGCTGGCCGCCGTAGATAATGACTGGCTAAGCGTTTGAACAAGTATCCCTTCCCGACGCACCTGAACGTTAACTTTATTGTAACCGGTAGCCGTTACGGTACCGCTAATACCAACATTGGCCTGATTGCTGGCGTTGCGGGGATAGAGCTGTAAATCCTGAGGTAACTGGGTAAATGAAACCTGCCCCAGGGCCCACACATGAGTCATAAACAGGATAAGCGTCCAGTAAAGTCTATGCATATTCTTTTTCCCGTATAAAAAAAGTTATAATATTGTAGTAATTATCTGACTCGGTACAGTTGTCAAACATAGAGCTCCAAACCTATTAAAACAACTGCTAATCAGGTCTTTTTTGCAGATTTTGCTCCCGAATCTATGGCCGACGTATCGGTTATTATTCTGACATTCAACGAAGAAAAACACATTGCCCGGTGCCTTACGAGTTTACAACTCTTTACGGACAGGATATTTATTGTTGATTCGTATTCCACCGACCGAACCGTCGATATTGCCCGCTCCATGGGCGCCGTCGTTGTCCAGAATCCCTGGGTAAACTACGCGACGCAATTCAACTTCGGCATCGCCAATACACCCTTTCAGACAACCTGGCTCATGCGCATGGACGCCGATGAATACGTCCTGCCCGAGCTGGCCAACGAAATCAACCAGAAGCTGGCAACGCTCCCCACCGACGTAGCGGGTATTCACGTTAAACGGCGGGTCATGTTTTTCGACCGATGGATGCGGCACGGGGCTTACTACCCGATCTGGCTGATGCGGTTATGGCGTCGTGGGCAGGGACAGTGCGAAGAACTCTGGATGGACGAGCACATTAAACTGTCGGAATTCAACGGGCAGCCCGCCAAAACCATTCAGTTCGAGCACGACCTGGTCGACCATAACCTGAACAACCTGACCTGGTGGACGCAGAAGCACAACCTCTACGCCATTCGGGAAGTCATTGACCTGCTTAATATCAAATACAATTTCGACAACGTCGAGCGGGTTGAGCCGAATCTGTTTGGGCCTCAGGATCAGCGGACGCGCTATCTTAAAATGAAATACGCGTCGTTGCCCCTCTTCACGCGCCCGATTCTGTACTTTGCGTACCGGTACATTATCCGGCTGGGCTTTCTGGATGGGCGGCCGGGCCTGATGTGGCACTTCCTGCAGGGGCTCTGGTATCGTTTTCTCGTCGACGCCAAATTGTTCGAAGCCTATTTCCACGCGGGCCGGGACAAGGAAGCACTCATTCAGTATTTCCAGCAGCAGTATGGCAAAAACCTCAGACCAGCTTCGCCCGGTGCTGGTGACAGTAAATCCGTGAACGTATCCATCAATGAGTAGTATGCCCGTCGCTCAGGAAGGAAAAGCAGATTTTTCGCGCTATAACATCGATTGGTACAAGCCGGGGCCGCGCTGGAAGATTGTGCTGTGGTTTTTGGTCAATTCACTCATCATCAATACGTACCTGCCTATTCCGGTTTCCCTGAAACGGTGGGTGCTACGTTTGTTTGGTGCTAAACTGGGGCAGGAGGTAATTATCAAACCGGGCGTCAATATCAAATATCCCTGGCTGCTTAAAACGGGCGATCACGTCTGGATTGGCGAGCAGGTCTGGATCGATAACCTGAGCGACGTAGTGATTGGTAGTAACGTCTGTCTATCGCAGGGTGCCCTGATCCTGACGGGCAACCACGACTATCGGCAGCCCACCTTCGACCTGACAACCCGGCCTATTACACTGGACGATGGCGTCTGGATCGGAGCTAAAGCCGTGGTGTGTGCGGGCGTAACCTGCCATTCCCATTCGGTACTGGCCGTTAACTCGGTCGCCACCCGTCCATTGGAGGCCTATGGTATCTACCAGGGCAACCCCGCTGTCTTCGTCCGGCAACGTCACATTAACCCATGAAGGTATCTATCATTACTGTCGTTTACAACGGCGCCGAACATATCCGCGGCTGCATCGAGTCGATCCTGACGCAGACCTACCCGAACATTGAGTACATTGTCGTGGATGGTAACTCAACGGACGGAACCGTTGACATCGTTCGCTCGTATGGCACCAAAATTGCCAAGTTTATTTCGGAACCGGACAAGGGTTTATATGATGCCATGAACAAGGGCATTGGTATGGCTACCGGTGATGTTGTTGGTATTCTGAACGCCGACGATTTTTACCGGCATGAGCGGGTGATTGAGAACATGGTGGCTACGTTTGAGCGGACGGGAAGCGACGCCGTTTACGGCGATCTGCTGTACGTCGACCGGATCGATCCACAGCTGATAAAACGGTACTGGCGCTCGGGTGAGTACACCGGAAGCAACTTCCTCTGGGGCTGGATGCCGGGACATCCGACGTTTTTTGCCAGGCGCTCGCTGTACGAAAAATACGGTTTGTTCCGGCTCGATATGAAGAGTGCCGCCGATTATGAGCTGATGTTACGTTTCGTGCATAAGCACAAAGCCAAGCTGGCTTACATGAACGAGATCACCATCGTGATGCGGGCCGGTGGCATCAGCAATAGTACGCTCAAAAACCGGCTACGGGCCAATAATGAGGACCGGCTTGCCTGGGAAATGAACGGACTAAAACCTTATTTTTTTACCCTCTGGCTAAAACCAATGCGGAAGCTGGGCCAGTTTGTCACGAAACCACGACCCTAAGCAGAATTGGTTGGTCACCGGGAATCAGTACCGTATAATCAAATTCTGTTTGCAAACAGTAGTAAACCGTTGACTTTTACACCTGTGTGCTCGTCACTATAGCCATCTCACTAGACCGACTCTTTGGCAGCCCAACGCGGGAGGGCCGGCACGGTATATGAGCTACAAAACTGCCACCTTATGAATTTAGACTTACTCGTTGCTTTTCTGCAGCACAAATTCGATGACGAACTTTTTACGCTGGGGCTTTACCAGTGTATTCTTTCCTTTCTGGTAGCCTGCTTCGTTGCCGTTATTTCGATTCCGGTCATCATTAAAATTTCCGAGTTGAAATCGCTGATGGAAAAGCCCGGCGAACGTCGAGCGCATACCACCCCAACCCCCACTTTCGGCGGCATTGCGATTTACGCGGGTATTCTGATTGCCTATTTTTTATGGCCGAGTATCGATCAGACGGATGTGTACCGCACGACGCTGTCGGTAGCGGGTATGACCATCCTGTTTTTTATCGGTATCAAAGATGACCTGGTGGGTATCGACCCTAACAAGAAAATCCTTTTCCAGGTCATGGCCGCGCTGATCCTGATTTTCTTCGGCGATCTGCGCGTTGACTATCTCTATGGTATTCTGGGGTTTCATCATATCCCACCCTTTTTTAGTATTATCCTGACCTGTTTTATTTTTATCGCCCTGACCAATGCGCTCAACCTGATCGATGGCATTGACGGACTGGCGGGTGGTATTGCGATGATTGCCAGCGTTACGTTTGGCGGCTGGTTCCTGCTCACCAATCACTTCGCCATGGCTAGCCTGGCGTTCACAGTGTCGGGGGCCCTGATCGGCTTTCTGCGGTTCAACTTTTCGAACACCAGCAAAATCTTCATGGGTAATACCGGCTCGCTGATTCTGGGCTTTCTACTGGCGTTCTTTGCGGTTCGCTTCGTCAATTTGAACGTATCGTTTCGGTACGAACCAACGGCTTTTTTCAACGCGCCGATCATTGCCATTGTCATCCTGATTATCCCGATTTTCGATACGCTGCGGGTGTTTCTGGTGCGGATCCTTTCAGGTCGTTCACCGTTCTCGGCCGACCGGAACCACATGCACCATATTCTGCTGGATAACGGCCTGTCGCACATTCAGACCACGCTTGTACTGTGCGGCATTTCGCTGTTCAACACGGTGCTGTTTTTTATGCTTCACCGAAACATCACCAACACGCAGTCTCTGTTCATTCTGGCGGCTTTGTTTGGGCTTTACATGCTCACCAGTTTTGGCCTCAAGATGCGGATCATGTACCTGACGACTCATCCGCGTCGTCGTCGGGCTATCCTGCGCCGGGAACTCCAGAATGGTATCTCGGGCCGCCGGATCGTTGATTATCTGTAGTCTACACATCCCTTTAAGTCTTAGCCCGCCGGTTAATCCGACGGGCTTTTTCATTGATTAGGGCGAGGGGAAGAACGCGTAACGGAACCCAACCGGCTGATTTTTTGTAATTTTACGGGATACGACAATGACCGTGAAAAAAGTTGCTTTCTATACACTCGGCTGCAAGCTGAATTTTTCCGAAACCTCGACCCTCGCCCGTATGATGGAGCAGCAGGGATATGAGCGGGTAGAATTCAATCAGCAGCCCGATATCTTTATCATCAACACCTGCTCTGTAACCGACAACGCCGACAAGAAATGCCGGAAGATCGTTCGGGAAGCGCAGAAAATAAACCCCGATGGCTACGTGGCCATCCTGGGCTGTTACGCACAGCTCAAGCCCAAAGAAATTTCCGAAATTCCGGGGGTAGATGCCGTACTGGGTGCGGCCGAGAAATTCCGGCTGGTGGAGCTGATGCCGACGTTTGAGAAGGTACAGAGCGGTCAGAACGCCCAGATTTTCAACTCACCCATCGAACACGCTATCGACTACCACGCATCGTACTCGCTCAACGACCGGACACGGACTTTTTTGAAAGTACAGGATGGGTGCGATTACCCTTGCGCCTACTGCACTATTCCGCTGGCCCGGGGCAAAAGCCGATCGGATACGGTAGCAAACGTGATACGGGCCGCCCGCGAGATCGCCGAGCGGGGGGTCAAGGAAATCGTGCTGACAGGAGTTAACATTGGCGATTTTGGCTTGATTGACGGCATACGTAACGAGACCTTTTTCGATCTGGTGAAGGCCCTGGATGAAGTCGAGGGCATTGAGCGGTTCCGGATTTCCAGCATCGAACCCAATCTGCTTACCGATGAGATCATTGCGTTTGTAGCCCAGTCGAAACGCTTCGTTCCGCATTTTCACGTTCCCCTCCAGTCGGGCAGTAACCGTGTACTCGGCCTGATGCGCCGACGCTACAAACGGGAGCTTTATGCAGATCGGGTGGCAAAAATCAAGGAACTTATGCCCCACGCCTGCATTGGCGTCGACGTCATTGTTGGGCATCCCGGTGAGACCGAGGTCGAGTTTAAGGAAACGTACATGTTCCTGAACGAACTGCCAATTTCCTACCTGCACGTCTTTACGTATTCAGAGCGCCCGAATACAACGGCGGTATCGATTCGCCCGGTCGTACCGGGGCACATCCGGGCGGAGCGCTCAAAGATGCTGCATATCCTTTCGGACAAAAAACGGCGGGCTTTTTACGAAACCCAGCTCAGCCGTGAGGCAACGGTTCTGTTCGAAGAAGATGTAGAGAACGGCATGATGCAGGGCTTCACCGAAAATTACGTTCGCGTAGTGGCCAAGTACGACCCGCTATTGATCAACGAAACATTGGTGGTTCAATTGACAGATATTAACGCTGACGGGCTGGTTAACGTCACCGAAGCTCCGCAGGCTGTAGCGGCTCTGGTTCATTAGTTGCGGCTCGTTGTCGTTTCGTCCCTTATATAATTCTTTCATCGGCGGCCAATGCTGTCCCATGTATAACAAGGCCCGGTTCAATGAGTTGAACCGGGCCTTGTTATGATACTGTGTAAAGAAGGAAACCGCCCCCAGAAGGAGCGGCTCCGTAAGTACAACAAAACCACAGTAAAACTGCCAAGCTTTTGTGCCGAACAGGGTGCCTGTGGCTTTGTTGTTATGGATTAAGCTTCGATCAGGAACTCGTCGTGCTGACTAACGTCCAGACCTTGCTGTTCATCTTCTTCGGTTACGCGCAGGGGCAGGATCAGATCCGTGATTTTCAGCATCAGGAACGACATAGCAAAGGCGAACACCGATACACCAACCAGCGCGATCATGTGATTGATGAATAGTGTTGTCTGACCAAACGCCAGACCTTCACCACCTTCAGCAACAGCCGAGTTAACACCGTGGCTGGCGAATACGCCCGTCATCACCATACCAACCATACCGCCAACACCGTGGCAGGGGAATACGTCCAGCGTATCGTCCAGCGTTGATTTAGAACGCAGGTGAGCGACAAAGTTCGATACCATAGCAGCAACCGTACCCACAAAGATGGAGGTTGGCACAGTTACGAAACCAGCCGCGGGCGTGATGGCAACCAGACCAACAACAGCACCAATACAGAAACCAAGTGCCGACACTTTCTTACCACGGGCTGCATCGAACAGCACCCAGGCCAGACCCGCTGCCGCAGCGGCCGTATTTGTAGTAGCGAACGCTGATGCAGCCAGTGGCGTAGCGCCAACAGCAGAGCCAGCGTTGAAACCAAACCAGCCGAACCACAGCAGACCCGTACCCAGCAGAACGAATGGGATGTTGGCAGGTGGGAAGTAGCTCGATTCGAGGTGCGACCGGCGACGTTTCAGATACAGCGCACCCGCCAGCGCGGCCCAGCCCGCCGACATGTGAACAACTGTACCACCCGCAAAATCAAGCACACCTAACTTAAACAGAATACCCTCTGGGTGCCAGGTCATGTGTGCCAGTGGTGCATACACGAACAGGCTGAACAGGATCATAAACAGAACGTACGAGCGGAAATTGATCCGTTCGGCCATCGAACCAGTTACCAGCGCCGGAGTGATCACCGCAAACTTTAACTGGAAGAAAGCGAAAACGACCAGGGGAATGGTAGCCGCCAGCGACCAGGGTTTGCCGTCGAGCACACCTTTAAACATGAAGTGGTCCATTGGGTTGCCGATGAAACCACCAATCGACGTACCGAACGCCAGGCTGAAACCAACAACTACCCAGAGAACGCTGATTACGCCCATGGCAATGAAGCTTTGCAGCATGGTCGAGATAACGTTTTTGTTATTCACCATACCACCATAGAAATACGCCAGACCTGGTGTCATCAGCAGCACGAGCGCCGTAGCAACGAGCATCCAGGCGGTATCACCCGAGTTAATTCCTTCCGTCACAATCTGCGTCGGAACGGCAGGCATCAACACAGCAGCCACGCTGATAATCAGTAGTATGGCTAATGGAATGTACGTAGGCTTTTGCATAATAATTGAGGTTTTTTGTTGTACTGATTATTAAAAACTAGGTTGTAAAAAAGAGAAAATTAAAACTTAAAGATGGCCGCCATGCCCAGGGTCGTCTGCGATGGCGTCAGCGAACCGTCACCTTTTTCGAATTTGTTAGCCGAATAGCTGTCGATACGTAGTTCTGGCTTCAGCAATACGTGCGCATCGGCCATGGTTATGTTACCCGTAATCGTGATCGAGTTGACGCTGGCTCCGTTACCGGCCGCATCCGTCAGACCCCGAACGTTACTCTTGTTGTCAAATACCTCGTAACGAGCGCCCAGTCCGAACTTGTCCGTAAAAGCGTAGTTCGTGTACACAGCAACGCCCCCCCAGGTTTTTGTCGTCGATGGGCCACCAACGTTTTGGTAATCGCCCTTCTGCGCGCCCGTAGCGGCATTTAACCCCAAGAAGAATTTTTCGGTAATCTGATAGGTCGTCGTCAGATCGAACAGCGAGTAACTAGCGTTGTTGGCAGGTACTCCTGTAACATCCTGCGATGCTTCATTCGATACAATCCCGTTCAGGTAGACATTCCAGCCCAACACCGGCGAGAAGAAGAACTGCCCGATTACGCCTTTCTTTTTGTTGTTGTCGACAATGTTATCGACGTTGTTCACCAGACCCAGCATCAGGTAAGCCCGGTCGCTGAATGCATATTGGCCTTTCAGACCAATGTGATAGAACGGACCATTGTTAAACAGGTTAGATAGGGAGTAATTGTAATTGACTGGAGCATCAATCACTTCATAACCGATGTGCGTACCGAACTGTCCCGCCGTAAACGTCAGCTTATTCGTTGCTTTGAACGTAATGTATGCCTGTTTGATCGCCAGCGCTGTAGAGCCGGGGGTTCCCAGCAGGGCTACGTTATTACCGTAGTTTCCCAGATCGGCAAAAGGACCGAATGCCAAGTCAAAAACGGCATCCACTTTATCGGCCGTATATATGGCCTTGGCCTGCACCAAGCCAATTCCGAACTGACCAGACCGCTGATCAAAGGCCCGGGCGTTGGAAGCTCCGTTGGCATTTAGCCCCAGATTAGACTGACTTGATGGGTTGTTAAAGTTTCCGAAATAATACGTATCCATGTAGCCGGAGAAGGTGAACTTACCCGGTGTGCTAGCAGTAGAGTCCTGAGCTACTGTTTCATAACCAAAAAACAAAGAACTAACTAGTAAAAATAATTTTCTCATAGGTATAATTTGGTAGTTGCGAAATAAGGTTGCACTTCATTTCGCGACAAATTTTACCACAGAAACATTATCACACAATACACAAATTTAAACAAATATGGCAAAATACCGTTTAATAGGCTTTTTATCTAAATTTTACTATTTAATTCAAAATAATTCATATTATAATTTCCGTTACAACAAATTTATTGAACTTTACTGCTCCTGCCTTCGTAGGATACGAACCAGGATCAAACAAATGGTAATATTGTCCTATTCAGATAAGTTTACGATTCAGGGCATTAAATAAAAAAAGCCTGCCCAGAACGTTCTGGGCAGGCTTTTTACAACTAAGTATTTTTTACCGACGTTACGCTTCGGCATGCAGCCACGCTTTCTTGGCTAAGAGGGTGTCTTCATCTTCTTCGTGTTCCGGATCGGGAACGCAGCAGTCAACGGGACAAACGGCCGCGCACTGCGGTTCTTCGTGGAAACCCATACATTCGGTACACTTGTCAGCAACGATATAGTAAAACTCGTCAGAAACTGGCGCCTGGGGTGACTTGCCGTCAACAACCGTACCATCACCAAAGTCGACTTCGGTGAGCTCGGTACCGCCACTCCATGTCCATTCGACACCCCCTTCGTAAATAGCGGTGTTTGGGCATTCGGGTTCGCAGGCACCGCAGTTGATGCACTCGTCGGTGATCATGATTGCCATGAGCAGAACAGATTTATAGACTGTAAAATTTTATCTCCTTGATACGAACAACAAATATAACTATTTAAAGGTTGGGGGCAAACTAAAATTTATTCCGGTCGGTTGCTACCATAAATCACGTTCCCTTTTTAGATGCTGCAATCAGAACGCCTGCAAACGTTCGTTGCGCTGGGAGACTATCTGCGTTCGGCAGATACCCGGCCAGAACTGGAGGAAATTGCCCACCGGGCTTATCATAAAAATAATTGGTTTACACCAGATAACGTTTTACGCGCCTTACAGGCTATCGCCGATGAGTTTCTGACGGCCAATAAACTCAGCGCCTGGATTCAGGCCTACGCTCCTGCTGAACCGGCCCACCCGAAAGTTATTGGGGTTGTTATGGCGGGCAATATTCCGGCCGTTGGTTTCCATGATCTGCTCTGTGTTTTAATGAGCGGTCACAAGCTGCTGGCTAAGCTGAGTAACCAGGATTTTGTACTAATCCACTTTTTAATACAAAAATTAAAAGAGATCAATCCTGCTTTCGATCCGCTGATTGAAGAAGCTGAACGACTGAATAAGGCCGATGCCTACATCGCCACCGGCAGCAACAATACGGCCCGCTACTTCGATTACTATTTCGAAAAAAAACCCCACATCATCCGGCGCAACCGAACTTCGGTAGGGATTCTACTGGGCGAGGAAGATGAAAGCGTTTTTGTTGATCTTGGCCACGCTATTTCGGATTATTACGGACTGGGCTGCCGGAACGTATCAACGATACTGGTACCGGAGAACTATGACTTTACGCCCCTGTTACGTACGCTGGAGCCGAATGTCAGTACGTATCTGAACAACCATAAATACCAGAATAACTACGACTATAACAAGTCGATTTATCTGATCAACGCCGTGCCGCATTACGATAATGGCTATCTGCTTTTGACTGAAAACGACGGTCTGGTGTCGCCAATTTCAGTCTTGTACTACCAAACGTATAACACGCAGGACGATGCCGCGGCCTGGCTGACTGAGCGTGCTGATCGGATTCAGGTCGTCGCATCGGCAAAGTCCAGCTCCGGACAGGGCTGGTATCCGGGTAGTGTTCCCTTTGGGCAAACTCAGTCCCCCGGCCTCTCAGACTACGCCGATGGAGTCGATACGATGGCGTTTTTGGTGAAGTTGTAGAACTTGGAGAAAGGAACAAGAAAAATGTTAATCACGGCATAGCATCATTCTTATTCCTTTCTCCATTTTCTCCTTTCCTCCTTCTAAATAAATATCTGCAGCGTTTCGGGCAGGAGCGGGTTGCTGCTTACTTTCAAGTTGATGAGCGTTGACAGGCTGGGGGCAAAGAAATAGGCCCCTCCTTTCATGTGTACGTAATCGGCGAACACAAACGGCTTCGTCGGCACAGCCTGCCCCCAGGTGGTTGGCCACTGCTGCGGCTGCACGACATCAGTCGTCTTGTGCTGGCCAATGACGGGATCGATTCCCGTTCCCGTATTCACAAAATTTGGTTCATTTGCCCAGTGCGCCTGCATGAATTCAAACTGCCCCTTTTCAAACTGATCGCCCAGGTTAGCGACGAAGCACATAAACAGAAGACCGTATCCATCCCCTTTTGTGGGGAAGTGCGCCGGATCGAAATCGCCGTTTGGCAATCGGACCCGAGCCGCTTTCTCGAAAGGAATACCCCGTCGAACCAGCCGCTTCGATTTATTAAAATCAACCCCTGCTCCGTCACTACGCGGATTCGTTTTGCGGATATGAGCGTGAAACGGGCATTTTCCGCCATCATCACCGGCGTACATGAAGTCGTTTGGCACTTTATCCTTGGCTATATTTTCCAGAGCATCTTTGAATGACGTAACGGGTGTGCCGTCCTCAAAGCGTCCGACCACCAGCGCACCAGCCCGTTCGGCATCGTCGCCGGTGAGACCTATTGCCGCAGCAAGCTCCTCTTCCCGCTTTTTAAAGCCTTTTACGTCCTGTTCCAGCTTTCGAAAGACGAAATAACTCCCGAATGCACCGGCCTTTCCCGGATCAGGTACCAGCGCCAGGTTTAAAGGCGCTTCAGGGTGCCAGTTGGTATGGCCTATCCTGCTGGCTTCGTCGTCAATATCTTTTTTGAAGAAAAGCGGCTGACTCACACCGTCGGCGTAGCCGTTGTGCTCAATGCCGTTTCCGGCCTCATTCCGAATTCCTTTGCCGGGTTCTTCCCGAAGCGGAATTGCCAGGTTTTTGAGCGAGATAATAATAGCCCGTTTCAGTGCCCGCACCAGTTGCGGACTGTCATCGCCAATCAAAATCAAGGCATGAATATCGGCATCGTAGCCAGCGTCCCAGGTGCTGCTTTCGGGATCAGACAGGCGCGTCTTTGACGCTTTCATCCCATTACGAAAAGATGGATCCTGGGGAGTTTTGCCATCCGGTACGCCCAGATATTTATAGCCGCTGGCCGTCAAAAACAGATTGACGAACATTCCGGCCGACACCTTATTCGTCTTGAAGAAATCGGTCTGCTCCATCTGTTTCTTCGCTGACGTAACAAACACGCGCGTAAAGGCCGACAACCAGTCTTTGACCAGCGCCTGACGCCCAGCGGAGAACTTTATGAAGAGATTGATGGTGTGGTCACGACCGTGACCTTTCAGAATGTTTCCCTGCAAGTCAGCCAGCATAGCAGGAAATTCACCCGCATTGGGATCAATGCTGGTGGCGGTAAGAGAAATAGGCATGAGTCAGGAAGTTTTGGGTTAGTCGTAAATAATTGACTGAAAACTAACCCATTGCCCTTTCATGCCCGAATAATCCCTGAGCAAACGGCAGGTTGGCTGAGGGAACGGCAAAAGCGCAACTACTTCCTCAACAATCTGACTAACAGAATATTAACTGATCATATCAGACCTTTATCGTTCACCCTCTCCTCCCTTCCTCCCTTTCCTCCTTTCATTGATATACCCTCACATAATCAACTTCCATACGCTGCGGCCAGATGGTTTCGTCGATACCTTTCCGTCCTCCCCAGTTGCCACCCACCGCTATGTTCAGCAGCAAATAGAACGGTTGGTCGAAGGGCCACTGTGCTTCAGAACTGCCCAGCGTGGCTTTCCGGACGGAGTAGTATTTTTGATCATCGACGTAAAAATCGATCTGATCGGCGGTCCAGTCGATGGCGTAGGTATGGAAATCCGTCGTTACGTCCCTAACGGGTATTGAGCCGCCTTTTTCCGTTTTTTTGACGTGGTTATATGCCTCGGAATGGATGGTACCGTGGACAACGCCCTCATCGTAGCCGACGTGCTCCATGATATCGATTTCACCACCCTTCGGCCAGCCCACGCGCGACAAATTAGTACCCAGCATCCAGATCGCGGGCCAGGTGCCAACGCCCTTAGGCAGTTTGGCCCGGGCTTCGACACGTCCGTAGGTCCAGGTCTGTTTCCCGCGGGTCAGGAGCCGGGCCGACGTGTACTGGCTGCCCTGATACGCTTCTTTGCGGGCTTCGATAATGAGTTTACCGTTTTCGATACGGGCGTTCTCGGGACGCCGACTGGTGTAAAACTGTTTTTCATTGTTCCCCCAGCCGTTACCTCCTGTTTCATACGTCCATTTCGTCGTATCAGGCAGCCCCGGCTTGTCGAACTCATCCGCCCAGACCAGCTTCCGCGCCCCCGGCCCCGTCGTACTCTGCGGCACCGTAACATCAGCCGCCTGACCGCGCAGGCACAGCCCCAGAACCAAAATATTCACGATCAACAATCCCTTCATAGCTCCACGTTTCAATCTATCACAGCTTTGGCGCCCGCTCTTTCGCTCTTTATTTTCCAAACGCCCACGTCAGAAAGTCAGGCATCACCCTGCTCCAGGTTTCCTGGTCGTGTTTGCCACCTTGCACTTCTACGTAGCGGATGTCGGTTGGACCACCAGCACGGTCGTACTGATAGCCTTTCTTCGTCAATTCCTCGATGAGGTCGATTGTGTCGTCGATGGCGTCGATAATGCCGTTGTTGTTCCGGTCGCTGGTTTCGTCGTCGGTACCGGCTTCAAACCAGAATTTCAGGTTCCTGCTGTAATTGCCTTTCCGAACCAGATCGTGCATGATCCGGTCGGTTTCGTCACGATAGCCAGCCTCGGTACTCTTACTCCGCCACCATAGCGCGCCAGAGAATACGCCCGCCCGGCTGAACCGATCCGGATGATGAAACACCAGATCCAGCGCCGATAAGCCTCCCAACGAGAAACCCGCAAAGGCGGATTCTTCAGGTCGGTCACTGACCGGATAATGATTCTGCACATAAGGCAACAGTTCTGTCAGGACAAAGTCAGTATACAAAGCCGCTTTACTCCCCCGATGCATATAATCTGCCTGGGCGGCCGTACCATACTCCTGAATTCGGTCGCCAGCGTGAATGGCCACCAGAACAAACGGACGGACGGCCTGTTGTTCGTACAACGAATCCAGCACGTCGGTCAGGTGCAACCGCTCCAGATCCTGCCCATCATTCAGATAAAGGACCGGCAGGCGTTCCTGCGGCAGGCGGTCCTGGGGCAAGCCTTCTTGCGGCAAGCGTTCCTGCGGCAAGCGGTCCTGCGGCAGGCGATCAGATCGATAATTTGGTGGTAGAATAATGTCCAGATGTACGGTGCGCTGGAGCGGAACGGAGAACAAAGAATCATCACGCAGCCTGGTAACAGTCATTGACTTGCTGCGGGGAGAGGCCGGTATCGAGTCAGCCATAAACAGGAAAAATGTCAACAGTAAACAGATTACAAACTGCAAAATAGGCTTTTTTCGGCGCATCCGTGTTGTCCGTTTTGTCGTTGCATTCGATTTACTCTATTTTTCAGCCAAGTTTTATCCCTTTTAAACGCCTATCATCGTGCAGGAAACTCATCGTAAATGGTACTCGCACCACCTGGGCCGCGACATCGACATGCTGGTTTACGGCCATTGGGGATACCCCGTTCTTATGTTTCCGACCTCCATGGGCCGGTATTATGAATATAAGGATTTTGGCTTTATCGAAACAGTCCGGTGGTTTGTTGAAACAGGTAAAATTAAACTCTACTGCATCGACAGCATCGACCGCGACAGCTGGTACGCCAAACACCTCCATCCCGGCACCCGTATCTGGAACCACGTCCTGTATGACCGCTTCCTGCACACAGAACTGGTGCCCGGTATTCAGCGCGAATGCAACGAACGGAAAATTGGCGTTGCGGGCGTCTCCTTTGGCGGCTACCACGCCCTGAATTTTGCGTTTCGGCACCCCGAACAGGTTGGTAACCTCTTCACTATTGGCGCGGCCTTCGACATCCGGTCTTTTCTGAGCGGTTACTACGACGAAAACGTCTATTTCAACAACCCACCCGATTTCATACCCAACGCCAACAATCCCGAGTTCTATCACATGAATATCGTCCTGGGTTCGTCGGAGTACGATTTCTGTAAGCCTTCCACGCTGAATATCTCAACGATTCTCCGGAACAAGGGCATTCACCACACGCTTGATCGTATGCCCTGGGGCGATCATGACTGGCCAGTCTGGAAAGAGCAATTCCCACGCTTCATGAGCCTGATTTAGCCACTCTCACCCGAGTCAAAACCCAGAAGCCAGACGCAGATTGCGTCTGGCTTCTGTGGATTATGCTTACCCTGCTATTTTTTGGCTTTCTTTTTCAACTGCTCATCCAGCATCTTGATAAAGTAACCACCGACAACCGACCGGGCCTGGAAGCCAACCTGTTTAGCGTCGGTTGTTTCGTGCCAGTCGGAAAGTGGTACGCGCGTTGGCGTTTCGTTGGCGTATTTCCAGATCGGATCGATGAACGCCTTGAAGTCCTTATCTGAATCGGCCATCGTTGCCGTCCAGATTATCCAGTCCGATTTGGTGTACGTCTTCCGGCTGTCGAGCGGCAGGCCGTAGGGCTGCTGGTGCTTCAGGTAGAAATCGATTTCTTTATCGGCTACCTCCTTCGGGAACACATTCAGATCAAGCAATTGATCCCAGACGATGTTGTACTTCTGGCTCCAGCTGCCGGGCGTTTTGTCGAATGTCAGGGCATAATGGTCGCCTTCAACGTCCATCTGCATCCATTTCTTAGCTAATTCGCGGGCCAGTGTCAGGTATTCGTCAGCAGTTTTCTGGTCGCCCAGCGCCTGCGCCATCTGCCCGTAGCAGGCAATGCCCATGATCGCTTTAGCCGATAAGTTGGCATTCCGCGCCAGGTGACCGGCAAAATCATCTGTACAGAGCTGGTTGCCCGGATCAAAACCATCCCGTTTCAGGAAACCTACCCACTTGGTCAGCGTTGGCCAGTGCTCCCGCGCGAAGTTGGGGTTACCGTCCATCTTGACCGCAGCGGCCGTCAGGATGATCATGTTACCGGCTTCCTCGACAGGCATATCTTCGCCATAAGTCTGACCGTTTGCCAGTGGATACGTACCAATGTCGTGCGCCGGGAAATCTTTTTTCCACCGGCCTGACTCGCTATAGTCGAAGATGAAGCGCAGTAAGCCCTTCGCCAGCTCGTTGTTGTACAGCAGAAATAGCGGAGCCGATGGGTACGTTACGTCCACCGTGCCGATGGAGCCATTCGAGAAGTTCTCTTTGGAGAGAAAAAATACCTCGCCTTTCGGACCAGCCACAATTTTGTGAGCCGAGATGGCCTGCCGGTACGCCAGCTGACACAGATCAGCATACTCTTTTCCGCCAGCTTTGCGCGCATCGTCATACAGCTGTTTGTCAAAGTCGGTGCTTTTCCGGCGAAGGCGGGTGTAGTCGGTTTCGGCCAGTTGCAGCGTCTTCTCCATCGTCATGTTGGGATCGCGGTGCCACCAGCCCCGCAGATTCTCGCCAAAATACTGCACCGAGTAGAGATCGTCGTACCCCAGCAGCAGGTGTTTCGACGCACCCTCTTTCGTAACGTTGCCCAGATTCAGCACCGTAGCCAGCGCTACGCTATTCGCCTGACCGGCATTAAGCTTTGCAGCCGGCAACGTCCCTTTTGTAACAAACGACTGCTTCAGCGTTGCGGGCACACCAGTTACGATCTGGCTGCCTGATCCTTGCGGAACTGCCAGATAGGCATACCCCCAGTCGATCCGGATGTTATCGCCTTTCTTGCCCAGCAACGGCTGCGCCTTGGTACCTACCGATCCGTAGGTCAGGCCCGATCCCTGGCCGGCTTTGGTCACTACGTCCTGAACGGGCGTGTTGGTTGCCATTGTCGCCGACTCGGAAAAGTACACCTGAACGGCGTGCGGTTTGCCATCGCGGGATTTTGCTTCGAACGTGACGTAGCTAACAGGCCGGGCGGCTATTTCCAGTTCATCCAGCAGCAGGGGCGACAGGAAATTCACCTGCAGATCGACCGGTCCCGCCGTAAACGTGTAATCGGTTTGGGTAGCGGCAACCTTTACGTCGGTTTGTTCGGCTTTGGTCATGGTCGGACCGGCGGCCGGACTTACCAGGCCAACATCAATGAACGAACCCCCTACCGGGCTGACGCAGTGAGCCGCCAGCACATTTTTTCCTTTGCGCAAGGCTTTCTGCCCTTCGGCCGAGAGCGGGTAATACACATACTCACCCGCGCAGCAGTTCTTCGTGATGATCAGCGTTCCATTCAGATAGACCTCAACGTCGTCGTCATAGCTCATCGACAGCAGCAGACTTGCCGGATCGATCTTGCCGTCGTAGGTAAACTCACGCCGGATGTGAATACCGTTCGGATCAGTCTTGCTGCTGAGCCATTTCGTGCGCGATTCGGCATTGTCGCCAAAGGGACCGGGACCTGTTTTCCAGTCCTGATCGTCGTAATCCGGTTTTTCCCAGCCCGGATTCGGTTTAGAGAAGGTGTATTTAGCAGTGTAGGCTTTCAGCTCGCCGGTAGGCAGTAACGTATTATACGTAGGTGGTACGGCTCCCATAAATTGGTACGCCTTTCCATCGACCCGGACAACGCCTTCCATCGACTGCGGTTTACCGGTCCAGTGACGGGTGGGCGAATCCGTTAGCTTGTCGGTCGTACTCCAGACACTGAAATAGGGATCGTGCGTAACGAGCGGGTAAGCCGGTGGACGTAATGTCTGAGCCTGCACCGTAGCAACAACCAGCAAAGCGGTGGCCAGGGCTGCGGTGCGTAGAAACGATTGGTTAAACATGAACAGGTTGTTTTGTAAGGTAAAGAGCAACTACAGTATAGAAAGCAGTAAGTCGGGCTCTATAACTCAGTACAGGGGAATATTTAGGGCTGAACTTTTTGTACGGGCGAGAAAATAAGGTCTTCCACCCCCACAATTTTCACTCCGATCCGGGCGTAGGCATAGCTCTGCCCCGAAATGGTCGGAAAATTGGCACTAAGCGCTACGGCGTTCAGATCTTTGATCGACGTACCCGTCAGATCGGACGAGCTCAGGCTGGTGCGACTGTCAACAAACTGGGTCTTACTTACGTACAGCGACACGCGTTCGATGGCGCGGGCGTCGGTACCGGTAATAATCTGCTCAAGTTTGCAGGTTGCCGAGACTTTGCCACTCGACACAGAAAAGGCGGGTGTACGTACCATGTAATAGGGCATTACGTCGATATCCAGCGTCTGGTTACCCGTCAGGTTAACCGTCGTAGTATCCGAGTTATCCCTGCGCATCCTCCGGAATGGTCCCTGCGCCGACGGAATAACCAGCTTGTAGGTAGCGTTGAAAAGCTGAGCGGAGTACGAACCATCCTGCCCAACGGTTACCGTAATGGGAATCCGCTTCTGCCAGCCTGGCTCCCACAGCTCGAACGTTACGTTATTATACTCAACGTTGATCGGTTCGCCCTGGTAAACGAGCCGTCCCTGTAACCTTGATTCCGGCTCAGGATAGTTGTCGTACGCGCAGGAGAAAAGAGAGAAGCTGGCGAAACTGAGGAATAAAATAGATAGGAGTTTCATGGCTTATAAAGAGCTAAAGACCGGGTCGCCGGTGCGATGAAAGAGCGAAAGAGCGGATGAAGAGGGGCGGGTTGCGTCAGCAACTATTCACTCTTTCGCTCATTCACTCATTATCATTGGTTTGGATTTCGAACGATTTGCGGGTTATTCGTACGGATCTCGTCGCTGATGAACGAGTAGTAGTTGCCAAGCCGGAAGCGGTGGGCGTTGGTGACGCGGCTGGGCAGCACCTGCTGGAATACCCATTTACCGTCGTTCGGTTGTCCGGGATTATACACTTTGTAGGGCCATAACCCAAAGACACGGGTGCTGGGCTCGTCGGCTTTCCCCGGATTTTTGGTCAGATCAGCGCTCACACCATTCCAGACAACGTGTGCCAGCCGCCAGCGTTTATAATCCCACAATTCGTGGCCTTCAAAAGCTAGTTCCACCTTACGCTCGTGCACAATCCGATCGAACGTAATATCGTTGGCGGTGAGCGGTTTGGTAAGACCGGCGCGGGCGCGAACCTGATTCATGAAGTCAGCCGCTACGCTTTTCTGACCTAGTTCAAAAGCGGCTTCGGCTGCGTTGAGCAGTACTTCAGCGTAGCGGTACCGAACCCACCATACTTCGCTTTGCGTACCGATCTGCGCCGAGCCAACCGCCGGGTCCATGTATTTGCGGACGTAGAAACCCGACTGCGCCGTAAACTCCAGCCCATCGACGGGACCATCCAGTCCAACCACGGCTACGGGCGTAGTCCCGCCCGGCAGCGTTTTCTGACCGCCGGGTTTATCAGCCGTCACGACCGAGCCGTTCCCCAAACGGTAACCCGCCCAGATATCGACCGGCTTTCCCTTGAAAGACGAGCCCGGATACAGCACCGTACCAGCCAGACGGGCATCGCGACCGGCGAACAACTCAGCGGGGTTGCTGTAGTAGATCGGGCTTCCTGCCGCATCCGCAATTGGCAGCGGGGCAAACGTATTGTCGAGCTTCTCGAACGACTGCACCAAATTCAGCGACGGGTTCAGCCGTCCGCCGTTGGTTCCTTCTTCCGCCGATGTCAGCGGGCTGTTGTCCAGCGTCCAGCCAACGACTTTACCACTTTTCAGTTTGTAGTCGTAGGCGAAAATCACCTCCGGATTATTGGCTTTATCGAGAAAGAGATTGGCGAAATTGTCGGACAGGCTCGTCGTATTTTTCTGGTAGAGCAAATAACCCGTAATCGCCTGAGCGGCCTTCAGTGCGGTCTGGTAATAGCCCGTCGCCCGCTCGGCCGGAATGCCCACTTCACCGCCCGGCAACGACACCTGTGGGGTGTTGGCACCGTACCGGGCAATTGATCCGGCGTAAAGGGCTGCCCGCGCTTCCAGGGCCAGCGCAGCGGCCTTCGTCGCCCGCAACTTGGTCGCGGGGTTGTCGGGCAGGGCTGTCTGGATGGCCTCCATTTCGCTGATAATGAAATCGTAGATTTCGCTTTCCTTCTTACGTGGGTTGCGCAGCGACGTAGCATCGCCACTGAAATCATACGTTAACGGTTCCAGAATCAGCGGTACACCGCCCATGCGTTTGACCAGTTCAAAGTACACCCCCGCCCGAATAAAACGGGCTTCGGCCAGAAAGCGATCTTTTACGGCCGGAGCCAGTGCTGTTGACTGCCCGCACTGCTGAATGAACAAGTTGATGTCGCGCAGGTAGCCGTAGTCCCAGTAGTTCCAGCTGTCGTAGTTATACTCCTGATTCTGGTGCCGGAAATAGTCGCCGAAGTTTGACGCGAACGCTTCATCGAAGTTGGTAAACTCGTACCAGCGGTCGGTCCGCTGAAAATCCGGGTAGCGGTCATACAGATCGGCAATGGCCGAGAGCGTCAGTTGTTCATTGGCAAAAATCTGATCGGTCAGCAGGATATTTTTCGGCTCCCGATTCAAAAAATCGTCGTCGTTGCAGCCTCCGCAGACAGCCAACAGGGCCAGTAACGTAATGGTTATTTTTTTCATGGTAAGGTCGATCAGAACGAAAGGTTAATGCCCATGTTTACCAGTTTGTGCTGGGGATACTGCAGGCCATTCTCGTCGGTGATTTCAGCATCGATACCCAGTTGCCGCACGTTGTCGAGCGAGAACAGGTTGAACGAGTTAACGTAAATCCGCGCCCGCTGAATTTTGATTCGATTCAGCAGCGATGCGGGCAGCGAATACCCGATTTCGGCCGTCCGCAGGCGCAGGTAACTGATGTTCGTGAGCCACCACGACGAGTTCTTGTTGTAGTTGCTGTGACCACCGTCGTTGAAGCGCAGGGGCGGGTTTTTACCCTCGACCCAGGGGCTATCGGGGTTGAGCGGATCGGCGCGGTGCCAGCGATCGTTGTACATCGTTGCCAGCAGGTTCCCCGTGTTCTGATACGGCCACCGCATCTCCCAGTTCTGGTTGTAAGAGTACATGCTACCACCCGAGAAGTCAGCCGTCAGATCGAAGCCTTTGTAATTGAGCGACAGGTTGATACCGAAGTTGACAATCGGAACCGTCGAGACAGGGTAGCCAATGGGCCGCTCGTCGTAGCCGTCAATACGTCCGTCACCGTTTACGTCGCGGTAGATGAAATCGCCCGGCAGCATGGTCTTGTTTCCCTGGCCGTCGTTGTTGACGGTATAAGCATTGATTTCGTCGATCGATTTAAACTGCCCAACGACTTCGTAGCCCCAGAAGATGTTGCTCCAGCGGTTTTCGTTTGAGTTGCGGTAGTAGTCCCAGGAGTTACCAAACGTTGGTTTGTAGGATTGCAGTGAGCGGGAGCGCGAATAGCCGACATTGCCCCCCAGCCGGAAACCAATGCCCTTGAAGGTACCATTGTAGGCCAGCGAAGCTTCGCCCCCGATCCGGGCATCGCTGTTAACGTTTTCGTCCGGCAGCGCATAGCCCAGTTCATTCGGCACCAGTACGTCGTATTTACGGCCGCGCAGCCCCGTCCGCTTGCGATAGAAATAATCGAATTCGCCCGTTAACCGGCCGTTGAACAGGTTATAATCGATGCCGACATCGGTGATGGTACTGGTAAACCAGGAGAGGTTGGTAATCGGTACGCCCGTGTTCCGTGAGCCTTTGATCACCTGCCCATCGAGCACCACCGTTGATGTCGCATAGTTGTAGCCGGGGATATAGGCAAACGCAGAAATGCCAATGTTATCGTCGCCCAGCTTACCGTACGATGCCCGTAGTTTAAGATCACTCAGGGCCGTCTGTTTCATATTTTTGAAGAACGGTTCCTCACTGATACGCCAGCCTGCTGATACCGACGGGAAGAACCCCCACCGCCGACCCGGCGCAAACCGCCAGGCCGCATCCCGCCGACCCGATACCTCGGCAAAATATTTGTCGGCGTAGTTGTAGGTTGCCCGGCCAACGTAACCAATTCGCGCTTCCTCGTAATCGGTGTCGTTATAGGTGTCCATGTCGGCAAACTGAATCAGCGGCAGTACGTTGGTCTTAGGTACCGAGTGCACAAATGTTTCCTGCTCCCGGCGGCTGATACGTTCGGCTACGAATGTACCGCTGACATTGTGCCGACCGAAGCTGTTGACGTAGTTCAGCTGCCCCTGCAGGACGTTCTCAAAAATCTTGCGCGTCACCCGCTCGCGGTACGGATTTGAGCTACCACCCGAAATGTTGTATTTGTCGGTAGCCGGGTCGTAGGTGTACACGTCGTAGGTGTACTCGTGGATGTTCTGTAACCGGTCGGCGAAGTAATACGAGTACACCCCGCGCGCCGTCAGCCCTTTAATCGGAAGCTGGTATTCGGCGTTGAAGTTGGTTTGCAGCACGCGCCAGTCCTCGCGGGCGTAACCCGAAATGGCGTAGTTCAGGATCGCCCAGTTCTCCGCATTGTGGCCAATATTATTGGGATACAGGGGATTATCGTTAGCGTAGGGACGTTCGGTTGGGCGGTTGCGGAACAGCGCGAAACGGGGTGCCCAGTAATCATCACCACCCGGCACGCCGGGGTTCTGCCGCGTTTCGATACGTCCGTTGATCTGCACGCCCACCTTCAGCCGGTCGGCCACGCGGGCGTCGATGTTTGACTGAATATTAGTCCGGTTGAAGTTATAGTCCTTCAGCACGGCATCCTGATTCAGCCGCGTTACCGAGAAATAGTAATTGATTTTCTCGGAACCACCGGTGGCGTTGAGGTTGACCTGGTACTGGGGAGCATTCTTACCCACGATGAAGTTGTACCAGTCGAAACTCTTGTAGCCATATTCGGTTCCCTGCTGCCATTTGTTCAGCTCGTCCTGCGTAATCGTGGTCTTCCCCGTCTGGTTTACCTCGGCATCGGCTTTACCCACCATCCAGTCATAAGCGGTCACTCCCTTCGGAAAGCGGGTCCAGTTCTGAAAACCGTAGTAAGCGTCGAGGTTGATCGTATTGCGGTTGCCGGTTTTACCCCGCTTGGTCGTAACGATGACGACGCCGTTGGCCGCCCGCGACCCGTACACCGAGGCCGACGCGTCTTTCAGGACCGTAATCGACTCAATATCAGCCGGGGCAATGTTATTGAATTGACCGGCATCTTTCTGAATGCCGTCAATAACGAAGAGCGGATCGCCCATACCGCGCACCTGCAGCAGCGCCGACGAACCGGGGCGCCCTTCAGCCTGCCGGAACGACACCCCCGGAATTTTCCCGGCCAGGGCTGCGCTGACGGTAGACGTTTTGGCCTTTTCAATATCGCGGCTGGTGATACTCGAGATAGCACCCGTCAGAGACTCCTTACGCTGGGTACCGTAACCGACAACAACAACTTCGCTCAGCGCCTGGTCCGATGATTTCAGGCTGATCACCAGATTCGTCTGATTACCGACCGTTAGTTCTTTATTGCCAAAGCCGATAAAGCTGAAAATCAGGACCGCGTTCGCGTCGGGCACGTCAATGCGGAAATTTCCTTCCGAGTCGGTGGTCGTACCCCGCTGAGTACCTTTCAGGACTACGCTTACCCCGGGCAGCGCTTGTCCGTTCGTGCTGTCGCGCACGACACCGCGCACCACTTGATCGCTGAGTGGGTTTACCGACGAAAAGGCCACGGCGGTAGTCATCATCATAGGAACCGAACCCCCAACTACTGGCTGTGAGGTTCGCAATGGTTCGGCCGCAACGGTCCGGCTGTCCTGTTTAACCGGCACGACTATGTACGACCCTTCTTTGATTCGGCGGAATGTCAGGCCAGCGGGATCCAGCAGCGCCTGAAGCGACACTTCCAGCGAGCCGTCCGACGCCCGGAGTGCCCCCGTCGGCACAAACTGGTTTTCTACCAGTCGGTTTTCAAATAGAAGATTAATGTGATGACGGTTCTTCAGCGAGATCAGCGCATCACGTAACGATCGTCCGGCCGGAGCTGGTGAATCTTTAGCCGGCTGACGGAACTGTCCGGCCCGGGCCAGCACCTGCGCCTGGCAAAACCCACCGGCACTGCTCACGATCGCACCCGCCAGCAAACAGACATAGGTACGTAGGATTTGTTTCATGGGAGTAGGAAAGGAATAAGAAGCTATTTTTCGGAGAAATAAATACGGTTGCGCTGCCGGGTAACGTTGATTCCCAGCAGCTCCCGCAGCACGCGCAGCAACTCATCGGCGCTATCGGCATCAAAGGTGCCGGTCACCATCCGCTCGGCCAGCCGCGCATCTTTGATGGCTACGTTCAGTCCGTAATTTTCCTGGATCATGTACCCGACCTCCCGCAGCGGAGTATTGTTAAAGACAAAGCGGTGCTCGGTCCAGGCAACCTCATCCACCGGCCGGGCTACGGAGCTGACCTGTACGGTTCCGTTAGGCTGCCAGGTTGCCAGCTCACCGGGGCGCATCAGCCACTCCCGCTGGGCGGTACTGGGCGCCAGGCTGCGTAGTTTCACGCTGCCCGTTAACAGCGCCACCCGCGTTGCCCGCGCCCGGTTGAAGACCACGAACTCGGTTCCCAGAACTTCGACGTCCAGCTCGCGGCCTGTCCTGACCACAAACCGCCGGTTGTCGTGGGTGTGCGTCACCCGAAACGTCGCTTCGCCCGTTAGCGTTACGATGCGGTCCTGCACCAGTGTCAACGCCTGACCCAGCACCGTACGGGGTACGCGCAGGCTTGAGTTGGAATTCAGTACCACCTGGCTGCCGTCGGATAGCTGGACCGTTTTAAGCTGACCGAAATGAGTAACATAGGTCTGGTAGAGGATCGGTTCGCGAAACAGCCAGCCTATCAACCCAATGAGCAACGTCAGCGAAGCGGCTACCAGCCAGGGGGAGAGCAGCCGCCAGCCCGTGCGGACGGGTGAGGGGGTTGCGGGCAGCGGTGCTGAAATCGGTTCATTCATGACCTGCCGGAAGCGCTCCAGCGCCGAATCCGTATCGGCTACGTACTGCGGGTACGTCGATTCCCATTCGAATAGCGTCTGGTAGTAAATGACCTGGTGCTGCGGGTCTTTCAGCCAGTCCTCGATCAGCCGAACCTGCAAAGGGGTTGTCCGACCGGCATGGTGCTCCAGCAGCAACGCTTTAGTAATCGTTTGCATAATATTATGATTTTCAGGTTGTAGCGGATTACGCCTGCAGACCGAAGAACAGCGCGAGGCTCCAGACCCATTCGTCTTTGAGGACTGTGCGCAGTTGAGTAAGGGCTTTGCTCATGTGCGCTTCGACGGTTTTTAGCGCAATGTTGAGTTCGTCGGCGATTTCGCTGTATTTACGTCCTTCAAAGCGACTCAACAGAAAGACTCGGCGGCACTGGGGCGGCAGTTCGTCGATCGCTTTTTCAATGCTACGCTGCAGTTCATCGTACTGCATGATCTCCACGGGCAGCGACCGGGAATCGGCCACGTCATCGATCCGGTCATCGGAGCTTTGGCGGGACTTGGTTATTTCCCAGCGTAGGTAGTTGTAGGCCCGGTAGCGCACGGCCCGGAACAGGTACGCCTGAAAGGACGTATCAATGGCTAGATATACCTTGTTTTTCCAGAAATTACAGAACACCTCCGAAACGATGTCTTCGGCCGTTTCCCGGGCATAAACCAGGCGGACTGCATGGCTGCAAAAGGAAGCGTAATACGTGCGAAACAGCAGTTCACAGGCCTGATGAGGGTCTGTAGCAAAGAGGGTTTTCAATGGCCAATCCAGATCAGTACTCGATTGGTGCGATATGTCTGGCTTACCGTCAGCGGGAAGTAACGAATGATCCGACAGAGTAAGTAAGGGTTGAGTCATAAAAACGATCGGTTGAGTAGGTGTTTTCTACCGGCGGCAATCGTATAGACAAGTCATCTGGCACTTACCCTTACTGTTTTTTATATTTTTTGTATATTTTTTTTGACCAAGCTTATAATTTCCGACCATTTACGGGCTGAGCAAGGCTGTAGCGTTGGGTAAGCCTTCACTTGAGAATTGACTATCGAGTAAAAAACGGACAGTTTAGTTCTTTACTAATCGTGTCATTACTGACCGTGAAGCTGCCAGAGGTTATTAACCAGTCTAAACTCAACGTTTCAGATGAACAACCAACGACAAAGAGCGCTTTCCGCTCACGTAGCATGGCTTGGTTTATTTGTTGCCGCTCTACTGAGTGCTTGTTCCAAACCTGAGTCGGTAGACTCTGTTGCGTTAGCACCGGATCAATACGTGCTCAAAGACATCCGATACTTTGTTGCACCGGGTGATCGAGTCGATACAACGACGCTGCAACTGAAAGGCTCAAGCGTACAGAACACAGGTTCCGTTCTCGCGACTCGGCAGGTTGAAGAAAGTTTCGGGGGATTGGTCAAAACATCCCAGTTTACCCTTGACCCAACCACTCAGCTCCCCCAGGAAGTGGACCTGAATCAGTACGCAGTTAGTGTACCCGAACATTGGTATGGTAATAACCGGTTTGACCGTTCCATTGACACATACCCACTCAGCACTATCGAACAGCAAAAGCCCTACGGGTTTGGTCAGAAAAGCACGCTGACGGTTAACATCCCGCCCAGATCGAAAATTGACATCAGCCACCAGATTACGGTTTATCGGCTCACCTGCTCCTTTGAGGGTAATCTGGAGAATGTAACGACCGGGCAACGTTACCAGCTAAAAGGCAACTGGGCGGGCATTTTGCAGTACGCTAACCCGACAACGCTGCTGAAAGAATCTACTTTGTAATGCTTTACCCTCCCCTTCTTATTCACTTATTAATCAGGGTATCACATCCGCATAACAAGTCAGCGCATAACGACCAGAAACACTGGCCGCAAAGTTCGGATCAATTTCATCCTCTTTCTTGCAGCCTGATAGCCAGACTATAGCTACGAACAGCAAAGGCAGAATCTTTTTCATTTATAATACCCCCAGATCTCCCGATTTTTAGCCACGTCTTTGCCCTGTATCTGGTCGACAACGAACTCATTAAGCAGCGTGCGTCCGGACAGAATCTCGTCGGGTAGCGTGTTGACGGGCACAAATTTCATGCGCTTATCGAATGCATTGGTGTACGAGAAAGTTACCGGCAAAACGTACCGCCCCGAGGAGCGGGCTCAATAACTAGCAACAGGCCGGCCGCTAGTAGCCTTACCGATTTATATAAAAGTTATTATGGGTTCTCGACTAGATACCCAAAGAAACGGTTCTCTAATCGTTAAATACCAAGCTATGTAGTCGCTTTTTTTGTTAGCTACCCGTTTGTTGATGTAAAGCTCAAACACCATAAGAGACAAGGACATAACCCATTGCGTTACTTCTTGTAAATGCCCAAAGTGCCTTATTTGAAAGATCTCAGCACTGCCATCGGCTGCTATGCTTGCCTTACCTACAATAACATCAGTGCCATGAACCGGCCCTGACCATCGACGATAAACAACATCATATATGCCTATACAATTTAGGTGTTTCGCCAATTCTTCAATACTTGAGTAGCCATTGAAGAATCGGTACCAAGGTGGATTCTTTTCTTTTAACCTTCGTAACCGCTGATATTCTTCTTCCGCTTTTTGGTAGGCTGGCTCTCGCAGTAATGCCTCCAACGCTTCAATCTTCTTTTTAGCTCTAGGGTCTGTTGGAACAATAAGGTTTTTAACATGTTGATCTTTACTCAAATTGCTTCTTATCTGTTTTCCCATTTCAGAATCAGCGTCAGTCCGTTGCCAAGCTTTGATTTGTTGGTGAACATGCCAGACTAAAAAAGCCATACCTCGGTCTTCAGTGTCCTTTTCAAGCATATAAGAAAGACTAATGTATGTTTCTAGTATTCCTCTGAGTATTAGCTTGCAAGGATCGATCGACGATTGCTTTACTAAAATCGATATAGAATCGACAAGCTCCAGGAAATGCCTGAAGGACATAATAACAGGTGTATTATAAGCATCTGTTCTTCTCACCTCCGTATCCCATTTTAGAACGTTGGATCCGAAATCAACGAAGTGGTCTATAACAGTACCAAGTTTATCTACCAATTCTTTAACATGTGGGTCTGGCTCCTTTGGAATAATATCGTCTATTGGGCCGTACATACCGTGTTTTTGAATGTGTGATAATTTAAGAAAAATAAATCTACAGTAAACATCGTTCGAGCTACTAATCTCATTTGACAGTCAATTACTATTGAATCATTAATCAAATTACAAGCTGACATATGGAAAAGCCTGGCCAACAACGCCCAGGCTTTTTTGTTTCTTACCGTAAACCACGCATCTTGCCGGTGCGCCAACAGCGTAAAGCAAAACCTTATTTTCCCCATTGTCTTTACTACAACCAACATCCAAATACTTAACTAACTCATTATGAGCACGCAAAAGAAAATTGGTATCCTATTCGGTCAGGAGAATACATTCCCCCAGGCTTTCGTGGATCGGGTCAACGAAAAGCAAAAAGATTTTCCCGCCGAGTTCGTCAGCATCGATCAGGTTGAACAGAGCGTTCCCACCGACTACGCCGTTATCATTGACCGGATTTCGCAGGACGTACCGTTCTATAAAGCGTACCTCAAAAACGCAGCACTTACCGGCACGGCCGTTATTAACAACCCATTCTGGTGGAGCGCCGATGAGAAGTTCTTTAACAACGCGCTGGCGGTGCAACTGGGCGTCCCGGTCCCGAAAACCATCCTGCTGCCGTCGAAACACCGGCCCGACGATACGAACCATAATTCGTTCCGGAACCTGCAGAATATGAACTGGGACGGTATTTTTAACCACATCGGCTTTCCAGCCTTCATGAAGCCGCACTCCGGTGGCGGCTGGAAGAACGTGTACAAAGTCGACAATCCGGAGGAGATGTTCCGGGCTTATGACGAAACTGGTCAGCTGGTTATGCTCTATCAGGAAGCCATCGACTTCACGGACTATGTACGCTGCTACTGCATCGGCGGCAAAGAGGTGCTGATTATGCCATACGAGCCCCGGAATCCGCACCATCTCCGCTATGACTCACAGTTGAAAGTAACCGGCGACGCGGGTAAGAAACTGCTGGCAACGATCAAAGACTACGTCCTGAAGCTGAATCACGGTTTGGGTTACGATTTCAACACGGTCGAGTTCGCCGTTCGCGATGGTATCCCTATTGCTATCGATTTCTGTAATCCTGCTCCTGATGCCGACGTAAACTCAGTCGGTCAGGCCAACTTCGACTGGGTAGTTGAAGCCGCTGCCAATATGGCCATCGAACGGGCTAAAACCGCGCAGTCAGGCAAAGACAACCTGACCTGGGGAACCTTCGTCCGGAACTCGATTGGTGCGCCTGCTCCGGCGAAACCGGCAAAAGCAACGGCCGCCCCTGAAGTAGGAGAACCTACCAAGGAGAAAAAACCCACTAAGGCAAAAGCAGCCGAAACAGACAAGCCTGCCAAAGCAAAAGCAAAAAAATAATCAGTTTTTTTCGTTTCTTTTCAGCGTCGATAAACCGGGTTTATCGACGCTTTTTTTATTCCCCGGATGGTGTAATTTTCCTGTGAACCAGCGAAATCGGCCGGCTATTCAGGCCCTTATTCCGGTCATTCAGCGAATCAATTTACCGGTTCAGCCCACTTGATGCAATTTTTGAATCAGGGCGGTCAATTACCCCAATACCCAAATAATATTGGGCATCGAACCTAAACAACCAACTTACCGTTTGTCACAAAATCGAAAACGGATGATGTTATCCTCGTCATTATTAGGCATATTCGCAGTCGATGAGCGCTTTACTGCTCACTAATCATCAACTAGTGTCCTCTTTATGAAACGAAGAGATTTCATCCAGTTATCTGGATTGGGCGTCGGAGCGCTGATGGGCGCGTCGATTCCTGTCTTTGGCAATCAGGTTCCCCTCGAACGATTACTTGCGCCAGGCATCGACGTAGCCACCAAGAAGAAACTGGCCGACATTGCGCTGAATACCGCAAAAAGTAAAGGAGCTTCCTATACCGATATCCGCATTGGTCGCTACCTGCAGCAATCCCTCTTTACGCGCGAAACCCGCGTTCAGAACCTGGTCAATTCCGAGTCGTTCGGCGTGGGCATCCGGGTAATTGCCAATGGTACCTGGGGATTTGCCGCTACCAGCGACGTAACACCCGAGGGAGTAGCCAAATGCACCGAAACCGCCGTTGCTATCGCCAAGGCGAACGCCAAACTTCAGACCGAACCCGTGCAGCTGGCCCCGCAAAAAGGTGTTGGCGAAGTGGCCTGGAAAACGCCAATCAAGAAAAACGCCTTCGAAGTACCCATTGAGCAGAAAATTGACCTGCTGCTGAACGTCAATAACGCAGCCCTTAAAAACGGCGCGGCTTTCGTTACGTCAAATCTGTTCCTGGTCAACGAGCAGAAATACTTTGCCTCGTCCGACGGTTCGTACATCGACCAGGACATTCACCGGCTGTGGCCCACCTTTACGGTCTCGGCGGTAGACCGGGCGGCTGGTAAATTCAAAAGCCGCGACGCCTTTAGTTCGCCCATGGGTATGGGTTACGAGTACCTGGATGGGGTTGCTTCGGAGAAAATTCAGGCTCCTAACGGGCTGGTTGGCTACCGCAACTCCTACGACATGGTGGAGGACGCGACGCTGGCGGCTAAACAGGCAAAGGATAAACTAACGGCGAAGACCGTTACGCCGGGCAAATATGACCTGGTGCTCGATCCGAACCACCTCGGACTGACCATTCACGAATCGGTAGGCCACCCGCTGGAACTCGATCGCGTACTGGGTTACGAAGCCAATTACGCTGGCACTTCCTTTGCCACGCTCGACAAGTGGAAATCTAAGGACTTCAATTACGGCAGCAAGCTGGTCAATATTGTGGCCGACAAAGTGCAGCCGAACGCGCTGGGTACGGTCGGTTACGACGACGAAGGCGTTCCGGCTAAAACGTGGAATCTAATTAAAGACGGCATCCTGGTGAACTACCAGGCGATCCGCGATCAGGCGGCCATTCTGGGTGAAAAAGAATCGAACGGGTGCTGCTACGCCGACAACTGGGATTCAGTGCAGTTCCAGCGGATGCCGAACGTATCGCTCCAGCCCGGCACCGAAAAACGGTCGGTTACCGATATGATCAAGGGCGTCGAGAAGGGTATTTATATCATCGGACGCGGGTCGTACTCCATCGATCAGCAGCGCTACAACTTCCAGTTTGGGGGTCAGTTGTTCTACGAAATCAAAAACGGGCAACTGACTAACATGCTCGACGACGTAGCGTATCAGTCGAACACGCAGGAGTTCTGGAATTCGTGTTCACAGCTCTGCGATAAGGACGACTACCGCACGTTCGGTTCGTTCTTCGACGGTAAAGGGCAACCTTCGCAGGTAAGCGCCGTTTCGCACGGCTGCCCGACTACGCGATTCAACGGTGTAAACGTGATTAATACCGGTCGTAAAATCTAACCCGAACATGGCCATTTTAACCGAAACAGAAGCAAAGAAAATTATTGATAAAGTCCTGTCGTTCTCCAAAGCGGATGAGCTGAGCGTAAACCTGTCGGGCGGACGCCGGGGCAACATTCGTTACGCCCGCAATGCCGTTTCGACCAGTGGCGAAGGCACCAACCTGTCGCTCGGGGTAACGGCGGCTTTCGGAAAACGAACGGGTACAGCCACCATTAACGAGTTCGACGATGCGTCGCTCGAAAAAACGGTCCGGCGCGCCGAGGAGATCGCCCGGCTCGCTCCCGAAAACCCCGAGTACATGCCCATGCTCGGCCCTCAGAAATACTTAAAGACGGACCCTTACGCGGAAAGCACCGCTAAAATTGACGCCGATTACCGGGCGCAGGCTACGTTTGATAGTCTCGATCCCTGCCGGAAGAAAAACCTGATTGCAGCTGGCTACCTGGAAGACCGAACCAATTTCAACGCCATTGGCAACACGAAAGGCCTGTCAGCCTATAACCGGGAAACCTCGGTCGAGTTTTCGGTCACCGTGCGCACCGCCGACGGACTGGGATCGGGCTACGCTACCCGCGACGTAACGGACGTCAGCAAACTCAACACGAAAGACGCAACCGAAGTCGCCATGCAGAAGGCGATGGCGTCGAGCAGCGCCCGCGCGCTCGAACCGGGCAAGTACACCGTTATTCTGGAGCCGGCTGCACTGGTAGCCAACGTCGACGCGTCGCTGATGAATGCGTTGGTACGCTCGATGGATGCCCGCTCGGCCGACGAAGGCCGTAGCTTCCTCAGCAAAAAAGGGGGCGGTACGCGGCTGGGCGAAAAACTCTTCGATGAGCGCGTCACCATCTATTCCGATCCGACGAATCCGGAAGTACCCAACGGCGCATTCAGCGGGGATGGTCGGCCGCAGGAGAAAGTAACCTGGATTGAAAAAGGGGTGGTAAAAAACATGCCGTATTCACGCTACTGGGCCGAGAAAAAAGGCGTACACGCTACCCCAGCGGGCGGTAACTTCATTATGGAAGGGGGGACTCAGTCGCTGGCCGACATGATCAAAAGCACCGAAAAAGGCATCCTGGTAACCCGGCTCTGGTACATCCGCCCGGTCGACCCGCAAACGCTGCTCTACACGGGACTGACCCGCGACGGAACCTTCTACATTGAAAACGGGCAGATCAAGTTTCCCGTCAAGAACTTCCGCTTCAACGAGAGTCCAGTTATCATGCTCAATAACCTTGAAGCCCTGGGCAAACCCGTTCGAATGGGTGGTAACCTGGTTCCACCCATGAAAATCCGGGACTTTACGTTCAGCAGCCTTTCTGACGCTGTGTAACGGACGCCAAATAGCCTGTACCGTACAAACCTGTTTTTAACCAATAACCGATACAACCTTGAAACGACGCGATTTTGCCCAACTAATGGGCATGGGTGCAATGGGTGTTGCCATGCCTTCGCTACCCTCTTTTGCCCGCACGGTGAGTCCCGAAGCGCTGCTGGAACCGGGGCTGGATGTAGCCGTCAAAAAACGACTGGCCGATGCCGCCCTCAACGCGGCCAAAGCCAAGGGAGCTACCTACGCCGACGTGCGTATTGGGCGCTACCTCAATCAGTCCGTGCTGACCCGTGAGAACAAAGTGCTGGGGATCATCAACACCGAATCCTACGGGGTTGGCGTGCGCGTAATTGTCAATGGCAGTTGGGGCTTTGCTTCCGTCGGCGACGCCCGCGACGAATCGGTTGTCGCTAAAGCGGCCGAAACCGCCGTAACCATTGCCAAAGCAAACGCCCGGCTCCTGACCGAACCGGTCCAGCTCGCTCCGCAGAAGGGCTTCGGTGACGTGAGCTGGAAAGCGCCCATTACCAAAAACGCGTTCGAAGTTCCGGTTAAAGAAAAGGTTGATCTACTGCTGGCGTGTAATGCCGCGGCTATGAAAAACGGCGCCAACTTTGTCAACAGCGTCATGTTTCAGGTGAACGAGCAAAAGTATTTTGCTTCCACCGACGGCACCTACGCCGATCAGGATATTCACCGGATTGGCCCCAATTTCACCGTAACGGCCGTCGATCCCGCCAATGGTCGCTTTGCTACCCGAAATTCCCTGAGCGCACCGATGGGCATGGGCTACGAGTACCTGCAAACAAACCCCAAAGACAAAGTCACCGGCGTAACGACCCGCTACAACAAGGGTTACGACATGCTCGAGGATATTACCGCAGCCGCCCAGCAGGCCCGGGAAAAGACCGGAGCTAAATCGGTGGAAGCAGGTAAGTACGACCTCGTCCTCGACCCCTCGCATACCTGGCTGACCATCCACGAGTCAGTGGGCCACCCCCTGGAGCTCGACCGGGTGCTGGGCTACGAGGCCAATTACGCCGGTACCTCCTTCGCCACACTCGACAAGTGGCAGTCCAAAGATTTCCAGTACGGTAGTAAGGAAGTTAATTTCTTTGCCGACAAAACGCAGCCCGGCTCGCTGGGCGCCGTTGGCTGGGACGACGAGGGTGTCAAAACCAAGCAGTGGGATCTGGTGAAAGACGGCATCCTGGTCAACTACCAGGCCATCCGCGATCAGGTGCATATCATCGGGGAGAAAGAATCGCAGGGCTGCTGCTACGCTGACAACTGGAGTTCAGTCCAGTTCCAGCGCATGGCCAACGTATCGCTGGCGCCGGGCAAAACGCCCCTGTCGGTACAGGACATGATTAAAGACGTCAAGAAAGGTATCTACATCATCGGCGATGGGTCATTCTCCATCGATCAGCAGCGGTACAACTTCCAGTTCGGCGGACAGCTCTTCTACGAGATTAAGGATGGCAAGATTGCGGGTATGCTCAAGGATGTCGCCTACCAGGCCAACACCCGCGAGTTCTGGAACTCCTGCGTTGCCGTTTGTGACGAAAGTGATTACCGGCTCGGGGGCGCTTTCAACGACGGTAAGGGGCAGCCTTCGCAGTCGAGTGCCGTATCGCACGGCAGCGCGACAGCCCGTTTCAACGGAGTTAACGTCATCAATACTGCTCGTAAAATCTGATTGGATCCCGATAAACAGAGACCAGAATGGCCATCTTAAGTAAAGAAGAAGCAAAGAAAATTATTGATAAAGTGCTTTCGTACTCGAAAGCCGATGAAATGAGCGTAAGCCTGTCGGGTACCCGGACCGGCAACATTCGTTACGCCCGAAATTCGGTGTCGACCTCCGGCGAAACGAACAACCTGTCGCTGGGTGTAACGGCCGTGTTTGGCAAAAAAGCGGGGACGGCCACGATCAACGAGTTTGACGATGCGTCGCTCGAGAAAACGGTTCGGCGCGCCGAGGAGATCGCCCGGCTCGCTCCCGAAAACCCCGAGTATATGCCCATGCTCGGCCCCCAGAAATACCTGGAGACCAATACCTATTCGGAAACCACGGCGAAAATCGACCCGGAGTACCGGGCGCAGGCCGCTTTCGACAGCCTCGACCCCTGCCGCCAGAAGAACCTGACGGCGGCAGGCTACATGGAAGATTCAACCGGCTTTACGGCTATGGGCAATAGCAAAGGGCTGTTCGGCTACAACCGGGAAACAGGCGTTGATTTTTCGATTACGGTACGTACCGCCGATGGAACCGGCTCGGGTTACGCCATCCGCGACGTGAACGATGCCAGCAAACTCAGCACCAGAGCGGCTACCGACATTGCTATTCAGAAGGCCCAGGCCTCAACGGGTGCGCGGGCACTGGAACCCGGTAAATACACCGTTATCCTTGAGCCGGCGGCATCGAGTGAGCTGATCCGCAACATGATGGGTAGCATGGACGCCCGCTCGGCCGACGAAGGCCGTAGCTTCCTCAGTAAAAAAGGCGGTGGGACGCGGCTGGGCGAGAAACTCTTCGACGAGCGCGTCACCATCTATACCGATCCAATGAACCCAGAACTGCCACTCTCGCCCTTTGGTGGTGGCGGTGGGGGCCGTTTCGGCGGTGGCTCCGAAGGCGTTCCCCAGGAGAAAATTACCTGGATCGAGAAAGGTGTCGTGAAGAATATGTTCTACTCGCGGTACTGGGCGGACCAGAAAAAAGTGAAAGCTGTTCCCCGTCCATCGGGTATTATCATGGAGGGCGGCACCGAATCGCTGGCAGACCTGATCAAGAGCACCGACAAAGGGATTCTGGTAACGCGCTTCTGGTATATCCGGGCCGTTGACCCACAAACGCTCTTGTATACAGGCCTGACCCGCGACGGAACCTTCTACATCGAGAACGGCAAGATCAAGTTTCCGATCAAGAACTTTCGCTTTAACGAGAGTCCGGTCATCATGCTCAACAACCTCGAAGCGATGGGTAAGCCCGTCCGGGCGGGTGGCTATTTATTGCCCCCGATGAAAATTCGGGACTTTACGTTCAGCAGTCTGTCTGACGCCGTGTAGCTGACGTGGTCTATGTATTCCAGTCAAATTATCGAGCGTCGTCAACGTATAGTAAAGAAGACGCGTTGACGACGCTTTATCCGTAACTTACCCACTGAACCTACTTAAATACACTATCACCTTGAATCGCCGGAACTTTAACCAACTGCTGGGTATGGGAACCGCGGGGCTAATGATCCCTTCCCTGCCCGCCTTCTCACGAACCGTCTCCCCGGAACGTCTGATGGAGCCGGGCCTCGACGTTACCGTCAAAAAACGACTGGCCGATGCCGCGCTCAATGCCGCCAAGAGTAAGGGGGCCAGCTACGCCGACGTACGAATTGGCCGTTACCTGAATCAGTATGTCACGACGAGGGAAGACAAAGTACAGAACATTGTCAACACCGAATCGTATGGGGTTGGCGTGCGTGTCATTGCGGATGGGTGTTGGGGCTTTGCCGCCGTTGTCGATGCAAAATCAGACGCCGACATGGCGAAAGCGGCCGAGTCGGCCGTAGCGATTGCGAAAGCCAATGCCAAATTGATGAAACAACCCGTTCAGTTGGCTCCGCAGAAAGGGTACGGTGACGTCAGTTGGAAAGCCCCCATCACCAAAAACGCGTTTGAGGTTCCGGTAAAGGAAAAAGTTGATCTACTGATGGCGGTCAACAGTGCCGCGATGAAAAACGGGGCTGACTTTGTCAACTCGGTTTTGTTCATGGTGAACGAGCAGAAGTACTTCGCATCGACCGATGGTACGTACGCGGATCAGGATGTCCACCGCATCTGGCCAACGTTTACCGTAACGGCCATTAACAAACAATCGGGCAAGTTCGAAACTCGCCAGGCGCTTAGTTCCCCGATGGGCATGAGTTACGAATACCTGACAACCAATCCGAGCGACAAGGTGACGGGCGTAACGACCCGTTACAACAAAGGCTACGATATGGTCGAAGATGTTATCGCGGCTGCCAAGCAGGCCCGTGCCAAGCACTCAGCCAAGTCGGTCGAAGCGGGCAAATACGATCTGGTGCTGGATCCGTCTCACCTCTGGCTGACCATCCACGAGTCGGTGGGCCACCCCCTGGAACTCGATCGCGTGCTGGGTTACGAAGCTAACTTCGCCGGAACCAGCTTCGCGACGCTCGACAAGTGGAAATCCAAAGACTTCAACTACGGCAGCAAGCAGGTGAATCTGGTAGCCGACAAAACGCAGGTCGGTTCACTGGGCGCCGTTGGCTGGGACGACGAAGGCGTTAAAACCAAGGAATGGGATCTGGTCAAAGACGGTACACTAGTCAACTACCAGGCCATTCGCGACCAGGTGCATATCATCGGGGAGAAAGAATCGCAGGGCTGCTGCTACGCTGACAGTTGGGGCTCGGTGCAGTTTCAGCGGATGGCCAACGTATCGCTGGCGGCCGGTAAAACACCTCTGTCAGTGCAGCAAATGATCAAAGACGTCAAGAAAGGTATCTATATCATTGGCGATGGGTCATTCTCCATCGACCAGCAGCGGTACAACTTCCAGTTCGGCGGTCAGCTCTTCTATGAGATCAAGAACGGCGAGATCGCAGGGATGCTCAAAGACGTAGCGTATCAGTCGAACACCCAGGAGTTCTGGAATTCATGCGTTGCCGTCTGCGACGAAAAAGACTATCGGCTGGGCGGTTCGTTCTTCGACGGCAAAGGACAGCCTCAGCAAGTGAGTGCGGTGTCGCACGGCAGTTCAACGGCGCGTTTCAACGGAGTTAACGTCATCAATACAGGTCGTAAAATTTAACAGTCATGGCGATTATTCTCACCGAAGCAGAAGCCAAAGCGCTACTCCAAAAAGTATTAAGTTATTCGAAAGCCGACGAGTGCGAAGTGAATCTGACAGGCGAAGAACGGGGTAACCTGCGCTACGCCCGTAACGAGGTCTCGACCAGTGGCTCAACCATCAATAAGAACCTGGTCGTTCAGTCGTCTTTTGGCAAGAAAGTAGGTACGGCCACGATCGATGAGTTCGACGATGCCTCGCTCGAAAAAGTCGTTCGCCGGGCCGAAGAACTCGCTCAGCTTGCCCCCGAAAATCCGGAATACGTGGGCGTTCTGGGACCACAGACATACGTTAAATCAACGGGTTTCTTTGACTCAACGGCGGGTATCTCCCCTGCTACCCGGGCCGATGCCGTAGACAAGAGCTTACAACTGGCCCGCGCTCAGAATCTGACAGCCGCTGGTTTTCTTCAGGATTACCGGGGCTATTCAGCCATGATGAACTCAAAAGGTCTGTTTGCCTATTACCCCAGCACCAACGTCAACTTCTCGTTGACGGTACGTACTGACGATGGGAAAGGCTCGGGTTACGTAGCACGTGGCTACAGCGACGTATCAAAACTGGATACGGCAGCCGCTACCCGCATTGCCATGCAGAAAGCGCAGGGCTCGGCGGCAGCGCGCGCCATCGAGCCGGGTAAGTACACGGTTATTCTAGAGCCTACGGCAGCCGTTGTCCTGCTCGAATACCTCATGTGGGGTATGGACGCCCGTTCCGCCGATGAAGGTCGCTCCTACTTCAGCAAAACGGGAGGCAAAAGTCGCCTGGGCGACAAAATTGTCGATGAGCGCGTCACGCTTTATTCTGACCCAACGAATCCAGAACTACCAGCGTCTCCCTGGTCAGGCGACGGGCAGGCGCAGGCGAAAACGATGTGGATTGACAAAGGCGTCGTAAAAAACCTGTCGTATTCACGCTATTGGGCCCAGAAGCAGGGCAAAAAGCCGCTGCCTTACCCCAATAATATGATTATGGCGGGCGGCTCGTCGTCGCTGGAAGAGATGATCAAAAGCACCCAGCGCGGGATTCTGGTCACCAAACTCTGGTACATCCGTGAAGTCGATCCGCAAACGATTCTTCTCACGGGCCTGACCCGCGACGGGACTTTTTATATCGAAAACGGCAAAATTAAGCATCCGGTAAAGAACTTCCGCTTCAACGAAAGTCCGGTTATCATGCTCAACAACCTTGAAGCGCTGGGCAAACCCGAGCGCGTCGTGAGCACCGAATCGGATCAGAACTACCTGGTGCCGCCAATGAAGATCCGGGAGTTTACGTTTACGAGTCTGTCAGACGCAGTGTAATCAAGAAAGTCTGTACCTCCCTCGGTGTGCTCCTTACTGAGGGGGTACTAACCTTCTTATCTCCTAAATACACGGCTGATTTATGAAAACTCTAGAGCTTGATCCGGAAGATGTTAACGAGGTTCTTGACCAAATCGAGCAGTCCTTCAACGTTGATTTTCAAAAGGCATCTCTAGCCGATATTCAAACGTTTGGTAAGCTAGTCGATTGGATTTCGGCGTCAATGCCTCAGCTGGATACGGATGATTGTACCAATCAGCAGGCGTTCTATAAGCTTAGAGATGAGCTATGCGGAACCCTGGCTATTGACAAAGCCAATGTCTCCCCATCGACAGAGCTGGCTACACTTTTTGACGAAAAAACGAGAGAGAAGCAGACCAAGCAACTGGAGCAACGATTGGGCTTTCCAGTTAATATACTGGTTTTTAAACCAATTTTTATCTACTTAACAGTAGCTATCTTTCTAGCTTCATTCGTGGTCCTCTATATAAAGCCGCTGTATGGTATCTGCGGGTTTGTTTGCTGGTTCGGGCTTGTTAATCTATTCTCGCGCATACCGGCCGCTAGTACGTTCAGTATAAAAACGGTAGGAGAGCTGGCTAAAAAAGTTAGCCGTGAACGTTATCTGTGGTCACGACGGAATCCAGGGACGATCAATAGTAACGAATTAATGGAAAAGGTCAAGCAGCTGTTTGTTGCCGGTACAGCAATTAGCTACCAGGAGCTCACGCCACACCTAATTATACCGTATAGCTAATCTTCTCCACGCTCTTGATTCACGCCATTTTTGATAAGACAGTTAATCAATCTGAAACTTACAGGTCCTGATGCGCAAATTGGCGTAGTGATACGCAAGCTTATTACACGTAAATGATCACCATTACCCCGGCAACCGAAGAGCAATTGTCTACTATCCGGTCTATCGCTTATCAGACGTGGCCCAGTACGTTTGGCGCTATTCTGTCACCTGAACAGATCGAGTACATGCTGACGATGATGTATAGCCCGGAAGCGCTGCTGACTCAAGCACACGAAAAGAACCACGTGTTCCTGCTGGCGAATGAATCGGTTAGTCAAGAGGCACTGGGATTCGTGTCGTACGAGCTGGACTATAAGGGCGAGTCGGCAACCAAGATTCATAAATTGTATTTGTTGCCCGATAGCCAGGGGAAAGGCGTCGGCCGGCAGTTGATCGACTGCGTATCTGAGCTGGCTCGGCGACACGGCAACGACCGGCTGAGCCTGAACGTAAACCGGAATAACAAAGCCATTCAGTTCTACGAGCGGATAGGCTTTTCGGTTGTGAAGCAGGAAAACATAGATATCGGCAACGGCTATCTGATGGAAGATTTTGTGATGGAGAAGCCCCTGTCGTAACATTAACAACCTGAGCGAAATTTGAAACCGTTTGTTTTTACCCGTATTCAATACACCTCCGGTGACTGGGACACCGACCAGCGGATGCCGTCGAACCTGCTTCATTCGCTGGTTGAGTACACGACTATACCAGTTGATCAGAAAGAGCATGTCGTGCAGTTAAGTAGCCCGGATCTGTTCAAAAGCCCGTTCTGTTACCTGAGCGGACACAAACTGGTGGAGTTTTCGGCGCAGGAACGGGATCACTTCAAACGGTACGTACAAAACGGCGGGTTCGTGTTTGTCGACGACTGCAACCACGATATTGATGGTTTATTCGCCAAGTCATTTGAACAGGAAATGGAGCGGACCTTTGGTCCGAAAGCGTTGCAGAAGATTCCGAACACTCACCCCATTTACAATTGCTTCTTTACGTTCGCCGAAGGGCCGCCCACGACTTCGTTCGAGCTGAACGGCTGGGGGGATGATCTGGTGCACGATTACCTGAAAGCAATTACCGTCAACGGCCGGATTGGGGTGCTCTACAGCAATAAGGATTACGGCTGCGAGTGGGATTATGATTTCCGCAACAAGCGGTTTCTGGCCGAAGATAATACCAAGTTCGGCGTCAATATCGTCACGTACGCGCTGACAGCATAACTAGAGAAGAAAGACAAAAAGGATGTAAGAGAAAAGACGTGAGACGCTGGACGAAAGATTGGCGCCTAATTTTCTTCGGCCTGAAGTCTTTTATCTTACATCCTCTTTGTCTTACGTCTTAATTAAAAGTGCTTTATACAACCTGAAACATAACTTTGGAACAAGCTAACTTAACTCACTACAAAGCGCTGGTGGCGCGACTACCCCAGCTACGACAGGAGATCAGCAAAGTCATCATCGGACAGGAAGAAGCTATCAGCGAAGTTTTGATCGCGTTGCTGGCGGGCGGTCACTGCCTGCTCGAGGGCGTACCCGGTCTAGCCAAAACCCTGATGGTGAAAACCATGTCGGATGCGCTGGCGATGCGCTTCAAGCGGATTCAGTTCACGCCCGACCTGATGCCCGGCGATATCGTCGGCACCGAGATCCTGGAAGACGACCACGAGACGGGACACAAAGTGTTCAAATTCAACAAAGGTCCCATCTTCGCTAACGTTGTGCTGGCCGATGAGATCAACCGGACTCCGCCCAAAACGCAGGCCGCCATGCTGGAGGCCATGCAGGAATACAAGGTAACCTACGGTGGTAACGACTACCCCCTCCCCCGCCCATTCCTGATCATTGCGACCCAGAACCCCATCGAGCAGGCCGGTACGTATCCCCTGCCCGAAGCGCAGCTCGACCGCTTTCTGCTCTACATCAAACTTGGCTATCCCAATGAGCACGAAGAGTTGAACGTACTGAAAAGCACGACCGGCACCAAGCGCGCCGAACTACAAACGGTACTGTCGGACGAGGATATTCTCAGCCTACAAAATTTGACCCGGCAGGTGCATATCAGCGATGAACTGATCGAATACATCAATCGGCTTGTACGAGCTACGAGGCCTCAAACCAGCCCATCGGCCTTTGTTAAGCAATGGTGCGAATGGGGTGCGGGACCGCGGGCTGGTCAGGCGCTGGTCCTGTGCGCCAAAGCACGAGCGGTTCTAAACGAGCGGTTCTCGGTTATTCCAGAGGACATTCAGACGCTGGCGTTCCCCATCCTGCGGCACCGGATTGCGCTGAACTTCCGCGCCGACGCAGAAGGCATCACGACCGACCGGGTTATCGAGGAACTGCTGAAAGGCGTTAAATAAACTGAATAGCTCTCGGAGGTAATCTCCTAGCTGACATCCATCGGTCTATTTTCTTACGTCAATCATCTTTTCTCTCGATCAACATGGCTAAACTCGCCACGGATCTTATCAAACTAAACAACCTGCAACTGGCTGGCAAACTGGTCAGCGACGAGCTGCTGCTGGGTATCCAGGCCAGCAAGCGGTCCGGTGTAGGGACCGAGTTTGAACAATTCCGCCACTATGAACCCGGTGACGATCCGAAGCGTATCGACTGGAAACTGTTTGCCAAAAGCGGGCAGTACCTCGTGCGCGAATCGGCGACGGAAAGTAACCAGCAGCTGCGGTTCCTGATCGATCTGTCGGGGTCGATGAACTACGCCGAAAGAAACGTCAGTCGGCTGAATTACGCTAAATTACTGCTGGCGTCGCTGGCGTACCTCAGCAACCGGCAGGGCGATCAGCTCAGTTTGTATGCCCTGCAACAGAGCGCAGTGCAGACGCTGGTTCCCGCCGGGAAGCAGGCGTTTCAGAAAATCATCTCGACGCTCGATGCCGCCCAGGCGTCGGGCGAGTGGAAAACGACGCAGGCTTCGTTCCCGGAATTTAGCCGCAAACAAACCGAAATGCTCGTGCTGGCGTCCGACTTTCTGCAGGTGGGTGATGAGTGGATCAACCTGATTCGCAGCGTAGCCGGACCGCGCCGGGAGATTGTCATTTTTCAGATTCTGGGCGATCAGGAGCTATCGTTCGACCTCAGCGGCTTCTACCGGTTTCAGGATCTGGAAACGGGACGAGAGATGGAATTACAGGCCGAAACGGTCCGTGACCTCGTTCGGGAGCGGTCGGCGGCTTACCTGACCCGCTTGGAAGAAGCGCTACGTATTCCGCACGTCCGGCTGATACGGGTACGGATGAGTGAGCCGGTCGCGTTGGTATTGACCCGTTTTTTAACCGGAAAGAACTAATTAATGGAGTTTGTTGAACCATACCTACTGTGGGGGAGCCTGGCCGTAGCGATTCCGATCGTGATTCACTTCTGGCACCAGAAGCAGGGCAAACCCCTACCGTGGGCAGCTACACAATGGCTCACGGAAAAAGACCAGCAGCAGAGTCGGGGACTACGTATCGACAACATCCCGCTGCTGATCCTGCGCTGCCTGTTGTTGCTGGTGCTAGCCCTGCTGGTCAGTCAGCTAGTACTGAACAAGTCAGACCAGACCGAAGCGATCAAAACGGTTCACCTAGTGCAGCCCAGCGCCTTCGTAACCGATAATTTTCGATTTGAGCTGGACGAAGCCGCTAAAAAAGGGGAAGCCGTTTACCTGGCAAACAATGAGCTTACTCCTATTGCCAGTCAGTCGAATCAGCCAGTAGCAACGACTCCTTTCAACGCGTTGCTACTGCAAACGGCAATCAATGAACTTCCTACAGAGACAACCAATCTGCATCTGTACGTGCTGAATAGTGAGTCACTGGCGGACGTACCGGCGATTACGGTGCCGCAGCGATTCCACTTACACAGCGTAATCGATTCGACCAGTCAGCCCCGGCCCTATTTGACGGCCAAAGACGGTAAGAAACTCTTCATCAACCAGGCTGGAAAACTAACGGCCACCAATGCTATATCCGGCCTGGCGACACCCGGCGTAAAACTGGCATCAGCACCCTCGTACGAAGGAACGCTACACGTATTGCTCCAGTACGCTAACGCCCCCGAGCGCCAGACCGTACGAGCGGCTCTCCAGGCGCTGATGGATGTGTACGCGCTCGACCTGACCATCGACGAGAAACCGACCCGCCGAGCCTACGACTGGGTTTTGACCGACAAGCCCCCCGCGCGCTTAACGCCCAAAACGCTGTACATCGTCTCGGCGAATGAACAAGTTCCCCACCCCGCTAACGTTATCTACACAAACGAACACCTGACACCCCAAACTTCCGACCGCGTCGTGAATGGCCAGTTACCGGAGTGGCTGGGGCAACAGCTCATTCAGCAGTACGAGCTGAATGCTCAACCCCATTCGCTGAGTAAACAGGCTTTAGCCAATTTGTTTGTTCCATCAACAAAACGTAGCACCTCCCAGCAGGCCAGCTTACAGAGTATTTTACTCCTTCTGTTTGTGAGTCTCCTCCTTGCTGAACGCTGGCTGGCGCTAACCAAAAACGCATGAACGAACTGAAACGAACTCTCTCGCTGGTTACGTATCAGCTTTACGCCAACGCCCTGCTCCGTTGTGTGCTGCTGGCAATCTCAGCCTACCTGCTGGTTGCTACGTTCGCCGGACCTTCGCTTTTAGCTCTTGCCGCTGGCATCGTCGGTTTTGGCCTGGGCACGCTGTTGAGCAAGCCCTTTCAGGACAAACGTCCACAGGCGGTTCGACTGATTCACCAGTCGGTGGGTGATGTGGAATACAGCCTGCCGCTGCTGGAAAAAGAACAGCTTAATCTGGCCGAGCAACTACAGCTCGACCGGCTCAACGAGCGGCTCCAGCAGATTCCGGTACCGGGCGTTCTGCTGAAAAGCGCGGGCTGGTACGCCATCGGCTTAGCAGCTGTTGTGGCGTTATACTTCGGCTATCCTTTATTGCAGCGCCGGGCAACGCCTACCCCCGACGACCCCAGGACGCAGGTGGCTACGGCGGCCGCTGTCAAACCGGGTGCCCCGACGTTTCAGTCGGCGGCTTTACGGGTGCAGCCACCGGCCTACACCCAGCTTCCCGACCAGAACTCCCGCGACCTGAACGCGTCGGCTGTGGTGGGTTCGACGCTGACCTGGCGGGTGCAGATCAGCAGCCAGCAAAACGTCAAAGTCCGGTTGGTGAATAGCAAGGGTCAGGAACTGGCGTTTCAGCCGTCGGGGGGTGCGTTCACGTACCAGGATCAGCTCCTGAACTCGGGTCTTTATGCGATTAAAACCTACTGGCAGGATCAGCCCGGCCACGATTCGCTGATCTACCAGTCGGATTTTTACCGGCTCGATGCCAAACCCGACATGGCGCCCAAGATTGAGCCGGAATCGAAAGAGCTGTACAAGTTTCATTTCCTGAAAGACCCCAAAACGGTCTCCATCGCGGCCAAGCTATCGGACGATTTTATGGTCTCACAGGCGTTCATCGTAGCGACCGTAGCGCGGGGGTCGGGCGAGAATGTCAAATTCCGGGAGGTCAAGATGCCGCTCGGTCCGAAGAATTTCAAGGAAACGCGCATTACCAAAACACTCGACCTGAAAGCGCTGAATTTTGCGCCGGGTGACGAGTTATACTACTATTGGGCCGCCTTCGACAACCGCCGTCCCGAGCCCAATTTCACTAAATCAGATACGTACTTTCTGGTGTACAAAGACACGACGCAGGTAGAAGAAAGCGAACTGGCGACGATGGCGGTCAACATCATGCCCGAGTACTTCCGGAGCCAGCGGCAGATTATTATCGATACCGAGAAGCTAATTGCCAGCAAGAAGAAATCGACTGACAAATCCTTCCGCAGTACGTCCAATGAGATTGGTTTCGACCAGAAGGCATTACGGCTGCGGTACGGTCAGTTCCTGGGCGAAGAGTTCGAGAAATCCATTGGCGGGGGGGATGCCCTGCCAACTGACCAGGATGGCGATGTCGTCGTTGGTTACGCGATGATGCAACAATACATGCACAAGCATGACGAAGGCGAGGGTGATCACAGCGCTCCGGCGGCTGCGCCGGCTCATGCCGGGCACGATCACGCCGGGCACAGCCACGGGGGCGGTGGCGGCAACGACGAAAAAGATCCGGTTGCCGCGCTGATGGAGCAGTACATTCACTCCCACGACGACGCCGAAACGAATACGTTTCATGAACAATCGACACGGTCGCTGCTGAAGATGGCGCTGGAAAATATGTGGCAGTCGGAGTTACACCTGCGTATGTACGAGCCCGTTCAGGCGCTGCCCTACGAGCAGAAAGCGCTGGAATATCTGAAGCTATCGCAGCAGAAAGCGCGGTCGTACGTCAAGAAAACGGGCTTTGACCCGCCACCGATCAAGGAAAAAGAACTACGACTGACGGGCGAACTAACCAACGTAACGCCGACCTTCAATCAGGACAAATCGTTCACGAAACAACGGCTTGAACCGTTGGTAACCAATGTACTAGGCTATCTGGAACTCCCCGAACTCTCTTCGCGCCAACGCCTGACGGTGCAGCAGTTGGGTAATCAGCTGGCCGATCAGACGATAAACAGCGGCCTGCGCAACTGGTCGGTGCTGGCCAGCCTACAAAAAATGGCGGGCGGCAAACCGCTGACCGCCACCGAGAAGCAACAACTCAAAACCAAACTCTACGCCCTGACCGGTACATCGGTGAAAACCGGACCGGCATCGTACTCCAGCGAGCGTACGCTGGAGCGGGCTTTCTGGCGACACATCCGATCATGACGACAACCCTCGACTGGGCATCTCCGCTTACCTGGCTCACGGCGCTGGTTCTTTTTGTACTCCTGGGCGTGCAGGGCTGGTTTCTCTTTCGTGATCGCTCGCTATCGCCCGGCAAACGATTGCTGCGGGGCGGTCTGAATCTGCTACTCTGGCTGGTTGTAGTGGCGTATTTCCTGCAGCTCCGCTGGCCGCTGGATAGTCCGGAACGACACGTACTGCTGGTGGGCAATGACGTACCACGAGCCGTTGCCCAGCGGGTGAGCGACAGCCTGCACCTAACCGAAACGCTGACGCCCCGGACGTTCAAAGAGACCGTTGACTCGGTGACGCTGGTTGGTCAGGATTTCCCAAAGGAAACACTGACGCAGCTGAGTAGGGCGGCCGTGGAGTGGGTACCGTACAACCAGCCCGATCAAGTACAGGATTTACACTACAAGGGATTACTACGGCAGGGCGAGCAGCAGACCGTGACGGGATGGATACAGTCATCAAAAAAACAGACGCTGGCGATTCGGTATGGTCATGTAACCCTCGATAGTACGTCGGTTCCGGCCGGAGCAAGTCCGTTTACGCTGCGGTTTCCAGCCTTCGTTCGGGGCCGTAATCAAACGGAGCTTGTATTAAGCGGCAGAGCAGTTGATACGTTGCGTTTCTTTACGCGGGCCTCCCGTCCGCTGGCGGTTCAATTCGTTTTGAGCAACCCCGATTTTGAAACCAAGACGCTGGCCGATTGGCTCGGAAAACAAGGATACGCGGTTCAACTCTCGGCAACGCTGTCGAAGAATATCAGCAGCGCGGTCAGCATCAACCAATCGAAAGACAGTGGCAAGAAAATACCGGATATTGTTGTTACGGACCCAAGCAATGCCGCCAACGCCGTAGTCAAGAAAGCAGTGGCCGACGGTCGGACGGTATTTTTTCTCAATCTGGCAACGCCCGAAACGGAAAGCCGGGTTATCAACCAGGCGTTGGGCAGCCGGTTTCAGGTGCGTCGCGTATCCAACGACCCGACGGTTCCGGTCGGCAATAATCTGAACGCCCTACCCTACCAGTTTGGCCCATCGCTGACGCAGTTCCCGGTAACGGGCTACCCCATTGCCATACAGCGCGCCAGCGGCCGGGTAGGCGTCAGTCTGCTGAGCGAAACCTACCCTCTTACTCTCAGTGGCGACAGTCTGACCTACAGCCGCATCTGGACGAGCGTTCTGGCACAGTTGTACCCAATCGACAACAACGTAGTGCAGGTGGAGGCTCCGCTTTACGTTGGGCTGCCAGCAGAACTGCGCACAAACAACCTGACAGCAAAGGCCGTCGCCATTCGGGCGGGTGGCGACACCACTCGTCTGCAACCTTCTCCCCTCAACGACCAGTCGGCCAGTACGCGAATCACATTCGCGAAGGATGGCTGGCAGCCGGTTCAGGATTCGCTGATGGTGTACGTAAATAACGCCAGCCAGGCGCAGCGGTCATGGGTTAATCAGTTTGTGCTGGCTCACAATCGGCAGCAGTTTCTCCCCGCCCGCATTCAACCGGAGCGCTACGCCCAGCTCCCGAACTGGTTCTGGCTGGTTGCGTTATTGATTTGTTTTACGGCGTTGTGGGTGGAACCCAAGTTTTGACGCGTGGCAGAGATCGACGGAGTAAATTACGTCGCTGGTAACCCATTCAGATCTTAGCCAAGTGTGGTCTACTTCTAAATTACACCTGACTGCTTGTAGCCTCGAACTTTCTGGTAAACTTTACGTTGGTTCGAGTGACACAAGTACAGTTGACATGAAAGCATTGGTGGCATTTATACTGGCAACGCAGATCTTGGTAAGCAGTTTGCTTCCTGGATTCAGTGTGGACCAATCCACCAAGCTGGTCGATCTGATACAGCATTTCCAGCAACACCGCAAGACCGCGCCCGATCTGAACTTCCTTGATTTTATAGGAATGCACTACGGGTCAACTTCCGAGCATCAGAAGCACCCCAATCACAGTCATCAAAAACTACCCGCGGTTAGTCATGCCGCTCCAGCATTTACCGCCCCTTCGGCGATTTTGCTGTCAACGACTATTTTCTCTATACTGTTACTGGCCAAAACAGCCTGTTTCCGCTACACCAATTTTTACTCATTCGTCAGCATATCGTCGCTGATCAATCCCCCCCGACGCTAGCGGGGCGTACCTACAGGCCATACTATATCCTGACGGGTTCATTTTCTCCCTGTTTCCGGGCGCTTGGCCTGTAATCCACTAACTCAACTTGAGTTACGTTACCGGTCTGCACCCTCAGCCAGGCTGTTCAACTGTCACTGTGATAGCGCTTTTGCCATTGCTTCCGCGACCCTGTGTCCCGTTCGCTCGAGCAAAACACGATTCCTGAATTCGCCCGTGACAGGCATCAGCTCTAGTGCATCAATGCGTCGGTCATACTCCGATGCAGAAATCCCCTACGCATTTTCTTCTGGAATAATTACAAGCCCACTTCCCGTTCGTCGTCGCGATGTTGAACGCTATCATTCATTTTTCAATCCATAATAAATTAATTGTCGGCCTGTTTACCCTGGCGCTGGTCGGATGGGGTATCTGGTCGGTGTCGCAACTGCCAATCGATGCCGTGCCTGACATCACCAACAATCAAGTGCAGGTCATCACCAGCAGCCCATCGCTGGCGGCCGAAGACATTGAGCGGCTGGTGACGTTCCCGATCGAAGTGGGGCTGTCGAACATCCCCGGCCTGACCGAAATTCGCTCGTTTTCCCGCTTTGGGCTGTCCATCGTCACGGTCGTGTTTTCCGATGCGACGGATGTGTACTGGGCACGTCAGCAGATCAGCGAGCGATTACAGACCGTAATCGGCCAGATTCCGCCAGACGTAGGAACTCCAGTGATGGCTCCCGTGACGACAGGTCTGGGCGAAATTTTCCAGTATACGGTCGTTCCCAAAAAAGGCTTCGAAAACCGCTACTCGCTGGCGGATCTACGTACCATTCAGGACTGGACTATCCGCCGGGCTCTGCTGGGGACACCCGGCGTGGCCGACGTCAGTGGGTTCGGTGGGTTGCTAAAACAGTATGAGATTGCCGTTGACCCCGACCGCTTACGGAGCGTCGGCATCACCATTACCGACCTGTATACAGCGCTTCAGCAAAACAACCAGAACACGGGTGGTGCTTACATCGACAAAAAACCAAATGCCTTCTTCATCCGCTCCGATGGCCTGATCCGATCGACCGCTGATATAGCCGACATCGTTATCCGCCTGAATGACCAGGGGTTACCGGTGCGCGTTCGTGACGTAGCACAGGTGCAGATTGGCTCGGCGGTGCGCTACGGGGCCGTGACCCGCAACGGAGAAGGCGAAACGGTCGGGGCCGTGGTCATGATGATCAAAGGCGAAAACTCGTCGGCGGTCATCAAGCGGGTCAAAGAAAAAATCACCCAGATTCAGCAAACGCTGCCCCCCGGGGTGCAGATTATTCCGTTCTTGGACCGTACCAAAATGGTGAACAGCGCCATCGGTACAGTGGAGCGGAACTTACTGGAAGGGGCCACTATCGTGATTGTGGTACTCGTTCTGTTGCTGGGCAATTTCCGGGCGGGCATTGTGGTAGCGTCCGTCATTCCGCTGGCGTTGCTGTTTGCCATTTCGATGATGAACCTGTTCGGTGTGTCAGGCAATCTGATGAGTCTGGGCGCTATCGACTTCGGACTGATCGTCGACGGGGCGGTGATCATTGTTGAAGCGACGTTGCACCATCTTCAATTGCGAAAGAGTGAATTAGCGAATGAGCGAATGGCCTTCGGCGCCAGCAATTCACTCTCTCACTCTTTCGCTCTTTCACCTGCCCAGATGGATGATGAGGTCTACCAATCGGCGGGGCGTATTCGGTCGTCGGCGGCCTTTGGCGAAATCATCATTCTGATTGTGTACCTGCCGATTCTGGCTCTGTCGGGAATTGAAGGCAAGATGTTTCGCCCGATGGCGCTGACAGTTGCCTTTGCTATTCTGGGGGCGTTTATTCTGTCGCTCACCTACGTACCAATGGTGTCGGCCTTGCTGCTCAGCAAGAAAATCGAGCACAAAGAATCGTTTTCCGACCGGATTCTCAAACGGATCCATCGCGTTTACGAACCGATTCTGTTACGTGCGCTCAATCATCGGATACTAATTCTGAGCAGTGCCGTTTTGCTGCTGGGGGTCGCATTATTTCTGTTCTCCCGCATGGGAGGTGAATTTATTCCGCAGCTCGACGAAGGTGACTTTGCCGTCGATACGCGCACGCTGACGGGTAGCTCGCTGTCCGAAACCGTCGATGCTACCCTGAAAGCCCAGCGGATTTTGCTCAAGCAGTTTCCTGAAGTTGAACAGGTAGTGGGAAAAATAGGCTCCGGCGAGATCCCAACCGATCCCATGCCCATCGAAGCCTCCGACCTGATGGTTATTCTGAAGCCCAAAAACGACTGGACATCGGCCACCACCCGCGACGAGCTGGCGGGCAAAATGGCCGAAGCCTTATCGGTCATTCCGGGTGTTACGTTCGGGTTTCAGCAACCTGTGCAGATGCGTTTCAACGAACTCATGACCGGCGCTCGGCAGGACGTAGCGCTCAAGATTTACGGCGAAGATCTGGGCCAGCTCACGAAACTGGCCGAGCAGGTGGGCAAGTTGATCCGAACCATCGACGGGGCCAAAGACCTGTACATCGAGCAGGTAGGCGGCCTATCGCAGATTCTGATTCGACTCAACCGGGCGCAGATTGCCAAGTTTGGGCTAAACGTAACGGACGTGAATCGGACCATCAATACCGCCTTCGCCGGACAGTCGGCGGGGCTGGTCTTTGAAGGCGAGAAACGGTTCGATCTGGTCGTTCGGCTGGCCGCTGACCGACGCCAGAGTGTCGAGGACATTCAGAATGTATACGTATCGGTTCCGGCCAGTGCCGCCGGTCCCGCCCAACAAATTCCGCTGGGGCAGATCGCCCAGGTAACGATCCAGGAAGCTCCCAATCAGATTCAGCGGGACGATACCCACCGACGGATCACGCTGGGTTTCAACGTGCGGGGAAGCCGCGATGTCGAAAGCATTGTCACGGAGTTACAGCAGCAAGTGGGGCAGCAGATTAAATTTCCGCCCGGCTACTCCATTAAATAACGTGAATTATGGATAACTCCCCATTTAACTGACTGATAGTAAGTACATAGTGAGCAAGTGATAGCGAGATTTGCACTGCCAAGTAACAAAACTCAATCACCTGCTCCTATGCTTCGCGAAGATAAGGCCCTTAAATTAATTGAGATCTTCATCACCTGTGATGATTTTTGCAATGTCCTGACCCAGTGGCAAATGCAGCAAGGCACCTTGCCCACTATTCGACAGGGCGAGTTAACCGACAGTGAGATGTTAGCGATCACAATCTTCTATCATCATTCAGGGGCCAAATGCTTTCAGTACTATTACCAAGACTGGGTAGAGGCTCAACTAAGGAGTTATTTTCCCAAGTTGATCAGTTACGAGCGATTCGTGGCCCGTATGCCTCGCTTACTACCTGGACTTTTTGTACTCTTAAAATGGCTTTGTGCCCAAGGCCAGCGAACCGGCTTCTACATTGTCGATAGTAAACCGCTGGCCGTCTGTGATAACCATCGCATCCAGGCCAATAAGGTCTTTGCTGGCCTGGCCGCCCGTGGGAAGTCCTCTATGGGCTGGTTCTTTGGGCTAAAAGCGCATTTAGTCATTAATCAGTACGGCGAGTTAATCAATTTTATCATTACGCCTGGTAATGTCTCGGACAACAACGCCAGCTTATTGCCAGAGCTACTGGCGGATTTGCAGGGACAGTGCTTTGGCGACCGGGGGTATTTGACTAAACTGTTTGCCGAGTTTTACCAGCGAGGTCTTCATTTAGTAACCAAGCTTCGACGCCGGATGAAGAACACCTTGATGCCCTTGAGTGATAAACTCAACTTACGCAAGCGCGGCTTAATCGAATCGGTCAATGCCTTGCTAACATCGGTCTTCGACCTCGAACACACTCGCCATCGGAGTGCGCTTAATAGCCAGATCAATGTCTTGGCAGGTTTGATCGCTTATTGTTTTCATGACCGTAAGCCATCTATTGTGATCCCAGTTCAAAAACGCATTTATCCATAATTCACGTTAAATACGGCGGCCAGTTTCAAAATCTGGTCGATGCCAAGCAACGGTTGAGCATCGCCGTGCCGATTGCCCTCGCCCTGATTTTTGCCCTGCTGTTTTTTACGTTCCACTCCGTTCGGCAGAGTCTGCTCATTTTCATGGCGATTCCGATGGCAGCCATCGGGGGCGTGTTTGCACTGCTGATTCGGGGGATGCCATTCAGTATTTCGGCGGGCGTGGGTTTCATCGCCCTGTTTGGGGTGGCCGTACTGAATGGTATTGTCCTGATTGCTGAGTTTAACCGACTTCGTCACGAGGAAGGACTTACCGACATGACCGAGATTATCCGGCAGGGGGCCGAAGTGCGGCTACGCCCGGTTATCATGACGGCCCTGGTCGCGTCATTCGGTTTCATTCCAATGGCGCTGTCGAACTCAGCGGGCGCTGAAGTACAGAAACCACTGGCTACCGTCGTGATCGGTGGTTTACTGACCGCTACGTTGCTGACGCTCATCGTGCTACCCATCCTGTACTCGTTGTTCGAGCGAAAAGCCGTGGACAAGGAAGCGCAGGCGGCCCGGTTATCGAAGCCAACGGATTCGGTGAAAATTGCTGGTATTGTTCTGTTGCTGGGGCTCGTCACGACGGGTTGGGCACAAGGGCCGCAGCAGATCACGTTACAACAGGCCATTCAGCAGGCTACTACGCGGAACGGCCAGTTACAAACGGCGAATCTGGGTGTCAGCCAGCAACAGGCGTTACGTCGAACGGCCTACGATGCCGGGCGTCTGTCGGCTACGCTTATGCTGGGCCAATACAACAGCCGCCGATTCGACAACAACCTCGCTCTAACGCAAACCATCCCGAACCCAACCCTGATGCGCCGATTGGCGCAACTGAACGATCAGACGGTCAGCGCGCGGCAGGCGGAGGTAGCCGTTACCCAAAACGATATTCAGTACGGCGTTAAGTCCGCCTATTACGAACTGAACTACCTGTACCGGAAACGTCAGCTTTTTCAGCAGCAGGATACCGTAGTGACCGAGTTCGTCAAGGCGGCAACGTTGCGGGTCAAAACCGGGGAAACGGGTAGTCTGGAGAAGGCGACGGCAGAAAGCCAGCTGGCCGATCAGCGGGTCAAACTAGCGCAGAACGAAGCGAGTCTCATCGCAAGCCAAAGTCAGTTGCAAACGTTGCTGTATAGCCCTCAGCCGGTTGACATAACCACCGAACCACTGCCGAAACTGACCATCGACGGGATTCAGGACAGTATAGCGCTGGCCCGGAATCCGCAACTCCGGCAACTACAGGAGCAGACTCGAGTGGCAGAACAAAGTCGACTGGTAGAGCAGGCCCGGCTCAAACCCGATTTTCTGGTTGGACTATTCAGCCAGACGCTCGTTGGTAATCAATTGATCGATGGGCAAGAGCTATATTTCGGTCCTGGCTATCGATTTAATGGGGGGCAGATTGGCGTTACGTTCCCCCTGATCGGCCAGCCACAGAAAGCGCGGATCAATGCCGCCCGCATTGGTGAACAACTCGCACTGACCGAACTGAAAAACCGGCAGTTTGCGCTGAGTCAACAACTGAAACAGGCGGTCGGGCAATACCAGCAGTACCAGCAGGCGCTGACCTATTACGAAACGAACGGGCTATTGCAAGCAGCTCTGATTCAGACCAATGCCCAACGCGCGTTTAGCGGTGGCGACATCGGCTACGTCGAATTCTCGCTGGCGTTGCAACAGGCCTTCACCATCCGGTCGAACTACCTCGACCTGCTCAATCAATACAACCAATCTGTTCTCTACATCAACTACTTACTGGGCAATTCCTAATCCGACCCATGCCGTACTCCATGCATACCTTACTTTCTGCATCGCTCCTGACGCTTCTTCTGGTGGCGGGCTGTAGCTCATCCGATAAACAGGACGGTAAAGCAGATACTAACCTCGCCGAAGTAGCGACAACCAAGAGCGATTCAACCAAGACGGGCCCTATCCGCGTGTCACTGACCCAGGCACAGTATGACGTAGCGGCTATTCAGCTCGGCCAGCCGGCGTTACGGACGCTTAACACCACGCTCAAAGCAAACGGAACCATCGACGTACCAGCCTCGAATCTGGTCTCGGTGACGGTCCCCTTTGGCGGATACATTCGAAAAATCGACCTGGAGCCAGGCATGAAAGTTCGCAAAGGACAGCCACTGGTCGTGCTGGAGAACCCTGAATACATTCAGTTACAGCAGGATTATCTGGACACTAAAGCCAAGCTGGAATTCGCCGACCTGGATTATGCCCGTCAGCAGGAGCTGAGTCGCGACAACGTAAACGCCCTGAAGCAGTTTCAGCAGGTGCGCGCGAACCGGCAGAGTTTGCAGGCGCAACTGGCCGGTATGGCACAGCGATTGGCCATCCTGCACATCAATCCCACTAAACTCAGTCCAAGTCAGCTGACCCGTCAGGTAGCCATTCCGTCGCCCGTGTCAGGATTTGTAACTAACGTACCGGTTAACAACGGGCGCTTCCTCAACCCATCCGATATCCTGGTCGAAATCACCAATGTCGATCACCTGCACGTTCGGCTCAGTATTTTCGAAAAAGACATCAGCCGGATTCATGCCGGACAGATTGTCCACTTCGGGATGGGTGGCGATCCGTCGTTCGTACATCGGGGGGAGATTTTCCTGATCGGCAAATCCATTGCCGCTGATCGGACCATTTCGGTGCTGGCGCATCCGGACGGCTACGCCCCGGATCGCCGGCCGAATGACTTCATCCCAGGTGGCTACGTATCGGCACTGGTCGATATACGGACGCAGCCCTTGCAAACCCTTCCCGAAGCGGCCGTCGTCAGCTACGGTGGTAAGTCGCTGGTATACGTGCTGGAGAAGAAGCAGGGCAACCCCACCAGCTATCAGTTCCGGCAGGTGGACGTAAAAACGGGCGTTCGGGAAAAGGGTTACGTGGCGGTGACGCTCCCCTCGGATATAAATCCCACCGTCACGCCGATTGTCGTCAATGGCGCGTACAGCTTGCTGGCGAAACTCAACAACAGCGAGGAGGAGTAAGGACGATACGAAACTTGTTCGCTCCTTACGGGCTCGAAAACGACCTGGCAATTCTGTTCGTGGGCATCCAGTAACGCGGTGTTAGCTCCGCAGGAGCTGTCGACATGTTACTGGATGCCTGTAATTTTGGGGATCAGTGATCGGCTGATTATTCTTTCAATCCACGCGCGTCCAACTCCTTAAGGACGTCGGCCATTGTGCGGAAGCGGTTGGCGTCACCGATCATACTGATGCCCGACATAATCAGGGCAAAGCCTCCCGTACTCACCCAGAACCAGGGGTCGGCGTTCACTTCTTTCAGTTTACTGCCGTGCAGCAACGTAGCCAGCCCGCTCCCCAGCAGCATGGCACCACCGCCACCAAACAACCAATATTTCGTAATCAGTTTTTTCTCCCGTTCCGTTCTCATCGTCTGTGTCGTTTATAGAAATAGAACTGCTTTAACGGCATTGGGTTTGCGAGAATGTTGATTTGGCGCCTAGTCTGAGACCGTTTGCTCAATTCAACAGGTCAATGTCCTAAACTCGAAACTGATTGGCCGAAATAGAAACATGCGTTACAAAAAGAAAGTCGACCTTTCGCCCCTGTTTTGACTAGTTTCTTTTCAGAGAGCTGTAGTGATCAAATGGCCAGCGCATGTTGTGTTGGCCATTTTTTGTTTATAATCACTCAGACAATGTATTGTCTATAGTTGGCTGATATAGAATTCCACAAACAGCTTCATCGTTTCTCCATTTGATAGTCCCTGTTTCCGCCTGTGAAAAAAGCTCTCGTACTATGCTATCTATTTCTGTCAACCTGTTTCAGTCAGGGACAGGATATTATCGATATAGCAAAGAAGGTGCCCGTCCCGCGAGATCAGGTTTCGCCAAAAGACCTAGCCTCCTATTATTTCCCGCTGACCTTATCGCCCGATAGCGCCGTCTACGTAGGACTTGATCCATTCATGAACCGATCTTGTTCTAAGGTTCTAGCGACTATGCACGAACGCATCATTTACCGTAATCAATCTGATACGGTCATTTATCGGCTCACTTGGCTGCGGGCCTTTCATCCACCAGTTGTTATTCGTCTGGAAGAGTATAAAGGAAGCTGTTGGCTTATATGGAAAACAGTAGATGAAACGTCCAGTCCTCAACTGGTTACCCGCCGAAAAAAACTGGATCAAAAAACCTGGAACACGTTTAATCAACGAGTAAACCGGGCCGCTTTCTGGCAGTTATCCACCAATGAAGACGTGATTGGCGTAGATGGTTTTGATTGGATACTGGAAGGTAAATTACCTGATCGGTATCACGTAGTAGCTCGATTTATGCCGAAGGTTAATAGCGACTATTACCAGTGCTGTCATTTCTTAATTGAGTCAACAAGACTACAGCTTTCAAACAAAGAAAAGCACTAGCAGACTCTCGCTTCGTCAATCGGCTAGAACTGTCTAAAAATTGGCGTTTCTTTGCAAAAAACTGCCCGTTCCTGGCTTGAAAGCGCTTTACGTCCTCTTATTTGCTGGATTTCTCTCTCCCCTGCTGGGCCGTGCTCAGTCGCTGGGCGGACAGCGCGTTTTCTCGTTTCTTGATTTACCGACCCACGCACGTGTGGCTGCCCTCGGCGGGCAGGTTGCCACCGCAACCCGCCCCGATGGCGCGTATTACCTCAATAACCCCGCCCTGGCTGATTCGCTGACGGCCAATCAACTGTCCATCAGCCTGATGCCGTACCTGGCAGCGGCCAAGTACTACACGCTCCACTACGGACTTCCCATCCGCTCGGGGGGTAAATGGGCGGTGGGAATGCAATACCTGAGTTATGGACAATTCGACATGACCGACCCGGCGGGAAATACGCTCGGTACGTTCTCGGCCAACGATTATGCCGTTAGCCTGACTCACGCCCGCACCGAAGGTAACTTCACCCTAGGCGCAACAATCAAAGCCGTAGGATCGGCCATCGAGACGTACTCAGCGTTTGGTGTACTGGCTGATTTCGGCGGGGTCTGGCGGCATCCAAAACAGGAGCTTACCTTCGGGCTGGTGGCGAAAAACGTGGGGTACCTTGTTCGAAATTACGGTCCGACGGATGCTGATTTGCCTTTTGATCTCCAGGCGGGGGTAACGCTCAAGCCCCGTTACGCCCCCTTTCGACTAACGGTAACAGCGCATCACCTCCAGCGTTTCGACATTGCCTACAACGACCCGAACCTGAACGTCCAGTATGACCTGAACGGCAACGCTATTCCGCGCACCGTCAGCGTTGGCGAAAAACTGGCCCGGCACCTGAGTGTGGGGGCCGAACTACTCCTGAGCCGCAACGTCCAAATCCTGCTCGGCTACAACCACCTAAAACGCCAGGAGGGCAAACTGGCAACGGGAGCCGGTACGGCCGGAATCTCGTTTGGGGCTTCGGTACAGGCGCGGGGCTTTCAGCTTACCTACGGTCGGTTTGCGGCTGCACCCACGGCGGGTACCAGCCAACTCTCATTATGTATCGATTTTGACCGGCTCCTGCGTTGAGCCGCTTTTCTTACTTTCTATGAATCCAGACATTCTGGCGAAAGCCGCCCGCATAAAACTCCTCCTCACCGACTGCGACGGTGTTCTGACCGATGCCAGTGTGTACTACGGTGAAAACGGGGAGATCTTCAAGAAATTCAATATCCGAGATGGCATGGCCGTTGAGCGACTGCGCGAACAGGCAGGCGTCGAAAGCGGCATTGTCACGGGCGAGCGGTCGCCGTCGGTCGTGACGCGAGCGGCCAAACTAAAGATTACGGAGTTACACCTCGGCGCGAAGGATAAACTTTCACTCCTGCCCGAGATTCTGGAGCGGAACGGCCTGGATGCGTCGGAGGTGGCGTTCATTGGCGACGACGTGAACGATCTGGCTATTTTACAGGCAGTGGGTTTGTCCGCCTGCCCCGCCGACGCAACGAAATTCAACAAAGCCGTGGTCGACTACTGCTGCGAGCTGAATGGCGGGCAAGGCTGCTTCCGTGAAGTGGCTGAACTGATTATCGAAGCCAAACAGGCCCTGTACTAACCGCGGCAGCCTGAAACAGTCTATTATGATTAAGTGCAAAACCACCAACAGTTTAGCGTATTTCAAACTACCTTTTTGTCATGCTGACGAAGGAAGCATCTTCAGTAACGAACCTGTTTTGACTACCGAAGATGCTTCCTTCGTCAGCATGACAAAATAATCTAATGTATTTTCGGTGATCTACTTACCGCCCACAGATTCCTTTGTAGTCGCAATACGTACAGGTGTCGAGTTGGTCGGTTTTGCGGAATGGGTCGCCCATATCCAGCATCCGCAGAATCAGTTCCTGCAGCAGTTCCTCCGACTCAGTGATGTACTGGTCATCGTCGGCCCCGAACGAAACGGGGTTGGTCTTGAACCCACCGCTCACGTCGCGAAACGAATAGAATCCCGCTTCGACGGGCAGGTTATGGATCGGATAAATCTGCTTACGGGCTTTATCGCGGGGCAAACCACCGTGATTGCGGATGTTCTTCAGGGCCAGGTAACGGTACAGCCACAACTGCCGCATTTTGTCTTCCTTGCCGTTGTGGCGGAGCGCATCTTTTAGCCCCTCGGTATCTTTTATACTCTTGAGATCGACCTTCCCCGTTTTGTAATCAACAATTCGAATCTTGTTGCCCAGCCGTTCGATTCGGTCGATTTTTCCGGCCACGCGAACGCGAACCGTTTGGTCGATGCCCAGCGGAATCTCCAGCCAAGCTTCCAGGGTTTGTTCGGTCCCAATGACAGTCAGGTCAGTCAACTCGCGCTGTTGCCGCTGAAAGTCCAGCATCAGGCGGTTGGCCATGTCGTAGAGCAGCAGGTTCATGCCCGACTCGACCACGCGACCTTTCATCGTGTTCGTAAACTCTTCTTTCAGCAACCGGACAACGTCTTCTTCTTCAACAGGCTTTCCTTCCAGACGGTATTCCTTATCCAGCCGTTCCAGCACAGTGTGCAGCCAGTTTCCGAGGTCGGCCGAGCCCATTTTCTCTTCCACTTCTTCCTCTTCGCTAATTTTAACGATCTGGCTGAAATAGAACCGCATCGAGCAGCTGATGAACTGGTTCAGCTGCGACGGGTAGAGGCCGGTTGTCGTCAGGCGGTCCAGCAGTTTCTGTCGGACGGCTTCCGTTTTCGGAATACTTAGTTCGGTAATATCCGCAATCTGGCTCAGACCCGACCGGCCGAAACGTACCGTCGGTTTGCTCAGGCTGATCCGCCCACCCGACTGCGGCACCAGTTCATGCTCCAGTTGCCGCACAAACCGACTGACTTCGCCCCGACCGCTGCCGTAGGCATCGGTTGAGGTCGTGTGCAACAGCACAATGTCCGACGCGCGCTGGAGCAGGCGGTAAAAGTGATACGCCATTACGGCTTCCTGCTCACGGTATGTCGGCAGGTGCAGCTCCGACGCAATATCGAACGGAATCAGTGAGTTCTGCTTCCGGGACTGCGGCAGGGTACCTTCGTTGACCGACAGAATTATGACCCGGTCGAAGTCCAGCGCCCGGGTTTCAAGCATCCCCATGACCTGCAACTGGCTATTGCCCTCACTGGTAAACGGAATACTCGTCTGCCGGATCAGTTCGTACAGAAACTGCCGGAAGCTTTTCACCGTAACGGGCGTATGGTTCTTGTCGCGGGCCTGCCGTTCGAGCGTCGTTTCCAGTTGTTTGAGCTGGGTATGAAACAGATAGAGATATTCGATCTCGATGGCATCCTGGCTCTGTCGGTACACCTCGCGCAGTTGGTCAATCAGCTCGTAGAACGTGCGGATGGCTTTGGCAGGATCATCGTTGGGCCATCGCGTAAACAGCGTCCGGATTAGCGGATCGTCGGTTCCGTCTTCGGTCTGGCTCAACTGCTGCAGATCTTTTTCGGTCAGGTAGACAAGCTGATCCGTAACGATCTTCTTGGCAATCCATTGAAACAGCGGCTCGGGTGGCTCCACCTCCCCGTTGGGCCGCGTTGCTCCCGGCCACATCAGTCCGTTGATGCGTTCGTACTGCTTCACAAACGGGTGATTCAGCACCTTCACGACGTGGCGATGGTGAAACTTCGGTATTCGCAGGTCACGACCATCTTTTGTCCGAAACTCATGGACGGTCCGCTGCATTTCGAATAACGTATCGATCAGCGTGAACAGCAGCGAACTTCGCAGCGACAAGCCCATCGTTACGTTCAAATCGGTTACGCTCTCGTCCAGCGCATACAACATCGGCACCAGCAGCGTCTCATCCGCCAGCACAATCGCCGTGCGAGGGGCGTAGGGCGCGGGGCGTGGGGTGAAGGGTTGAGGGCGGGGGATTGGGGCGGGGGGGTCGAAGAGGGATAGTTGAGTGGACTGAGCGTATTGGGTGTGGAGGGCGGTTGAACGACTTTCGCTCACAGTTCCAGATTCCACATCATCAAAACCTAAGTCAGCGTCATTCATCCCCAACTCCTCATCCCCATTACCCTGATCCCCAAACTCTTCACCCCACGCCCTACGCCCTACGCCCTCATCTTTTTTCCATTCTCCATACAGCTTCCCCGCCACTTTGGTCTGCATACTGGCGTTGGGGACGCCGACGACGCGGATGCGTTTATCCGTGCCGAGCAGGTTGTTGGATAGTTGCTGGAGGTCGGCGCGGTTCTCTCTGGAGAAGAGCCAGCCATTTTTCTGATAGCGACGCAGAAACTCGCCTGCCTCCTGCTGCCGGTTGTCGACGTAGTACTGATCGGCGTCCCAGAACAGCTCGGCTTTCTGGGCATCGACCAGGACCCGAATAATGTGTTCTTCGGCGCGGCTCAGGGCGTTAAAACCCACGAAATACACCTTTTCGTAAGCCAGATTATCCCGGATCAACGTATCGACCTGCTCGGCCAGCAAGCGATACGCCATACCACGATACGCCAGCCCCTGGTCAACCAGGCGGTTGCGCAGATTCGTGTACGTAACGTGCAGGTTTTCGAACAGCTTAAAATAGCGGGACGTACCGGGCGTTTCGGTAATTGCTTTGGCCGAGGGCGGCAGATCCGGCTGCCAGCGCTCGAGGGCTTTGGCGGCCGTCAGATAGGAGAACAGTTCGCTGGGATTGACGAGATACTGATCGATCCGGTCGAAATCGGCCAACAATACTGATGCCCAACCGATGAATTGCTCAAACTCAACCAGCGGGTCGATCTCCCGGAACACGTCATATAATTCAAATAGCAGACTGACCGAGTCGATGAGTTGCAGACCCGATGCTTGCGTAATGAAATCGTCGACGGCCATAGCGTGGGGGGCCAGAAACGGCTTATCGGACTGCATAGCCAGCTCGTCCAGAAAAACCGAAACGGCCCGGCGCGTGGGCAGAATAACCCAGACATCGCTCAGGCTGGGGCCGTGGGCGTCAAAAATTCGTTGAGCGGTTTGTTGGAGAAAAGTCATTCAGTACTTGGACGGCGCTACTAAGCAAAGTCGGATAGTAAAGATACAGTTCCCCGGTCGACCATCAGCAACGTTCAAGATAGTTTTAGTGCATCCGGTCGCCCCGGACAGTCATATTCGCCAGAATCTCGGCTTCGGTCGCCAGGAACTCCTTCCAGCGCTCGCGCACCCGGGCCGGTGGCACGTATGTTTCGGCCAGTTCAATAAAGCAGCGGTAGTGCCCCGCTTCCGAGACCATCAGTTCACGGTAAAATTTGCGTAATCCTTCGTCGGTTATGTTTTCGGACAGCAGCTTGAACCGCTCGCAGCTCCGGGCTTCGATCAGCGCGTTCATCAGCAGGTTATCCATGAGCTGTTCCTTCTGATCACCAATCGACCGGCGCAGCTTGGCCCGAAGCTGGTTGACGTATTCGTCCTTGCGCTGGCGTCCGAGGGGAATGTTGCGTTTACGAAGTTCCTTGAGCACCCGCTGAAAATGGCCCCATTCTTCAGCCACGATGGGCGTCAGCATCTCGACCAGTTCTACTTTGTCTGAATACGCAACAATGAGCGAAATACAGGAGGACGCGGCTTTTTGCTCGCAGTACGCGTGATCGATCAGGATGTCGCCAATGTTCATTTCGGCGATGTTAACCCAGCGCGGGTCGGTCGGCAATTCTAAGCCCAGGGTGGTAAGCGACATAGGACGTTCGGCCATTTATGCGCAAAGATAATACGTCACCAACAAATCAACTCTATGCCGTTTTTTGGTGTTACAGACGTACGAGTCATTACCCAAATCCAGTGATTTCGGAAGACTGTACCGTCTTCTTTGCAACAACCGTTTATGCGATTATCCTTTCTTATTGCACTTATCGTCAGTGCGCTGTTTATCAGCTGCAACTCCCAGCCGGATAGGCCCCAGGTAATGGACCTGAAACCATCGTCCTTACCCGCGCTGCAACCCGGCGAGGCCGTTGCTACGTTTGCGGGGGGCTGTTTCTGGTCGATGCAGGAAGAAATGAGACTGTTGAAAGGGGTTCGGCAGGTCGTATCAGGCTATGCCGGGGGCGATGTCGAAAAGCCCACTTACGAGCAGGTCAGCTCCGACCAGACCGGCCATGCCGAAGCGATTCAGGTGTATTACGACCCGAAGGTTTTGCCGTACGATAAACTGCTGGATGCATTCTTTGCCGCCCACGACGCCACAACACTGAACCGGCAGGGGCCGGACGTGGGTAAGCACTACCGCTCGATTGCCTTCTACCGGACGCCCGCCGAAAAAACACAGATCGAAGCTGCCATCCGGCGCGAGGATGCGTCTGATCATCACCAGGACCCGGTTGTCACGCAGGTCACGGCTTTGGATGCTTTCTACCCCGCTGAAGGCTACCACCAGGATTACTATCGCCAGAACCCATATAACATGTACGTGGCCACCGTCTGCCGCAAGAAGGTAGGCAAATTCAAGGATCGCATGAGCGATTACCTGAAAAAAGACGTGGATTAAGACAACGGCTGGGGTGGTGGCGTTCCGGTACCGGCAGGCCTGGAGTTATTGACAGGTAGCGGCACAAACTCGGTGTTATCGTTGGGCGGCAAGGCGATACGTCCCGCCAGCCAGTCGGCTTTGGCTTCTTCAATTCGTTCAGGGCGTGACGACACGAAGTTCCACCGCACCGGCGGCCCGGCAGATAAAGCGCTCACCCAGAGGTTCACCGCCTAGCAGCATGATCGTACTGGTTTCGCGGGCAATGATTACGGGGTCGATACCGGGCGTGAAGACAATCAGTTGTCCAACGCCGTAGTTTCGCCCACTCACTTCCACACTACCTTTTGCGACGTAGGCACCCCGCTCCGGATAGCCCAGTGGCAACCCAAAGCGAGCACCCGGTTGCAGGACCAGATGGACGTAAAACATGGGCGAATGCGTTTTCACATCGTTACGTAGTCCAAAAGCGTCACCGGCAATGAGTCGCAGCCAGATGCCTTTGTCGGTGAAGACTGGCAGTTCGTGCGGTTGGTAGTTGTCGAAAGCCGGAGCGCTCTCTTCGTCTTCCTTCGGCAGGGCCACCCAGGTCTGAATCATCTCCAGTGACCCACCCGCCAGCGTCGCCGGGTCTTCGAATCGTTCGGAGTGAGCAATACCGCGTCCCGCCGTCATCCAGTTCACTTCGCCCGGCCGGATGATCTGCTGTACACCCAGGCTGTCCCGATGCGTAACCTGCCCATCAAACAGATAACTTACCGTCGATAACCCAATGTGCGGATGGGGCAGTACGTCCATTTCGCTCACCTGATCGGGTGTCCAGTTTACGGGACCGGCATGGTCCATAAAAATGAACGGCCCCAGCATACGCCGAAGCCGATACGGCAGAATACGCCGGACAGAAAAGCCATTGCCCAGCGACGCAGGCCGGGCATCAATGATAGAATCGATCATAGCACAAGTGATCAGGAAACGCAACGAAACCGGTCACATAACCCAACCGCCGGCAAAGCGGTTCACCTCAGTGGGACAGGCTGTAGCCGAACTTATGCTGGCTGTCATAAGCTAGACCAAGACCCACGCTGGACAGCTTATTTTCTTCGGCCAGCGCTGCGTTCGGGAAGAGCTGCTGGAACGCTTGTTTTACGGAGTAAACTTCGGTTGAGCCACCCGTCATAATGACCAGATTAATCGCCTGGTTGCTAACTCCGGCTTCCATAAGACACTGCCGGGCCGACGCGGTGATTTTGTCTACTTCCTCCTGAATTGCCTGCTCGAATTGGTTACGTTTGATGGGAATGTAGAATCCCTCTTCCAGAAAGTTGAGTTCGGTATTGTGTTCATCCTGATCAGTAAGCGCTATTTTGGCGACCTCGGCCGCAGCCAGCAACGAGTGACCGGTTTCCTTCTCCAGGACGTCCAGCAGGCGTTTGAAGCGCGGTTTGTCGTGCGACTGGTGCAGCAGCAGCCGGATCTGCGTGATCAGCTTGGGTGTGTACAGAAAGTTAACCTTACTCCACTCGGCCAGATCCTGATAGGGTTTAATGGGCACTTCCAGCCCTTTGTCGCCGTAGGTAGATCGATACCCCAGTTCGGGCATGATGCCCGCCAGACTTAGCTCCTTGTCGAAATCATTCCCACCAACCCGAACGCCCGTATTCGCTAGAATATCCGACGAGCGGTCAGCCTTGTTAATGTACTGATTCGACAGCCTGATTACCGTAAAATCCGACGTACCGCCCCCCAGATCGACAACGATGGCCAGTTTCTCGCCCTGAATCCGGGCTTCGTGCGCAAAAGCAGCCGCGATGGGCTCAAACTGAAATTCGATGTTCTTGAAACCAATCCGCTGGGCAATCGCCTTCAGCTCGGTCTGGGCCTGGGCGTCGGCCTGCGGGTCGTTATCGACAAAATGAACGGGCCGTCCCATTACGACTTGCTCAATAGACTGATCAGCTACGGCATCCGCTTTCTCCTTGATGTGGCGCAGGAACGACGTAATGATGGTTGGGAAATTCATGGCCGCGCCGTTCACAACGGTGCCTTGCTTCATCAGCGACGTACCCAGTACCCGCTTTAAACTGCGCATGAACCGGCCCGGCTGACGATCCAGAAACAGTTCAATAGCCATGCGTCCGTAAAACGCTTTGTTATCGGCCTGACGGAAGAAGATAGCGCTGGGAATCGTAACGCTATCCTGTTCGACCGGAACCAAACTTACCTGCCCGTCCCGCGCAATGGCAATACTTGAATTTGACGTACCAAAATCGATTCCACAAGAAATTGCTGCCATCGTTCTACCCTAATCCTGAATTATTACACCAAAAAGGGGCGCAAAGGTAAGGGTAAAAAGTGGTTTTGACGTATCGATTGATGCATGCGTTTGTAAACCCTGCTCGATCAAAATCGTTAGTTCACGTCAATACATGAAGGGGCCAGCAACTGTATTTGCCGGCCCCTTCGCGGAATATCTACAGCAGAAAACGACTTACTTAAACGCTTCCCGCAACCGAACCGCGGCCAGTTCGTGCGCATCCTGAGCGCCCCGGACTACCGCATAGGTGGTAAAGAACTCGTGGGTTACGCCCGGAAAGAGTTGATACGCTACCGACACACCCTGCGACTGCAATTTATCGCGCAGTTGCATACCCTCACTTTGCAGCGGGTCAATTTCAGCCCCGATGATCGTCGTTGGTGGTAAGCCGCGCAGATCGGCTACGTCGACCAGCGAAATGTAAGGGTGATCCCCATCGGCCATCGTGCGGAAATATTTGTCCACAAACCATTCAATCAGCGGCCGGTTCAGCGGCATCGCGTTGGCGTACTTGATGTAGGATGGGGTGTTCAGGTCGTTGTTGGCAACCGGATAAACCGACAGGATATGTATTGGCATCACCAGACCCCGATCGCGGGCCATCATACTGACCGCAACGGCCATGTTGCCCCCGGCGCTTTCGCCCGCAATAGCCACCTTATTGGGGTTACCGCCAATCGAAGCCGCATTTTCTTTCACCCATTTGTAAGCCGCGTACGAATCTTCGTGCGCCGTCGGGAATTTGAATTCCGGGGCCAGCCGGTAATCAACCGAAACGACGACGGCGCCCGTGTTCTGCGCCAATGCCAGGGTCGACGCTTCGTACAGTTCCGGATTGGCAATCACCCAGCCACCACCGTGCATATACAGAATAACCGGAGCCGAGCTGGACGCGCCAGCTGGCGTGTAAATAACCACCCGAATAGGCGCGCCATTGTAGCCCGGAATTGTCCGCTGGGTAATTGCTACGTTTGCTTTGGGGGGAGTAATCTTGTTTTTATCCAGCAGGGAATTAACCGCGTCTTTCACGAACGGTTTCGTCCGGGCCTCCTGAGCCGTTAACTGAACAATGGGCACCGGGCTGAGCCGCCCCAGTTCTTCGACAACGGCTAACATTTGCCGGTTAATATCCGGTGCGTAAGCGGGGGCAGGTCCCGTTGGCTGAACGGCGGCTTGTCCGGGCAGTGGAACCTTATGATCCTGGCAGGCCGTCAGCGAAAGGAGCGAAAAAACGGCAGCTGCCGTTCCCAGTTTAACCTGATTTAACTTTTTGCTAAAGTGAACGTGCTTCATAAACGTTGTTTTTAGCAACTACTTGTTTGAGACGAGGATAGTTTTCGATTTCTGTTATATGGACCGCTATTTAAGCCCGCCCCCCGCTATTCCCCCAAACAATCGAGCCATTCTAAATTATAATTATATGATTATCAATATCTTATTTATAACACATCCGTTTAATAGACAAACTGGATTATTTAGAATTAACCCCACAATGTATGACTGAAATCACCAGGCTTTGCGGAGGCTGACGAATCCACCGGTACTTGTCGGGAATAGTTGCCCCCGATCCAGGGAGAGCGACGTAGTAAGCACCGTTGACGCCCGTTTATCCAGGGGCCAGCGGGCCGACAATAGCGACGAAAACTGGTGGAACGTTTCCGTAAATGGTCGACTATACGTACCGAAGTTGCGGCTGTACGATAGTCGCGCAGTCAGTACCGTACCCTTCCGAAACGCCCCTTCTCCTCCTACATACCAGGCAACCAGTCGATTGTTTGGAAAGAAACTGCCGCCTTCATTAACCGCCCGTGTCGACAGTTCAGTGTACGGGGCAATGAACGGCGTGCCGATGGTCCGGCCCTGATACGTCCACCCTTCGCGGTACTGGCTATGGTTGAAATAATTATCGGCCCCCTGGTAACGGGCCGACTGATCGAAGACAGCCCCGCTCTGGTTGGTTGTGCTTAACCACTCAACCAACAGCCGTTTCACCCGAAACCGGGCATTGGAAGGGCGCCGGTTGAGGTAACGCAGTCCTGTCAGTCCATCGGGTACGTTCTGGAACGCCAGCCCGGATGCGTCTTCGTACAGGTGCTGGTGGTAAAGCAGCCAGTTTGCCTTATTACCTCGCCACTCGACCGAAAAATCGTAGCTACCAAGGTGATTACCGATGCGGTTGGTTCCGTCGAAATCAGTATATCGGTCGTTCTGCACGTCTCCGGGATAATGCCCGGTAATCATCGACAGGTAATCCCGAAACGTGGTGGGCAGCCGGCCGTCGACGGCCAGTGGCGTCCCGACCAGATAGTCCGCCCGACCACCCCATTGTACCTGGTGATTTAGTCCTCCCGTTACCCACACCCGCCAGTTGGGTTTACCCACGCGGACATACAGGTACTTCTGGTGCAGGTAGCTTCCCTGAATGTAGGTATTGATGAGCCAGCCATGCGCATAGCCCGCCCGGAAGGCAATCAGCTTCTTAGTAAACCCCAGAGGTACGAAATCGGGCGTATGCAGTTGAATTTTCGGGTAAGGCAGCGCGTTGCCCGACCAGGCCACAAAACCTGATGTCAGCGTGGTGTCGCCTAATCCGGCGACTTCCCGACGGTTCCCGGCATACAGCTCGACAGCCCCGAGCCGAACCTTTCCGTAAGCATCGGGCAGGAAAAACCGGGCCGTATTGTAATAGGAAGCCGGGGCCGTATTCGCCACTACGTTCAGTCCGAATCCCCAATCGAAGCGGGAGGTTCGGCGGTTAAGCGTATCCCGTCGGAGTTTATACTCCTTCATGGCGCCCAGCCGTACTGTCGCCAGCGATCCCTGCAAGGGAACTGTTCCATACTGATTGGCCCGCAGCCAGAAAGGCGTCTGCGCCGAAGTGGCGGCAAAGCCGCCCAGTTCGGCGCTGTACTGTACACTTTCGGTTGACTGTGCCCGTATCGGCAATGTCAGCAGCCAGCCGAAGCTGACCAGGAGAAACTGGCGCGTGACAACCACTGAACTCAGCACAGGAATTACGTTAACTGAAATGATTGGCTAAAGATAGACGACGGAACAGAAATGCCGTTCGCTCCAGCCCTAAATTAACGATGGGCAGCTATTCACTGGTCCTGCCCGGCGCATCGCTGGTCCGTGTCTAACTTGGGGCAAAACGGGCTATACTCCGCCTAATCCAAGGTTTTGGTTAAATCATTCGACCCGTCCTACGACAATCTATCAAGTCCCCAAACCGTTTGGCCTAACCGCGGTTGTTGGTTTAACCATTACCTGCTAACATTGCTTTGTCTTTCACCAACTCGATAGACGCTATGCCTGAATCAGACCAATCACTCGGACGTAAAATCCTGAGTTTCTTTGTCAAAGAAGAAGAACCGGCTCCGTCGGCAACCGGTACTCCAGTCGCTCCGGCGAATGCAGCACCAGCCGCACCCCGTCCTGTCGCCAATCCTACCAGTACGCAGCCGACGGTGTCGAACGTACCGCCCAGGGAAACAACGGTACCGGGTACGATTGATCCAAAATTCGCGGATCACTTTGCCGATGTACTGGCGAAGAACAATCAACCAGGGCCGGACTATTTTGAGTTTCGCGAAACACTACGTAGCCTGAGCAACCTGGGCCTGCCCGAAGATAAACAGTATCAGGCCGCATGGGCCAGCTTCAAAGCCCTGGCGGGAACCAGCGACGTAGCCATTCTGACCAGCACGGCCAATCATTACCTGAACGCGCTGAACAAAGACCGCGATGCCTTCAAGAAAAGCGTCGACGCGGCTTTGAGCGAACGTGTAGGTGGCCTGCAGAACGAACAGAAACGGCTGCAAACCGAAAACGAGGCTTTGGCGAAACAGTTAATCGAGATACAGAAGCAGATAGACAGCAACACGAACCGGCTAAAAACAATCGACGGCGAGATCAGTGACCAGAGCGAGAAAATCAACCGCAACGGTCAGAATTACGACATCACCTTCGGTCATTTCACCAGTCAGATCAAGGGTGATATTGATCGCATGACGCAGTACCTGAAGTAATACAACCCATCAACTCCATTCCCTTTCTGTCAACTAAAGCAAATGGCAACTCCTGACTTTTCTCAATTAGGCGGTAGTACGGACGTCGAAAAGCGTTCGTTCTGGAGCCGCCCCGAAGGTATGCTGGGCATGATTGTGCTGGCCGGTATCGCCGGATTCGGGCTGGTGTATTTCAACCGCATCGTCGAATTCCTGATCCGCGTTACGTCCAACGTACTCGAGCTATCGCTGCTGCTGGGCGCGCTGGGCGTCCTGATCTTTCTCTTTACCAGCCGCGACGTACGGACGGCGGTTTTCTTCCTGTTCAAGTCGCTGATGCGCAGCATTACGGGCACAGTAATCCAGCTGAACCCGATCGCAATCATGAAGATCTACATCGACGATCTCAAGAAGAAGCGGCAGCAGATGCAGGGGCAGATCGATACGCTGGCCGGTCAGCTGGTGAAGCTGAACAAAAAGATTAACGAAAATAATGAGTCGATCAAGCAGAAGTTCGCCGAGGCCAACAAGGCCAACTCCATGTCCGATCGGCCCGGTATGCGCGAGCAGGCCCAGCTGGCCACCATTGAAGGGGCGGGTTTGCAGGAGATGAACGAAAAACTCCAGCCGCTGCAGCGCAACATTAAAACGGTGCTGGCTTTCATGGAAAAGGTAAACCAGAGTGCCGACTATATCATCAAGGAAACCGAGATTAAGGTACGCCTGAAAGAAACGGAGTACCAAATCGTGAAGGAAAGCTCGAACGCGCTGAAGACGGCCGTCAGCATCTTCAAAGGCGACCCCGACAAGAAGTTTTACTTCGACCAGTCGATGGAATATATTCAGGACGACATGAGCCAGAAGCTGGGGGAAATGAAACGGGCCATGGACCTGTCGATGGACTTCATCAATGGGGTGGATATCCAGAACGGCGTCCTGTCTGACAAAGGCGTCGCGCTGCTGGAAGCCTACAACAAAGGTGAATTCAAGATGGTCCAATTGGATGCCCAGAAAGCCAACCCTATCACCGCCCCTCAACCCGGCCAGATCAACCCGCCCAAGGATGCGGGATACAGGAATCTATTAGATTAGTCTTTTTATTGAGCGAATGAGTGGTTAAGCGATTGAGCGAATACTCCATTCATCCGCATTTTTAGTCACTCATTCGCTCATTCACTCAATCACTCATTGATATATGCAACGCTTAACCGTGGCCGGACGGCTGCTTATTACAGCCCTGATTGTGGCTGCCATTTATTTCGGATTCCGCTACTTTGGCGGTAATGAAGCCCTGCGCAAGATTGCCCCCGAAAAGGAGTATACGGAGTCGCAGACGATGCCCCGCACTGACAATGAAAGGGCGGAAGAAACAGTTGAAGAATCGATGGCATCGGATAGTAAGTCGTCGGACGAAGCCAGCAGTACCAGCGGTGCCCGGCGGCCGTTTGACTTTACGCCCCCAGCCCCGGAAAATGGCAAGCTGAAAGGCGTGGTTGAACTGGGCGCCAGCGGTTTTAACTCGTTCATCATCCGCGTGGACGATCAGAAGCGCTGGAAGCTCGAAAAAGCTGAGTTCGGCAACAGCCTGGTGCTGGAAAACATGGCGTCGGATGATGACGTTCGGGCCGGACTGAAAAGCTACATTGGCAAAATGCTGGACTTCGGCGTCGGTGGCCGCGACATTCATTTCGTGGTCAGTTCGGGTGCAGTAAAAGCCGAAGGCACGCAGAAGATCATCAAAGCGCTGAAAACCCTGAACTACGTCGTTAATACCGTAACACCCGAACAGGAAGGCTCGCTGGCCCTGCGGTCGGTGTTACCTGCCGAGTACGCTGACAACTCGTATGTTGTTGACATCGGCTCGGGAAACACGAAAATTTCCTGGAAAGAAAGTGGCTCGACAAAAGCGCTGGAAACTTACGGGGCCAAGTATTATCAGAACAGCACGCCCGACGACAAGGTAGCGTCGGAGGTATCGGTCAAAGCCAAGCAGATACCCAGCGATCACCGCAAAACCTGCTTCATTATCGGCGGGGTTCCGTTCGAACTGGCCAAAGCTGTTCGGAAGGGTAAAGAGCGGTATACGGTTCTGGATGCGCCTTCGGCCTACAAACTCGAAGACGCCAAAGCCAAAGCGGGTCTCAACATCTACAAATCCATTGCCAACGCCACCGGTACCGATCAGTTCGTCTTCGACTGGGACGCAAACTTCACGATTGGGTATTTGCTGACGCTCAAGTAGGAAAAAGGAAACGAGGAACAAGGAGGAAAGCATCTAAGCCCTTTTCCTCCTTGTTCCTCGTTTCCTTTTTTCCGTGTTCCCTTCTCCATCCTCCCCCCTTCCTCCTTTAGATTCGCTTTTGCTTTTTGTGCTCCTGATGGGCGTACCCACCGGATAGGCCATTTCTAAAATCCGATATCCACAACGAGTGGCTGAATCAACGGTTGCCGAGTCGTCATGTTATAGATAAACCGGGCACCTACTTCAAACGGAGTTCGCAGACGTAGTGCGTTGAAAATAAACGATACGTCCAGCCCGGCGGTCTGATAGCTGCGCCGGGTCTGGCTCGTGGTGGGTGCCGTTGGCAACACACTCTGCCCATTAGCGGCATCGAAAAACGCCGACGCTTTGATCCGCTGTACGTAAACAAACCGGCCCAGCGACCAATGCGTGTCGGCAATGGGGAAATGGTATTCAGCGCTACCCGCCAGTATTTTATTGTCGCTGACGTAAGCCTGTCCACGCGGGTAGAAAATCAGGGGGCTGAATCGATACGTATCCGTAGCCCGTTGTTGCTGGTAACCTCCACGCAGGCGAATCGAATGGTGTTTCAGCAGACCAGGAACAAACAGGTTGGCCTGTATGCCCAGTTGATGTGCGTTGAGCATCCCGCCAAATGGCGTTGTCCGGTACGTAACGGACACCGTCTGTCCCCACCGGTAAGTAAGGTCGCGCGTGCTCAGTCGCAGCAGCCGCGAGTAGTTAAATCCATAAGTCAGCGCATTCAGCGAACCGGCAAACCCTACCTCCGTAAGGTACCGGCGGGGGAGGTCATAGCCCGTTACGTGCTGGTAACTGTAATAGGCCGACAGGTTCATGTTCTGTACGTACTTGGAGCTGGTCAGGTTCAGCGGTAGTCGTATTCCGGCCGTTAACTGATCGTATTGCCATTGATCGGTTCGCAGACTATCGAGTGGCCCCCTGCGGTCAATGTAAATAGACGTATTGCGGTTGCCATGCTGAAAACTCAGATCGATAATGGGATATAAGGCTTGATAACTCAGGTTCGCGAAGAAGTTCCCAACCCGTTCGGCCTGGTTATACCCGTACCCGACACTGAACTGAGTTGTGCTCAGAATGTCCTGCGAATTCAGGCCAACGGCCAGTGACTGCCCTGTGCTGCTCACCACAGGCCCCCAACTATAAATATTCAGGGCGTGGGCCAGTCGGTTAAAACGCCGAGCTACCGGAGGTTGCGTTGCCGGAACGGAGTCGGCCAGAATCCGGCGCCCCTGGGCGGCTGCTGGGTCAACTTTGGGTAGGTTACCGAAGAATTGAACAAGCTGCGTCTGATCCCGTCGGGCGGGATTCGCCGACACGGGCTTCCAGGTATCAGGCGTGAGCGCCATGTCGGCAATGCGGTAGCCAGTAGCGTTAAAATCATCGAATGCCAGCTTCGTACCCGACGGCGATACGGCCGCGTGGTAAGCCGCCAGCGGTCGGGAGGTTACCTGAAAAATCTGTTTCGAGCGAACGTCTACCGCGTAAATATTATCGATACCGGACCGGGGGGAATTATATAGTACGTAGTTACCCCAGGGCTGCGGATGACTGATATTCTCGTTGGCTCGGGGTAGCAGATCGGTCTGTTGACCGGTTTCGGCATCAATCGACTGAATCGTTTTTTGCCGGTCGCGCAGGGCAACAGCCACGACCGTCCGGTTATCCCGCCAGCGGGGGTGCAGGTAAAACTCATTATCCGGGTTGGGCAGTACCTTCAAGAGCTTTCCTGTCCGGGCGTTCAGGATACACAGCCGGGTTTTGTAGTCCGCCGTATTTTCAACGACAATGAGCCGACTCGTATCGGGCGACACAGCCACGGCCGTATAGCGGGTCTTTTTTGTCAGGTGCGTGTACTGCCCCGACGTTACGTCCAGCCGCTGCACGTTGGAATACACCCGCTGCCCCCAGCGCGGATCATAACCAAACTCAATCCAGAAAACGGTATTGTTTTTTGCCGACAGCATGTCGGGATCGTTCGGGAAGCCCTGCACGAATAGCGTCTGTTCCTGCCCGTTCCGATCCAGCATAACCAGCCGGGGTGTATCCCCCAGCCCGCTCTTTACGCACACCACCGTCGAATCAGTAAGAAATTGCGGGTGCTGATAGTTGGTAAAAACGGGTCGGCGGCTGGCCTGCTTCTCGGCGCGAACCGGAAAATTCGTGGCGGGCGTCACCGTCAGTCTGGCCTGCTGTTGCTGCCAGACCTCCGTCAGGTCGTCCATCGCTTTCCGATACAGATCTTCGGTCCGCAGTCCGGTTTCGTTTTTGATGCTGGCCGAAAACGCGAATGGCCAGGGAAACCGGCGGTAGTTCCGGTCCAGTACCCGGCCCCAGATGTCAGCGCCGTACTCCCGTTTCAGGTAGTTCGTCATGAAATACCCCAGTACGTAGTGATTCGGTACGTTATCGCGATATGAACCGCCAACCGCTTTGGGATAGCCGAACCGACGCCCGGCCAGCAGATTGGCCCGCATACCCAGGTCGAAGTTCGGAATCCGGCCCCGGCCGCTGGTACTCAGCACGGTTTCGGTACCCACGGCATCGCCCTCGGCAAACCAGTCGGGCACGGTAATAATGGGGAAGAACAAACCAGCGTTACCCAGCAGCGTGTACAGCACCCGTCCGTAGCCCTGCAACGCTTTGTCGTACTGAACAACGTGCCGAAACTCATGCACGGCCAGCAGATCGAGCCAGTTGTACGTACCCAGCAGGCCGGGGTCCTGGGGCGGGACGGCGAAAAACTCCGACCGGCGCGGGTATAACGTAACGAAGCCATTGCTGCCCGTTGTCTGATTCTGGAGCACAACCGAAATGGGTCGGGGCTTTCTGCCCAGCGTCGCGCTGACAGGCTCGTAGAGGCTTTCCAGACGCTGGGCGGTACGCTGAGCAGTGGTATCCAGCCCCTGCGGGTACAGCATTCGGAAATGAGGAGTCTTGATCTGGTACCAACGCAGGCTGAACGGATTCTGGTCGAGAATGGGAAGGCTCTGGGCCACACCTGCCAGCGACGCCAGCAGCATCAGACACGTTACGGATAGTGTTTTCATAGATAGATCGTTACGCAATGTACGGCATAAGCGATGCATTTGCATCCACAGGAGCCGCGCACGGTGTTAGACACGTTTAATCTGACTGACACTGTTGGTACAATTTACCCCTTTTTCTCTGACAGGATTACAGGACTTTCAACGTATCAAAATCCTGTAATCCTGTCAATAAATAAGCTTGTCATACACCCGTCCGCGTAAGTTTCAGCCGCGTTTCGGGCGTATTTACGTACTTTTGCGGCCATATAACGAAACGCAATGGTACATGGCCGATAAAAAACCTCTGATCCTGATTTCAAACGACGATGGCATTACGGCACATGGCATCCGAACGCTGGTAGACCTGATGAAGCAGCTGGGCTCGGTGGTCGTCGTAGCGCCCAACAGCCCTCAGTCGGGTATGGGCCATGCTATTACAATTGCCAACCCCATCCGGCTCTACCCTTCTGATATTTTCGGTGACGTACCGGCCTACGAATGTTCGGGTACTCCCGCTGACTGCGTGAAGCTCGGCAAACACCATATTCTGAAAGACCGCACCCCTGATCTGGTCGTTAGTGGCATCAACCACGGGAGCAACTCGGCGATCAGCGTCCTGTATTCGGGTACCATGTCGGCGGCTATTGAAGCGGCCATCGAAGGGATTCCGGCTATCGGTTTTTCGCTGGGGGATTTCACCCGGCAACCCGATTTTTCGCATACCCACGATCACATTCTTTCCATTGCCGACGCGGTTTTGACGAACGGCATGAAACGCGGCACGGCTTTGAACGTTAACTTCCCGGCTAAATCCGCCGAGCCGCTAAAGGGTATCCGCATCTGTCGGCAGGCCAATGCCAAATGGCAGGAGGTCTTCGACGAGCGACGCGATCCTCACGGCCGCCGGTATTTCTGGCTGGCGGGCGAGTTTGTCAATTACGACACCCACGCCGAAGACACCGACGAGTATGCGCTGTCGCAGAATTACACGTCTGTAGTACCATGTCAGTATGATATGACCGCCTACGGCATGCTCGATACGTTGAAAAACTGGAACCTGTAAGTACGCACTTCTCATGGCATTATTAGGCAGAATGCTCAAAAACGGAATCCGGCTCACGAATTCCGCCGTTCAGCTCCGTCGATCCAACCCTATTCGGCAGCAGCGCAAAGCCTTCCGAAAACTTATTTCAAAAGCCCAGTTCACCGAATTTGGACGAACGTACCAGTTCGATGCGCTGCTCAGCGCCGTAGAAACCGACAAGAGCAAAGCGTTCTACGACTTGTATAAACAGAACGTACCCATCCACGATTACAACCGGATTTTCGATACCTGGTGGCACCGGGCACTGGCTGGCGAACGCGACATTACCTGGCCGGGCCGGGTCAAATATTTCGCGCTCAGTTCGGGCACGTCGGAAGCGGCCACCAAATACATTCCGGTAACGAAAACCATGTCGAAAGCCATCCAGCGGACCAGCATCCGCCAGATTCTGACGCTGGGTCGTTACCAGAATCTGCCGTCGACCCTGTACGAAAAAGGGTACCTGATGCTGGGCGGCAGCACACAGCTCAACGCCCGCGAAGGACACTACGAAGGCGATCTGAGTGGCATTACAGCCAGCAAAATTCCGTTCTGGTTTCAGCGGTTCTATAAACCGGGAAAAGACATTGCCCGCGAGCGGGACTGGGCGCTGAAACTCGACGAGATTACCGAACAGGCCGGCAACTGGGATATTGGCTACGTAGTGGGCGTACCAGCCTGGATTCAGCTGCTGATGGAGAAGATCATTGCCCGATATAACGTAAAAACCATTCACGATGTCTGGCCGAACCTGATGGTCTTCTGCCACGGCGGGGTGTCGTTCGAGCCGTATCGGCAGGGTTTCGAGAAGCTTCTCGCCCACCCTATTACGTATATCGAGACGTATCTGGCGTCTGAGGGGTTCATTGCCTACCAGTCGCACCCCAACGCGGCCGGTATGCAGCTGGTGCTGGACAACGGCCTGTTTTTTGAGTTTATTCCCTTCAACGAGCAGAACTTCAGCGCCGACGGTGAGCTGGTGGCGAAACCGGAAACGCTGATGATTGACGAGGTGCAGGAAGGAAAGGAGTATGCGCTGCTGCTGTCAACCTGCTCGGGTGCCTGGCGTTACCTTATTGGCGATACAATTCGTTTTGTCGACAAAAGCAAATCGGAAATCGTTATCACGGGCCGCACGAAGCACTTCCTGAGCCTGTGCGGAGAGCACCTGTCGGTCGATAACATGAATAAGGCGCTCGAAATGACAGCCGACGATCTGGGCATTGCGGTTCGGGAGTTTACCGTGGCCGGGGTACCCTACGATACGTTGTTTGCTCACCACTGGTACGTAGGAACGGACGACGCGGTAGATGCAACGGAACTCCGCAACCGACTCGATACACATCTGAAAGACTTAAACGACGACTACGCCACCGAGCGGCAGCACGCCCTCAAGGAGGTAACCGTGACCGTACTGCCGACCGCTACGTTTTACGACTGGATGAATCGGAAGGGAAAAATGGGGGGCCAGCATAAGTTTCCCCGCGTTTTGAAGAAAGCGCTCATCGCCGACTGGCAAGGTTTTCTGGCCGAACGGGGGTATGCCCAGCCGCACCAATAGTCCGTTGCCGAACTGGCCGATTCGATCCGTCACGAACAGAGTACGGCAAACGTGCTAAAAAACGTAACGCGTATTCGGATCGGCCAGCCAGCGGACTACCCATCTTGGGAGCAGCAGTACACCTACGCCCAGGAGTAAACCAAGTCCGTAATCGACCGGCGCTGCAACCTGATACGCCAGGATATACCACACAAAATATCCGGCCGCAGGGAGGGAAAACAGACAGCCTGCCACCATACCGGGTGCGTAAACTTGTCGGCCCCGGATGTTGAACAACCAGATGTAATATACCCAGCTTCCGACGGAAACAACGACAACAGCAACTCCCAACCAGAGCCACTGGTCGCCGAAAAAAGCCGCCGATCCGTAGAGTCCCCACCCAAACAGGCTATTCAGTACAAAGGCTGACGTTGGATTCAGCGGATAATTATCAGGCTGATTGCTCTGGTACGCCAGTTCATTCAGCCGGCGGGGAAACAGGCCCGGAAATTTATACTGCTCATACTGTTGCGCCAGCAGCCCCGTAAAGTTGAGCAAAAGCAGAAACGATACATCGGACAGGGTCATGTTATCGTAGAGATGCAGCAGGCAGCACAAAGCCAGCCCCGCACTCAGATCGGGCCAGTGGCGGTACAGAAATTTCATGGGTATGTAGATGAACGAGGTTAGACAGAAGAAGAAAGACAGCCAACAGACGTAAGAGAAACGACACGAACTGGTCTTTTTTCTTCCGTCTGTTTTCTTTTTCTCTACTCTTTTACCAGCCTTCGCTACCGGTGCAAATAAGCAACCAACGGTTCGTAGAGCCGGGAATAGGCGATGTTGACAGCCCCAATCAGGAAAACAACGCCCGTAACGCGGTTGAAAATCAGCACCACGCGGGGGGTAAAGAATCGCTTCAGGCGGTTTGCGTAATAGGCCAGAGCCGTTTCGGTCAGAAAAACGCCTACCAGGCTGGCGCTCATAAACGCGTATTGCTGGGCGTCGGTGTAATGAAAATGCGTCCGGATGTAGGCTACGATCGCTACCCAGGATACGAAGTTGACCGGGTTGAGCGCATTCAGGAAAAAGCCGGTCGTAAAGTAATAGATGAAGTTACCGAAGCTGGTTTTGGGATACGCCAGCCGGGGGGTTCCTTTCAAAATATTGACCAGTCCCATGGCCGTCAGGAACACGACGCCAACGCCCGCCATGATGTACTCAAAGCCGTCGATTTTTGGTAGAAACGACGTACCGAGCAGGGCCGCCAGCACAAACAACGTATCGCCTACAATCACCCCCAGAATGATTTTCATTCCGGAGCGGAAGCCGTTATCGACGCTGTTTTGAATAAGGGCAAAGAAAACGGTTCCGAACGTCAGGCAAAGCGCCACTCCGACCAGAAAGCCGTATAGTATTGGTAAAAAAAGCACAGGCAAACGAACGATTAAAGGATCGGTTAGTTGAGTCTGACAACCGGAAAGAGCAGGCGAAGGTTTGTTTTACCCTTTAAACCCCGCGCAGCCGCGCTACCATCAACAACCCGCTCACGCTGATGGCGTCGGTGATCTGGCTGTTCATCACCATATCGACGGCCTGCGCCAGTGGCAATTTCCAGACTTTCAAATCTTCGGTTTCTTCGGGCTCGTGTTCGCCTTCGGTCAGTTCCTCGGCTAAATAGATAAACCCTTCTTCGTCCGTGGCGGAGTTGGAGGTATGGATGCGGGAAAGCTGGGTCCATTTGGCGGCTTCCAGCCCCGTTTCTTCTTTCAGCTCTCGCTTCGCCGAATCGAGCGGATCGGTACCCAGCGGAGAGCCGCCTTCCGGGATTTCCCAGGAATATTCGTTCAGGGGGTAGCGGTACTGCCCAACCAGATACGTATTGCCGTCGGCGTCAATGGGAACGACGCCGGTCGCCTTGTTTTTGAAACTGACAACGCCGTAAATACCGGGCGATCCGGCAGGTGTGATGACTTCTTCATGCCTGACCGCCAACCAGTTATTTTCGTATTTAACGGCCGAATTGAGCGTTTGCCAGGGGTTTACAACTTCGTTCATGCCGACGAAAGTACGAACTTTTCGTCTACGATTGGCTACCTTTGTGGCCGGATTCGCACTCAGCCACCGTCGATGCTAACCGGGCGTCGTACTACCCGGTCTCACCTGACCAGGTCATCCTGACCGGAACCTGCGCTTGCTGCACTATGCTGACTTCACAACAACTGAAATACCGTTGGATGGGCATCTCGCTGGGGATGAGCCTTGTTCTGCTGGTCATAAAATTTACGGCTTATTTCCTGACGTTCTCAACGGCGATTCTGACCGATGCCGTTGAATCCATCGTCAACGTCATTGCCAGCGGCTTTGCTTTCTACAGCATTTACCTGGCTGGTCAGCCCCGCGACCAGAACCACCCGTACGGGCACGGGAAAATCGAATTTCTGTCGTCGGGTTTTGAGGGCGCGATGATCCTTTCGGCCGGAATCGTCATTTTCTGGCAGGCAATTCTCACCTACTTTGAACCCAAAACGCTCAGCCACCTCGACTGGGGTATTGCGCTGGTGGGCGTAACGGCGGTGGCCAACGGCTTTGTGGGCTGGAGCCTGATCCGGTCCGGGGCAAAAACCAACTCACTGGCACTCGACGCCGATGGGCGGCACCTGATGACAGATGCGCTCAGCAGCGTTGTTGTTATGGTGGGCGTGGCGCTGATCAAACTGACGGGTCAGTTCTGGATCGACAGCACGTTGTCGCTGCTGATCTCGTTTGTGATCGTTTACAACGGATTTCAGCTCATCCGGCAGTCGGTAGCCCGGCTCATGGACGCGACCGACGTACCGACGCTGGAACGGGTGGTTACCCTGCTGAACGTGCACCGGGACGAGAACTGGATCGACGTTCACAACCTGCGGGTGCAGCGCTACGGGGCTGACCTGCACGTCGACTGCCACCTGACCCTGCCCTATTACTGGCAACTGGAACAGGTACATAACCAGGTTCATCTGTTTGAAGATACGCTGAAAGACGGCTTTAACAACGAGGTCGAAATCTTTGTCCACTCGGACCCCTGCGAACAGGCCTGCTGCCACTACTGCCGCGTAGCCGACTGCCCCGTTCGGGCGTTTGCGTTCGTACGCGACGTTGACTGGACGCCCGCTAATCTCCCGCTGAACCAAAAGCATTTTGTCCCGCTAAGTCCCCAGGATATTCGTTAAGCCATGAAGGAGGACACCGACCCTATAAATCTCTACGAACCCCGGGTCTTTACGTCGAAGTTCATGCCTTCGCCGGAACTGGTGGCCCGGCTCAAGGGCGATGTCAACAAGTTTCTGATTGTTCGGGTGGAGGATATGTACAAACACGTAACCCGACCGGTACCCGCAACGCGGGCCACCATCCATTCGATGCTGTTCCTGACCTCGGGGGCGGCCACGATGAAGATTGGAAGTGACACGTACACCATTCAGCCGGGGCAGGTGTTAATTGTGCCTGCCGGGCAGGTGTTTTCGTTTTGCGAAAAGGATGTCAACAGAGGCTATCTCTGTAGTTTCCACGACGATTTTCTGATCGGCAAATTCAGCAGCGAGCGCTTGAAAGACTTCGAGTTTCTGCGCGTCTGGGGCAACCCCCGGATCAGTCTGGATGCGCAGACAGGCCAGTTTGTTGAGCACCTCTTTTCCCGAATTCTGCTTGATTATGCCGAGTACGGACTAAATAACCTGGACATTATTCAACCGTATCTGATTACGCTCCTCTGCGAAATCAACCGGGCGTATACGCCTATGTCGGGCAGCACACAAACCTCAGCGGTAAGCCTGACCAACCGCTTCAAAGAGTTACTGTTTACGCACGTCCGGACCCACCACCGTGTTACCGATTACGCGACGCTGCTGCACATTACACCGAACCATTTAAACAAGACCGTCAAGGCCATTACGGGAAAATCGCCGACGAAATGGATTGACGAAGCCATTGTACTGGAGGCTAAAGTCCTGTTGAGTCAGCGAACTACGTCCATCAGCCTTGTAGCCGCCGACGTTGGATTTACGGATCAGGCCTATTTCACACGGTTGTTTAAAAAGCAGGAAGGTATTACGCCATCTACTTTCCAAAAGATGATTGATTTGTCCTAAAACTGGCGTTACCTGTCCTAACGAGTTTTGGTACTGGGACAGAACTTTGCAGCGTAGCACGTACGCGTACGCTTACCCATATAGTACCTGATTTTACGGCGCTCAATCTTGTATTACCTTTCTGATGTATTCAATCCTGTTAGTGCTCCACTCCTACTGGCGGTGGATGGTGCTGTTGAGTCTGGTGTACGGCATCTACCGGGGTGTCCGGGGTTTCTCCGGTTCGGTTCCGTTTACGAAATTCGATAATCTGCTGCGGCATACCACGGCCACTATTGCCCACGTTCAATTGATACTGGGGTATCTGTTGTATTTCAATAGCCCGTTGGTGAGTTACTTCCGGAGTCACTATACCGAAGCCAGCAAGAATGCCACCGTGCAGTTTTTCGGCCTAACGCATGTCCTGCTGATGACCGTCGCCATCGTGCTGATCACGATCGGCTCGTCGGCGGCCAAGCGGCAACCGACCGATCAGGCCAAATTCAGGACCATGACCATTTGGTTTGCGCTAGCTCTGCTGGTCATCTTTGCGGCAATTCCCTGGCCATTCTCACCGCTGGCCAATCGTCCTTATTTTCGTCCGTTTTAACCATGCAAACTTTCTTCACCACCAAAATCGGCCGACTCCGGCTAATCGCTTTCCTCGAAGGCGTCTCCCTGCTCGTTCTAATCGGTATCGGCATGCCCCTGAAGTACGCTTATAACGACCCGAGCTGGGTCAAAAGCATCGGCCCGGTTCACGGTCTGTTCTTTGTGTTTTTCGTTATCAACACCATTAGCGTAGGCATTGAATACCACTGGAAGTTTACCGAAACGAGCTGGAAAGTCCTGCTGGCCTCGTTTATTCCGTTCGGTACGTTCTATGTCGACCACCAGATTCTGGCCCCTATTCACAAGCGCGAATCGAACAGCTAACTAGTTAGACCTGACAACAGCCGTAGTTTTGGACCGTTCGCTCAGTAAAACGGTATTATTTGAGAAAAAATTTGGATTATTTCTTTTAAGCAGCCAACTTTAACTCATCAAACCCGAAGGAGCGCGGGTTACCAAAATTGCTTTTTCAATTCAGGTTGTATTCAACACCGGAAAGGCTGGTCGCATTACGACCAGCCTTTTTTGTTTTCTGCCCCTGGTAGTCAGGCTCTTCCGCTTGCTGTCAGTTCCTACGGCCTTTTATCAAAAAAGCCACCCGCTACTCGGCATTGAGCCCCACTTTTGAGCCGACTCTTTCGCAACCAGGTGCTCATCGCTCATGCCGTTTTTCTTTATCCTTGTCAGTACGTTATGGCTTGTAGTCGGCATGCTGTATGCTAATTCACGAAAACCGGGGTACAGCCATTGGCGGGACACCATCAGTGAACTGGGAGAGATAGGTACTCCCCTTACACGGCCGGTAAGTTATGGCCTGTTTCTGCCCGTGGGGTTACTTTTGTGGCTGGCAGCCTGGCTGACGGAAGATAAAACTACGACTGGTCTGGCAACCTGCGTTGGTGCGGGTTACGTCATAGCGGCCCTGTTCCCCTGCGATGTTGGTTCGCCTGCGTCGGGCAGCGGGCGGCAGCAGCTGCACAACCTGGGCGGGGGCATTGAATACCTCGGTGGAGCTTACTGGCTAAGCCAGTTGAGCCCCGGTCCCACCATTGCCGGTTACAGCCTGTTTTCGCTGGCAGCGGGCGTAGTAGTCACCGGGGCGGTTCTCCTGTCTGTTCCTGGCATTCCTATCAGAGGGCTGACACAACGTATCGTTGAGGCTCTGTTATTCGGTAGCCTGCTGTTACTAGGCCTAGTTAATCAGCAGCCGCTTTCCGGGCTGTCGGATTACTTATTTTTTTAAGATTCCTTTCTCAACACTGTCATTGAGCAGTTGATCTGCGTACTGCCAGATCCGGTCAGACCCCTGCTGGATAACCTGTTTCCGGGAATACACCTGCTCATACTTTACGTCGAATTCGGCCCAGGTCCCGCCATTGTTCGACGTGTTCTGCAACAGGGGTTCGAGCCGGTCCATAGCCCGGGCAAACTTAGCTTCGTTGGTCTGGTTCTCCTCAAACTCTTCCCAGATGGCGATTAAGTCCGCGGCCTGCTCATCGGGCAGTAGGCCAAAGATTCGTTGAGCGGCTTTCCGCTCTTCAACCGTATTGGTATGATTCTTCTGCGTGTCATAAATAAACGTGTCGCCCGCGTCTATTTCGACAATATCATGAATCAGCAGCATCTTGATGACCTTGAGCAGATCGACCGGAAAATTCGCGTGATCAACCAGAACAAGAGCCATCAAGGCCAGATGCCAGCTGTGTTCGGCGTCATTCTCGTTGCGATTGCTGTTCAGCAGCTTCGTCTTGCGAAGGATGTATTTCAGCTTGTCTACCTCCTTGATAAACTCAATCTGTCTGAGGAGATTCGTCGATTCCATCTTGTTGCTTGTTAGTGATGAAACAAAGTTGAGCGATCTCCTGGTCAGCACAATTGCCAATTGGCAAGAAATGCGTCAGGTAATCTTTTTTCGGATTCGACTGAGCGAGGACGGGGTGATGCCCAGGTAAGAGGCCAGCATAGTGAGCGGAACCCGATTGGCCAGTCCTGGATAGTGATCCAAAAAATTTAGGTATCGTTTCTGGGCGTCCTGCACCAGCATATTGCTGGTAAATTTCAACTTGTTTTCCAGTACGTAGGACGTGATTTTAACGAATATATCCTGCCACCCGGGAATAAGCGCGGCCAGCTGCGTAAAGTCTTCTTTGGAAAAGACCAATAACTGGCAATCCGTAATGGCTTCAATGTACTCGGTGGAAGGCTTATCGTCGCGAAAGCTGTTAACATCAACCACAAATCGGTTTTCGTAAACAAAGTACCGGGTGAAGCTGTCACCTACCTTATCGTAATAACAGACCCGAAAAACGCCGTCCGTTACGTAGCCTATCTGCGTGGAGATTTTCCCCGCTTCGGCAAAATAAGCCCCTTTGGCGATGTGCCGGTGTCTGGCCTTCGTCTGAATCAGCTCCCGTTGCTGACCGTCAAGGTGACCAAATTCAAGCAGATAGGCAATTAGCTCTTCCATTGGTCAAAGCTATTAAGTAATGTACACAGATCGAATTTCCACTCCGGGTAGCTTTGTTACGTATACGTGGCAGATCCGACGATGAACGGTGATTCTCTCCGGACGATTGCGAACGCGAACTTCCCAAATCTTTCCAGAATTGACCACTACCTTAGAGATTTACTTGGCAGGTAACGTATGAAAGTGCTGGTAGTCGAAGATGAACAGGGTCTGGCCGAAAGTATTACGGCCTACATGAGCCGGGAGGGGTATATCTGCGAAACGGCCGCTACGTTTCAGGAGGCTGATGAACGGGTCTATCTTTATTCGTACGACTGCGTCATTGTCGACCTGACGCTGCCCGATGGGGATGGTCTTCAATTGATTCAGAATCTGAAGCGGCTGGAAGCAACAACCGGCGTAATCATCATTTCGGCCCGTAACTCACTGGAAGACAAACTAAAGGGTCTGGAAATTGGCTCCGACGATTACCTGACCAAGCCGTTTCACCTCTCGGAGTTGAACGCGCGGGTAAAATCGCTGTTACGTCGGCGGCAGTTTGGCGGACAAACGGAAATCCGGTTTGAGGAAATCCGGGTGGTACCCCAGTCGCGGCTGGTTTATGTGACCGATCAGCCAACCCCCCTCTCGCGAAAAGAGTATGACCTGCTGCTGTATTTTCTGTCCAATGTAGACGTTGTTCTGACGAAAATGTCCATTGCCGAACACCTCTGGGGCGACAACATCGACTCGGCCGATTCGCTGGATATGGTGTATTCGCACATCAAAAACCTGCGTCGCAAATTACTCGAAAAAGGCGCGGGCGATTACGTGCGTTCGGTGTACGGCATCGGCTATAAATTCAGTCCCTCTTGAAACTACTCGCCCAAACCAACCGGATCTACTTCGCCTTCTCGCTGGTCATTTACCTGCTGACCGCGCTGGCGTTCTACCAGATCATCCGGTACCTGATCTACGACGAGGTTGAAACCCGACTGCAGATCGAAAAGCAGGATTTCGAAGCCTACATCCGGACGCACGATACCTGGTCGAGCAGCCCGTATTTCGTCGAAAATAAAATTGAGATCATGCCGGTGAGTAATCGGCCGGTTGAGGGCGACGTATTGACCGACACGCTTATTCTTAACCGCTACGACAACGAGGTCACGCCCTTCCGGCAGCTGGCTTTTTACGCCCCCATTAAGGGTCAGCTCTACCGGGTTGAAATCCGGAAATCACTAATCCAGACCTTTCGGCTGATTGAAGCCATTACGTTGGCCATGCTCCTGTTTCTGGGCCTGCTCCTGCTGGGAACGTTCTGGTTTCAGAGTCGGCTGTCGGGGCGGCTCTGGCACCCGTTCTACGATACGTTGTCGCGCATCAAAGGCTTTGATATCCGGCAAAGCAGCCCCTTACAACTAGAACCCTCCAGCATTACCGAGTTCACCGAGCTGAACGACGTCTTCAACAAGATGGCCGACAAGATGCAGCACGATTACCGAAGCCTGAAGGAGTTTACGGAAAATGCCTCCCACGAGATGCAGACCCCCCTGGCACTGATTAACGCCAAGGTCGAGCAGCTCATTCAATCGGAGCAGTTGACACAGGAGCAAACTACCTGGATTGAAGCTATTTACCAGGCATCCCGGCGCATGGCGCGGCTGAACCAGGGGCTATTACTGCTGGCCAAGATCGAGAATCATCAATTCGTTGACGCCCAGCCCATCAATCTGACCCATGAGCTCATGCAGCGGCTGACGGATATGGAGGAGGTGCTGCACCATAAGGAAATCACCATTCGGGCCGAAGTGAACCCGGATCAGGCGTTCTACGCTACGTTACCCGCTTTTCTGGCCGAGAGTTTACTGTCGAATCTGGTCAGTAACGCCATCCGGCACAACTACCCGGGCGGGCGCATTGAGGTGCAGTCGTACACTCATTTGCTGTCACTCAGTAACACCGGTCCGGCTCCTGTAACGGATACAGCAGCGCTGTTTCAGCGGTTTAAGAAAGAAACCAGCGTTCAGGAATCCGTCGGACTTGGGCTGGCGATCGTGAAGCAGATCGGCGATACGTACGGACTGACCGTACGCTACCAGTTCGCGTCAGGGCTGCACACCATTACGTTGACACAAGCGTCCGTCCAGTCTGCGTTTACCGAATCAGCGCACGGCTCTGATAACAGGTAAACCAAAATCTTGCCCCCCAGCTTAATGGCCTGATGCCTTCCCTCCTCCACCGGCAGGCGTTGAGCAATCTGATTACAAGTCGGTCAGGCGTACGACAAAGGCTTGTCCAACGGTATTCTGCGGGAAACCGTTTCCCATCGAGACAGGATACCGTGAGCAGACTGCCATCAACTCACGATTGACTTTAAACAACCGATACGGATAACCGCGGATTGGCAGCGACCGTTGTCGGCGCAGGTTTCTGTCAAAGACATCAACGGCTTTGACCTGGCTGTTGGCCGCGTAGATCAGTTGACTGTCGTCACTGAAGGCATAATCCGCGTATACGCTGTTCGGTGAGTTGGCAGCAAGTGTCCCCTTCAGGACTAGATTGTAATCAAAAAGCGAACCTTTGTTCGAAGTCAGTAGATAAGTGCCATCGGGGGCAACCCGAACGATCCGGTGGTCGACGGGTGCGTCACCGACCTGCTCGATGGTAGAAATATACTCCCCCGTGGGCTTAAAATAATGCAGCACTGACCGGGTAGGAAAGCTATTCATACTAATTGCCAGCAGGTGAATCACCGGGTTAATGTCATTACGGAAGGCAATTAGTTTGTCGGCTCGTCTAGCGTAATAACCGCCTACTGCCGACGCTTTTCCCCCTACATAGCTCGTTATTACCTCACTCGATAAAAAAAACACATTTTCCGAAGTTGCCAGCGACCAGACTACGTTAGGACGCATAACATACTGCACCTTATTGAGATCTCCTCCCGGAAACCGAACGTAAGAGAACCCGGTCGGAACATACAAATCTCCCGTTCGAGGATCGATATGCGGATAATATGAATACTCGGTTTGATTAAAATTGAGAATAGCAAATCGGGCGTCGGCATAGCTGGCCACGCGCTTCGACTGAAGCGTGTAGGACTCAATTAAACCTGATTGATAAAACAGATAAAATTCCTGGCGCAGTGAATGGAACAGAATCTCATAGGGGCCATTGTTATCAACCGAAAACAGAAACGGGTGCTGGGGTAACGTACAGTCCACACTATTACTGGTGATACGCGCTGGCGTGCCCGGTGTCGACAAGAGCCCTACAACGGCGTAACGCAGATAAGGAGCATAAGGAATGTTTCTGTCAACGTACGTCGTTGAGTCAGCCTGATCAATCCGGGCTATAACGCTGAAACTTCCCGTCCGGGTAACGGGATCGAAAGCCGGATCTTCTGAGCGGAGCAGTTGGTAGGCCACAAAATCAGCGTGCGTCAAGCGGCTCCAGCGCAGGGCGATCTGCGTGCTGTCGGTGTTGAATCGGGCGTCCTGCAGAATGATTTTATCCGGGAAAGAGTCGGCTACCGGGTCGACGGGTTTGCAGCCCCAGTTCAGTAAAAAAATAAATGCCCACAGGGCCGGCAAAGGCACTACTTTTTTCGCGCGGTTTCGGTACTTTGTCATTTGTCTGAAAACTAAACATATCGCCTTTTATTCTTTATATGCCGCTACGTTTACCTGCTTATTTTTTTCTACTTATCTGTTTTTTTCAATCCGCACCGGTCCAAGCTCAATGGCAGCGTGTGTTTACGGGGTCATCCAGGTGGCCCGCTTCGGTGTACTCGCAAGGAGACGAAACCTGGTCATCGGTCGTTCAGGAAGTAAATGGTATCACATCGAGTCGGAACGTAGCGTACACGTCCGATGAAGGGCAAACCTGGTCGTTCGTTGGTACGTCGACCGGTCCTAATTACCCCGATCCTCCCGCCAGATCGCTGGTAAAGCTCAACGGACGGCTGTTTGCCGCCAGCGGTGCTGGTCTGTACGTATCGACGGACGGCGGTAAAATATGGGCTGGCGTCAAAACTGAGTCACCGTTCACCAATATCTCGCAGTTGACGACCAATGGCCAGTTGTTAATCGCGGCCCGGTACGACTACGAGGGGGCGGTGCTGCTCTCCGCTGACTATGGCGTAACCTGGCAAACCAGTCCGGTCCAGGACTTAAAAGGAATTGCCTGCCGGAACGATTCGCTCTTCGCCTATACCTCTTCGGCAATATTGCTTTCCACGAACGCTGGTAAGACGTGGACAAAATTACTTGACAGCCAGTATTCCATTCAGCAAATCGCGGTCACCAACACGGGTAGTCTGCTAGTAACGAGCAACCGGGACGGTTTTCGAGTGTATGATCTGAATCGGCAGGCGTGGCGCATCATAACGCTCACGTCCCGGTTGAACCAGACTGAGCAACCGTCAACCCGACTGCTGGCCGTAACCGATAAGTTCTGGTTTGTTTCGACAGACTACACCCGGAATGTGTATGCCAGCACGGACCAGGGGAAGACCTGGATTGACATCAGCGCCGGTTTACCAACCGACCGCCGACGTTACATTTCCGGTCTGACAGCCCTGTCGGTATCCAACCGTTCGGTATTTACGATCCTTGGACCGTCAATCTGGCGACGGGATTTAAGCGAACTGCAATCCGACTACGTTGAATTTCCCGATAGTCTGGTCGCGACAACCAGCCCCCGCGATCAGACAGTGTTGACCTGGCGCGACAATAGCCTGACCGAAACGGGTTTCCGGATCGAACGAGGCTTGTCCGAAACAGGTCCGTTTGCCGAAATCGCCCGGCTACCCGCCAACGTGACTCAGTACACAGACACCGATGTTGCAAACGGCCCAACGTACTACTACCGACTCAGAACCGAGGTCAATAGTCAGTTATCCGGTTATAGCCCCGTACTCACCGCGATCCGACCAGTTCGGAGCTGTCAGTCGATCAATCGCATTATGGGTACGAGTTTTTCCGATGTTCAGATGGTTACCGACAGCCGGGGGTATCTGGTTGAAGAGAACTCGGACGGATCTACTCAACAGCAATTACTGGAAACGCTGGATGGCGGAAAAAGCTGGCACGCTATTTTTCCGCGGCTGGGCAGAGCTTATTTTTCATTCGTTCGGTTCAACGGTACCGATCGAGGGTATATCGTGAGCGGTAGCGGTAACTTATTGCAAACCCGCGACGGCGGGAAGAGCTGGCGCGAGGCTCTAACGGCCAACACCTTTATAAGAGCTCCTCATTTCGTGGATGACAAGATCGGTTTCACAGCGGGGCAGAACGGCATGATTTACGCGACAACCGACGCCGGTGATACCTGGATTGGCCGGGAGAGTCGGCTACGGGATCCCAGCTCTATCTGGTTTATCAATCAACGGGTTGGTTACGCGACGGCAGGAAATTCTGTCCTGAAAACAAACGATGGGGGCTATAGCTGGGTGCCTGTATTTACGGATAACCAATCCTACGCAACCATGCAGCGAGTCTGGTTCAAAACTGAATCCGTAGGTTTTGCTTTTGGCAATAATGGGTTGATAAAAACGACCAACGCTGGAGAAACCTGGAGCCGCCTGTCGGTTTCCAGTCGGACCCTCGCCATCATGGATCTCAAGCAAAATGCGGCTGGTCACCTGTTCGTGAGCGGTTTATATCCAGGGCCTAATCAATCCATAGGGCAGGGCTCCTTTCTGTTTAAATCTGTTGATCAGGGTGCTACCTGGGATTCGGTCGCCGTACCAGCCAGAGGTTACTTTACGCGGCTTAGCTTTTCCGGCCAAACGGGATGCCTGGTAGGGCCGGAACGCAGTATTGCCATGAGCTACGACGGGGGAGCTAGCTGGCAGTCGGTCAGCCATGACCCGTACTCAGTCCGTGCCGTAAGCCGGATCAATCAGTCGATCGTATCGGCGACGAGGACAGGGGCCAAAGCCATTGTATTGTGGAGCCGGGATGGTGGCGAGAGCTGGCAAAACTACGAAATTGCGCAACCGCAGGTCCTCAATGGCACCGTCTACGTGAAGCAGATCAATCCGGAGCGGGTTATCGTTCTGACCGATTACCTGGTGAGCCAGACGAACGATGGTGGCCGCACCTGGGCCTCTCGATCGCTGCCCATGGCCGGCAAGCAGTTCTACAACCTGGTCATCGTCAACGAAAGAATCATGTACGGCGTTATCCCGCGCGATTCTCGCGACGGCCTGGACCTACTCAAAACTACTGACGGTGGCCTCAGCTGGCGCATTTTGCCTACGCCGTTCAACCCCAACATAGCCATGTCCTTCCTCGACGAGAACAACGGGCTGGTTAACGCTAATTACATCGGGGATATGTACAAAACCAGCGACGGCGGACAAACCTGGCAGAAGTTACGCGTCAGCGTAGACGGGAAGGGCATGTTTCCGAGCGGCCTGCAACTGGTTACGCCAGCCATTGCTTTCGCCTGGGAATCGGAGCTACTTTACAAAACCGACAACGGTGGGCAAACCTGGCAGTCCGTTAACTTGTCCAGTACCCAACTGCCGGCTTCATCCAGCCAGCCCATTCATTCCTGTTTGTTTGTCAACACGAATCTTGGCTACATGCATCGCAGTGGTCAATTGTACAAGACCGAAGATGGTGGCCGAACATGGCGGGGAATGGGAGGGCTGGCAGCGGGGAATGGATTTGCCCAGATAACGGCCGATGACGAATTCTTATTTTTGTCTAATAATTACTACGGGGCGCTTGGCAAAGTACTACTGCGCGAGACGCCAGCAATGCCTCACGAACCCATCGGTAAAGTGGTAGGGTGTTTGGGGACTCAGCAAACCTACTCGATCACCAACCAGGATGCGTATTCCTACGAGTGGCAGTTGCTGGGTGGAGGTCAGTTGGCCGTGAACCGTAGTCGGGTCACGATTGCGGTTACTACGCCCGGTACGTATACATTAACCGTCCGGTCGCTGGACGAGTGTGGTGTTAGTGACGTAAAGGCCATCCAGCTGCCCGTGCGAACACGACCTGCCACACCGGTCTGGGAAGCGCAGGCGTTGAGTCCATGTCCGGCAACAAGCGTTTCCTACAGCGTTCGGCCGGTAGATCAGCTGAGCTACGACTGGCGGATTAATGACAGCTTGTTGGTCAGTGACCGCTCCAGTACGGTTGGCATCACCTGGCCCAAACCGGGTGCCCATACGTATGTGCTTTCCGTTGTGGGTAACGATGGGTTCTGCAGCAGCGATCCTGTTTCCAGTACGGTCATTGTCAAATCGCTACCGGTAAAACCCCTCGTATCTCAGTCTGGGTCGGGTGAGTTGCAAACAAATTTTACCGGTCAGGTTCAATGGACGTTCCGGGGACAGCCAATCCCAGGGGCTACCAATCAGAAATACACGGCGAATCAGGGCACAGGGTTTTACGCCGTGCGAGCGATTAATGAGTGTGGCTATACGCTTTCAGATTCCGCGTTTCTGATGATTACGGCGCTCGAAAACGGCTTAGTGGATAGGGTAACCGTTTTCCCCAATCCAACCCAAGCCCGATTGTCCATCGATGTAACTCACCCCAGGACAAAGCCACTGCCGCTGACTTTAACCACGTTATCCGGTCAACCGATGATCAGCCGATCACTAGCGCCCGGTACTGTTCGCGACGAAATCGATGTCAGCGGCTTGCCAACGGCGACTTACCTGCTGATCGTTGGCGACGACAAAGAAAGGGCCGTCTATAAAATTATAAAACAGTGATACGTAGCCGCGCTGTAGACTGGCTAACTCAAATGTGAGCCTATTCACGTTCATTACCTGCCCGGTTGAGCTGGCCAGAAATTGATTCCCGTATCAGCCGGACAGAGTCGTTGTCAAGCCGGGTTGCCCTCATTTGGGACATCCTGATCTTCTGGCCTGATCAGCTAGTTTGTCGGTTTGGGATAATTGGTAGAGCCTTTCATAGGATTAAGTTGCCTGTGTTTTCCCTCAAGGCACAGGCAACGTCACTGCCCTCGCGCTGGGCCTACTTCTTACTGGCATGATCGCCCCGTACGGCTTTCCGGCCGTCAAGAGCCGCATCCAGCCGCAAAAACCGAGCGGCATTGTTGTAAAAAATGTCCCGCTTCTGAGCCGCGCTCAAAAAAGGTGCCTGCTCAATCGCCTGGATGCCCACAGCAATAGCCCCAGGCCACACCATCTGATCCGAACCGAACATCACCCGCTTGCCAAAACCCGCATCCATGATGCGTTTTAGGTAGGCATAAAATTCTGCCCGGGGCAAAATATAGCAGATCACCCCTAGATTCACATACGCCTGGGGGTGCGTATACAGGGTGGCCAGCAAATCATCCCCCAGCGGCCACCCCGCATGCGCGATGGCCACCCGCAATTTTGGATGACGAATCATGGCCTCTTCGGCCGTGAAGGCGCTGTGCAAGCGGGCCCGATACTTGGGATTCCCGAAATAGGCCACCCCCGGCGGTCCCGTACCAATGTGTACACTGACCGGCACGTCAAACTCTTCGGCTAGTTTGAGGTAGGGTTCGACCACCGAATCCGACAGGGTGATGCCCTGATACTGCAGACACAGCTCGCCAAACACCTTGACGGCCCCCGTCTGAAAATACTGCCGCAGCGAGTCCAGGGTGAGCATAGGGTCCCCCATGGTAAACAGCACACCTGGAATGATGCGATCCGGGGCTTGTTGTTGCCAGCGTCGTACGTAGGCCATCGGCCCGCTCGTCACCCCGATAATGTTATACTTGTTGAGTAGCGCAATGGTTTGGTCACGCAAGGCGTCATCGGAGGGGGCGGAGGTCAAGCAGTTGGCACACATTGAGGAAGATTTGAGCAACTGATTGGCATAGCCCAGCCCCCCACCCTGTTTGGGATCCTGCGCCGACCAATCACGATAGGGGGCGCCAATGGTGACGGGTGGAGGGCCCTGGGCGGTAAAGGGAAAGGCATGCAGATGCATGTCGATGATAGGCAATCGTTGGTGGCTGCTTTGAGCCCAGGCCATTTCTGGGGTTAGCAGGCAAGCTAAGCTGGTCAGGCCATAAAGGGAAACGTGGCGCAGTAGGGTACGAAATCGAATCACGGGAGTAGGTATCAAGGTGGTTACTTCAGGCTAAAAGTAATCATGGCGTGTCTAGCAGGCAACCGGATAAATATATGGTATCAGGCGTATCATGAGACGCCCATTATTTCTGTCTTTAATACGCCCGAAGGTTGCAACATCGGCTGAAGATTCTACTGTTCCACCTGGTAGGATGTTGTGAGACGGATCATGCACGGTTTGTGTCAAGCTATGTCAGTGCAATACAGCCCCAGCCACCGGCGTACTATCCGGTAACGTCCGCCAAAATTACCACGCAAAACGCCCCGCCAGAGTGACCAGGCGGGGCGCTGCAAAAGGTATGGTTTAGGCTAAGGTGGACTTAGTCGGCTTTGATGACCTTCACCGTTTTGCTTTGAGTGGGCGTGCTCACCTGTAGCAAGAATAAACCGCCCGCCTGGCCAGCCACTGACAATTGATGCCGCTGGGTAGCCTCCGCACTCGGTACATGCTGCTGGTGGACCACCCGACCCTGGGGTGTTAGCAGCTGCAGCTGCAGAGCTTGGCCTTCGGCACCTGTTACCTCAACGCTTACCTGATCGTTCTGGATCGGATTACCCAGCACCTTGATGGTAAGCTCGGTGCCGGCTTCCGCATAGGCTACCCGAGCCGAGCCGCTGGGCTCCTGCCCCCATAGTCGCTCATTGCCCGCATAGACGACCACCCGGCTATTCTGGCTACGGTCCTGGGGTTGCTCCTGGTACGAGTAGTCATTGGCCTGGTTGAAGCGGCCACCGTCGGGTTTGCTGATTCGGTACCGGATCGTACCTGTGCTGGTGCCCGGTGCCAGTTGACCGCTCTGGTTGAAGATCAGCTCCAGGTAGGTGTCGGCTCCGTTTACCGGCTGAGGTAACTTAACGAGTCGCGCGCTCACGTTGCCTTCATCAACCTCCACCTGCAGCCGTTCGTTACCGTCTGACGTGAAGTAGTAGCGCGCTTTCAGATCGCTGTAGTTGATGGCTACGTTACCCTCATTACGCACTTCCAGATACGTACTGATTTGAGTCGCGTCAGGACCATTCTTACTCTCCGTCAGCGCCCGAACCGCCCGGACCTGGACGCCACTTCCTGGTTCTACCCCCGCGATTAGGGCACCATCGTAATAAGCCGTAATGCGCAGGTTACCCGTCAATTGGTTGCGAACCGTGTTGTATGAATAGTCATCCAGCTCATTTAAGGGGCCATAGTCACTTTTAGTGAAGTAGCTCTGGATAGGACCCGAGTCAGCGCCGGTCGCCAGGCTGCCCGCTCCCTCGGTGAAACTGTACTCCACGTAACCGGTTGCTCCCTGCTGGGCCGGATTGAGTGCCACGTAACGCAGTCTGACGTTCTGGTTACCTACCTGGGCGTAGTTCATTGAGAGATTACCCAGCGTTCCCCCGCCTTCCACCGTCACATAATAACGTAGCGTTACTCTGGATAGCGGCAAGGGGCCAGTGCTGTTGTTTTGCAGGACCAGCAGAGGCTGGATGGCATTGTTGTCAGCGTAGTTGTCCACGTCCCGGTGCAACACCGTCAGACGGGCACCAACAGTCACCGTGGCGGTAGCTAGGGGACCAGTACAGCCCTCAACCGTACAACTGGCCCGGTAGACAAACGTACCGGCCTGCGTAGTAGGTACGCTGATGGTATTGCTGGTACCAGCACTATTGTTAGGACCCGTCCAGTTGATACTACCCGCACAGCCGCTGATGAGCAAAGTAACGTTGCCTGTATTCAGATCCACGGTAACCGTTGACTGCCCACTCTGAGTGGTGACAACTGGCGCATTGGGCACCTCTTTGACCGTCACCGTCTGAGAGGTCGTCTGACTACAGCCACTGCTGTTGGTGTACGAATAGATCACCGTATGGGAGCCTACAGGTAGAACAGCTGGGTTGAACTGCGCAGCCTGATTCCCATCAATGGTGAAGGTGCCGCCTGCTGGTGAACCCACCAGCGTAACCGTTGCCGCGTCTTTACAGTAAGCACTCGCCAGGCCCGTAATCGAGACCGCCGGTAGCGGGTTAACGGTAATCGACTGGCTGGCGCTGACGCGTTGGCTGGCATCCGTCACGATGAGCGTAAAGCTTTGCAGCCCCTCACCCGCTGCCGTAATGGTTCGGCTAAAGGCGGTACCGTCCCCCGTTCCTGTGACTGGACCATTGCCATTGGTCAGCGTGTAGCTGTAGGGGCCATCCGCATTGCTTACTGTAGCGGTAAAGGTGAGTGGACTGCCCACACACACATTAGAGTTGAGCGGAGCAAAACCCGTTAAGGTCAGCGGCAGATAGCTGATTGAGTAGGGATTTGCGGCCGTGTTTCCATTGATGGCGGCATCCTGGGCTACGTTGGCGGCTATGTTCACCGTGACGGGGCCGTTAGCTAACGGCGTTACTATGAAGGTATAGGTAGTACCGCTGCCCGTAAAGCCCGACAGGGTTCCATTCGTGAGGGTAATGTCTCCCGCCACAAACTCGGTTACCGACTCAGAGAAGGTTACCGCAAAGGGAATGGGGCTGGTTCGGGTAGTGCCGGCGTTGGGTGCCGCGGAGGAACTGATCGTCACCGTCGGCCGTATCTGATCGATGGTGAAGGTCTGACCGCTGGTGAATCCGCCACTGATAGGATTTCCCGCCAGGTCCGTAATACCCGAGCCGCTGCTGTTGACGTCCAGTCGCAGGGTACCGTTACCCTGCACCTCACTCACGATTACGTCATATTGACTGTTACTGGTATTGTTGACGGGTTGCGTACTCACGATTGTGCCGGTAACGGAGCCATCAGTGGTTATGAGTGAGAAACTGCCGTTGTTAACGCCGGTTACGGCTTCATTGAAGCTGACGCGGAAAATCACCGCCGTCCCGTTGGTGAGTGGGCCCGTGGGGTTCTGGCGGTCACTACTGCTGACGGTTGGTGCCACGCCATCTACCAACACGCCCACCGTCGAGGGAACAGTATTGAGCGTCAGGGTAGCGTCGTTTCCTACCCCATCGCGAATCGTACCGCCGTTGAGTGTCAGTGCGCCTACCGCAATGCCATCGGTATCACTGTCACCCGCCTGCACGGTATAGCTAAACAAAAGGGCCTGGGTACCACTGCCCGAGACATAGGTAGCCTGACGCGTCGTCGCACCAATGGTGAGCCCAACCTGTGGCGCACCCGTCACCGTAACCAGTTCGGACATATTCACGGTAATGGGCAGCGTTTGGCCAGTCCGGTAGGTGCCGTTGGCGGGCACGCCTACGCTGCTGACCGTAGGCGCTACGGTATCAACGGTGAAGGTGTTGGTGTTCGAATTGACGCTCACAGTCGAGCCGCTGGACTGGGCCGTGGCGTACACCGTGTGATTGTCCTGGCTGAGGGCCGTGGGCTGGGTGAGTCTCCAGTTACCCAACGCGTCGGCCGAGGTCGTACCGATACTGCTGCCGTCCACGTACACCATCACAGTGCTGTTGGCCGGGGCCGTACCGCTATAGTCCGGAGTGCTGTCGTTGGTTCGGCTGCCATTGGCGGGCGTCAGCACTACTGGGGCCGCCGTCACGGGCTGGTTATACGTAATGCTTAAGGGAGAGGCTTCTGTGTTACTATTGCCAGCATTGTCCTGAGCTACGTTCGCCGGTAGTTCGACCGTCACCACCCCGCTGGTCGTGAGCGTCACCGAAAACGTATAGGTGGTACCGCTGCCCGAAAAACCGGTGATTGTGCCACCCGTCACGGTTAGATCACTACCCACAAAGCTGGTAACGGTTTCCGAGAAGGTGATGGTGAACGGAATAGGACTGGTGCTGGTAGGATTTTGCGCCGATGAACCAATGGTAGCCGTTGGCCTAACCGAATCGACGATGAAGGTGTTGGTATTACTGTCTACACTGTTGTTGCCAACCGCGTCCGTTGCTCTGGCCCGCACCGTATGACTCCCTTGAGCCAGGGCCGTAGGCTGGGATAAAGACCAGTTGCCCGCGCTGTTGGCCGTAGTGGTGCCGATGCTGGAGCCGTCGATGATCACAGTCACCGTCGAGCTAGCCTCGGCCGTACCCACGTAAGACGGCATGGTTGTATTGATGAAACTACCGTTGGCTGGCGTTAGTGCTACCGGGGCAGCTGGGGGCGTCTTGTCGATCGTGTAGAGCGAAGTGCCGGTGAAGGGCTCGTTAGAAATGCTGGGTGTGAGGCCGTTGTCATTGGCCAGCGTCAGCCCGAGTGTGCCGCTGCCGCTCCCCGTGTTTACGCTCACGGTGTAAGTCGTACCTGAGCCGCTTACGCTCGCGATGCTGCTGCCAGTAATTCCGCTGCCCGGTGACGTAGCGAAATTACTCGTCGTAATTCCCGCAACGCTGCTGGCGAACGTGACGGTGAACTGCACGGTACTGGCGTTGGTGAGGCTGGTGCCATTGAGAGTGATGGATGTGACCGTCGTCGGAGCTTGTGCTGTTCCAACAGCAAGGCCCACAATACCCGTATTAGCGGTTCCGATCTGGGCACCATTGTCGAGTAACAGGGTGATATTACCAGCCGGCGTCACGGCTGCAATATCCCGGTTGTTAATACTTATGTCGTTTACCAGTATCCGATTATTGACCGCATCGTAGGCTAGCGAGCCTGGCGCGGTAGGAAAACCCCGGGTATTACTGTTTACATCTACTACAATCTGCTCCGGCCCACCGCTCAGTGGAATGCGCCTTAACTGATCGTTAAACGTACCGATGCCATTATCCCGCAGAACGTAATAAAGTGAGTTGTCGGCAGTGTTGACAGCAAGGCCGCCCTGGGTAGTAGTGACGGTAGCACCGCCAGAAGAGATTTCCGCAAAAGAAAAAGCCTTCGTTACGACACGGGTGGATAAGTTTACGGCCGACACGTACAGGTTGTTGTTTTCTAGATCGCTAACGGTACTGGACACACCATTTGCCACCAGCAGGCGATTGTTCTGCCGGTCAATGACCAGAGTTTGGGGTGTAAGCGGGAAGTTGGTAGTATTGCTGTTAACAACAATTTCCTCGCTACCACCGGCCAGCGGAATACGACGTAACTGGTCTGAAGATGTTCTGAAGTTGTTATCGCTGACATTATAATATACATAGCCGCCGACGTTGTCTACGACTATACCCGTTACGACAGTGGCAGTACTACTGGCTATAGGGCTGATAGTTGCAAACAGACTAGATGTTCCACTAGTACTGACGACGTACAAAGCTGGACTTGTAGCGACAACGTTTGCCACAAAGACCCGGTCACCGACCGCGTCGTAAGCTATCTGCGCCAGCGAAGCGGGGAAGTTGGTACCGCCGTTGTTGCTGTACACAACGGATTCCCCACCACCGTTCAGCGGAATGCTCCGTAGCTGGTCGTTGAAGGAGTTTAAGCTGCCATCACTGACGGCGTAGTATATCCGGCTCTGTGCGTAGCCGGTTGGCACTCGACTGAACAGCAGTATCAACAGCCACCACACCAGAGTAAGTTGCGGCTTGAACAAGTAATGATGTTTCATAAACGAAGCAGAAAGAGAGAAAAGGCAGATATAATTTATAGAGCAGGTGTAGTAAAAACTTTAGCAGCGGACTAGCATGGCTACTCCACTGCTCAATGAAAAAGGTAGACCGTTGACACGTGAACCAAGCTATAGTGTTCTGGTCAGAGACAGATCGCTTACAAGCAGGCACCACGAGTCGGCTTTATGATAGGGTACCGCTCCGTACCTGCCAGACAGCGGTCTAGTCGCGCGGGGGGAATATGCCTTCCAGACAGATGATGTAATTCATACCCGTGTAAGGGGGCATGATGTCCAGCGGTTGGTTTCCTCCGATCGTACCGATGCTGCTTGGTGCCAATGTCGTAAGATTGCTGACGGGCCCGTAAGCTTGAACACTCACGCTTCCGCCCTCGGACGTTGTTCCCTCAGGGACCGCCAGTACCTGCGTGTTGTTAGGTAATCCAGAGCCATACTGCATCGACACCATCTGCGGGTGGCTATGCATTGGTAACTGCGCGGTTGTCATGGTCACGCTGGCTGACCCAGCCATTTGACCGGATACCACCGGTGGCAAACCAGGACCATAACCTGCCCCTACCGGTACGCGGCTCCGCAGATCTGGCAATGCGAACGTAGTCTGTCCATTACCACCATAGGTGGTGCCCAGAATCGCGAAAAGGGCGTTGTATTGAGCGATAGAAAGGAGCTGCCCCTGGCAAAACATCCAGCCACGGGGGGCAAAGTTGCCCGCGAATAATTTTACAATACCGATGTACTCGTCCATACGTAGAAAAAGGGTTGAAAGGTGAAAGGAATTAGAACTGATTAAGATTAGTAGTTATGGGTACTTGTAGCTTGAATTACAGCAATTTAACCCCATAGCGTAAGCGTTTTATTCTGTTTATTCTGCAGCTATCAGCTCGCAATCGCTGGTTTAGATACACTGATTAATAGCAGAAGCATTACCTATATCTGGGCGTCATTTAAGAACAATACCCCTACGCGTCATTGTCTCGATTTAAACACATGGCCATGACTAGACTAGTATAGCAAGGCTACAATCGATTTAGATAATGCCATCGGAGACCGGGGGAGTATTCACATACCCGTCGGCGGAGTAGTCAGTCGATAATCCCGCAAGAAGAAGTAGAGTTTTTTTAAGATAGAACGGATAGAGTCGTTTAGGTTTCAGGCGGGTCACTCTATCAATTGTTACCAATTTTGTACTAAAATATAAAATCGGTAACAATTGATTTAACAGTAAGCCTTTACAGTAATAAAACTACTACCTAAAGTCACTTATATTGCTATAAATGTTGTCAGTGTGCCACCAGCCGTGGTGAGCGACCCGAATTTGGAGGTGAATACATGAAAAAGAATACCTTCGGGTCTCAGAACGCCCTGCTTCTCCAGCCGAAAGCGTTACTTTCTTTAATCTATGAACGACCGGTAAAGCCATTTTTGAGTCTTTTTCCAGGTGTCAATAAGCCTGTAAACGTTCATGCTGATAGATAGGAATGAGTGCACCTTGACGATTTTGCTCTAGTACCCTTGCGAGTGGTTTCCAGGCATATCAGCTGTCATCTCTGTCTGGGAGGGAAAAGCAATGGATTGCCTGTACAGTAAAGGTTGAGCAACCCATTGCTTTTTGGGCCTTCTGGGTAATTAATCTGCAGCAGGACCTAGAAAATCGTACCAGGAACGCTGTGAATCAGTTCTTTCTTGTAGTCAACACCCGGCTTCTGGTGGAGAGTATGATGCGACGTACCATATCCTGACGGATTCATCTTCCACCAACTAGCAATATGCATTTCCTCAAACTTATACCTGCTAGTTCAACGCGCATCATTACGTAGTCCGCGCTGGCTTAACACACGCAACTTATTGAGCTGACATTAAAGAATGTTAATGTTGCCCAGCTTTCGAAAACTGGTAATATTGCCAACCGACACGAAGCCGTCAGGCTGGCAATGGCAGAACAGACAACGGTAGCAACAAATAGCGGATGTCAGTTTGTTGGTGACAGGTCGGTCATAACGGACACCCAAATTTCGCAATGAAAATATACCTGTTTGTTCTACTTAGCGCCATCAGCTTATGTAGGGCCCACGCCCAGTCAACGGCAGACTCAACAGTCAACCGAGCTAATATTTTGAAAATTAATCCACTGAGTCTTATTGTCGGCGACGTATCTGCGTTTTATGAACGGATGCTGACCAAACGTGCATCGCTGGTGGGTGGGGTGGGCTTCGGTTCGGCAACGTTTGAATATCATAACGCCAACAACCCTACGTCGAGATTATTTTACTACAAACGGGTTACACTAGAATACCGGCACTATTTCCCCCGTCGTCCTTTTTCCCCCACTGGCTTTTACGCAGGCGTATACGGTCGCTATTCCGGGCTCAAGCTCGACGACTATCAGTTCGACAATCAGGGTACTATTATTCGAGACCCAAGCGGTAAGTTAGTCAGGGCTATCCAGCAGCTTTACGTCTGGATGCCCGGCGCTATGGCTGGTGTACAGACCGGCACCCCGCGAGTAGTGGTCGATTTGTTTCTGGGACTTCACTATCAACTACCGACTAGCAGTCCCCCTCTCAAGGCAATCCTGCCCGAACAGATGAGCCGGAAAGGATTTACTCCACGCTTTGGGCTGACCTTGGGCTATCGGTTTTGATGATGAGATGGTGTATAGGCTGACACTCAGCCCACGCAGAAGATTTTTTACTCGCCAGTATAGTAATCGGCTGACTGGGTTGAATCAATCGATAAAGGGGAACATTGAATGCGATTAAAAAAAGGGCACAAATCACGGTCTGCCGTTGCGACCGTCCGCGGCTGCGACCGTCCGCGGCCGCGGTCACGACTTGAAGAGCCGCATCTAAAACAAATGCCCCAATTTAGGATGCATATATCTAACTAATATTCGCGCGTCTCCGGTCGGCGAGCCTCTTGTGAGAAAACTTCGTTCATAGTAGCTTGCTCAGTAACGTGTAGATTTGTCAATCCACATCCTGATGACCAACTCATTAGCAATCAGCCGCTTCTACCTTACCCTGGTTCCTTTTTTAGCCGCTGCTGTGGCTTTAGGCATCGGACGTAGCAAACCTCAACTCTATCTACCCATCTGGCTGGCCCATGCACTCCTGATGGCATTCGCTGTTTGGCGGTTGGGAAAGAACTGCTTCACCAGTCCCGATCCTGAGCAAAGGCAACTCAGCACCATTGCCCTGTTGGTCATCATTCCCTGGATCGGGTTTACCGTTTTTGCGGGTATGGGACCTCCCCCTACTTCTATACCCGAATGGGTCGAGACGGCTACCGAACAACAGATCCGCTATGCCCTACTAATCGCGGGAGGAATGCTGATCACGGTCGGGTTAGCCTTGCTGGTTAACAAACTCCGCCAGAGTGGAGAAAAGCAATACTGGTTACTTGGTTTACTGGCGATGGGCATCGCCCTGCCTTTATTTATCCTCAACATGTCCTATTGGGGTAGCTTTCTAGTCGAATCGTTCACCAACTTTTCGGCTGCTTCAGTAGCGAAACGGCCCGATTGGTACTTGTCCATACGTGCGCTTTTTAGATGGGATTGGCAGTGTGGAGGTAGCTCTTTTATATTTGGCTACGGCTGCGTTGGGGTTAGCCTTACGATCAGTTGGCTGGTTTAAGTCAACGGCTTGTCGTCTTTATGTGGTTTTCAGTCTGGTCGGCGCTTTATTGAGTGTGCTACCATCGTTTTCGTTTGAACCGATCGGGATTGTCACCTACTTAGTGTCTATCCCTGCTTTTCCTTTCATCATCCCCTATTTGATGGCACTTAATTTGTTGAACTTAGCCAATCGTAATCCCAAAACGGATCGATAAAGTTAATCTGCTAAGACTCACTGGTTTCATTTGGGAGCGTCTTTTGAGAATATTTTACGGTGTTCGTCTTCCGTTTTAATAACTGTCCATCAAAGCCGTATATACTACGGTTTTAGAGCTTGGCTTAATTGAATGAATGACGAAATTCTAGCGGGGAAGAACTGGTCTTGCTCTTGAACAACTTACTGAAAGACTGTGGGTGCCCGAACCCCAATTCATAAGCAATCTCACTGACCGATAACGTACTCGTGGATAGCAGCTCTTTGGCTTGTTTAATTAGCCTATCGTGAATATGCTGTTGGGGTGATTGCCCCGTTATCGTTTTCATCAAATTGCTCAGGTACGTAGGGGATAGACTGAGTTGCTCAGCCATATACCCCACCGTTGGCAAACCGGTTTTCAGCAGTTCGCCACCCACAATATAAGTCTCCAAGGCGGCCTCAAATCGATCAAGAAGTTCATGGTTAATGATCCTACGGGTGATAAACTGCCGTTGGTAATACCGGTCCGCATAGTTGAGCAACACCTCCAGTTGAGCGATAATAATGTTTTGGCTGAACTTATCGATGGGCCCCTGGTATTCCCGCTGAATCTGCTGGATAATACCAACGATTGTTGATTCCTCCGTTTCAGACAAGAACAGGGCCTCACGAATCGAATAGTTGAAATAGTCGTACTGTCGAATCCCTTTGGCCAAAGGAGTATGCCACAAAAAATCAGGGTGAATCATCAGCAGCCAACCTGTATGCTCGTGTAATTCATCCGCCCTAACGCTAAGCACTTGACCGGGAGCTAGAAAGACCATTACCCCTTCGTCGAAATCATACGGCTGTTGGCCGTAGTACATTCGGCCCGTAAAATTCCATTTTAGTGCAATCGAATAGAAGTTATTAACAATGCTCTTAGGCTGCTCAAGCCGCTTTGGTTTGATGTCCTCAAACCGGACTACACTAATAAGCGGATGGGCTGGTTTAGGCAAGCCCGCCAGCTGATGATAGGCAGCCAGGGTAGCAATTCGGTGAATTGTTTCGGTTGGCATAAGTAAACAGGCATATTGCTGACTTCAACTTGACTAAAGGCAGTTCCTATGTGTTATCTGTTGTATAACAACATTAATCCTTGATTGAGGCTAGTCGGCTTTCGGCCCAGCAGCTTTTCCAAATCGGGGCTTATAATGTCTTCTTGGCCATTGGCGATGTCGGTTATAAAACCAGTGATTCGACGGGCTACCACATCAGACAAACCGCGTCCGATTAGTTGTGTTTCAAAAGTGGCCGGTTCTGCTGGAGTATAAGTTACTGGTTTGCCAGATAGGTCGGTCAGCACGGCAGCTACGTCATAAAACGAGTATGACTCACTGTTAGTTAAGTGGTACGTCATGTTGCCTTCGTCATTAATAGCCAAAGCATTAGCTATGGCTTCACCCATTTCACTACGTAGCGCCAGCGCAACTCTACCCCGCCCAGCTGGTAAATGGATACCCCGCTCGAAAACAGCATCACCACCCACAAACTGCGGAATAGCATCCATGTACAGGATGTTCTGAAACAGCGTGTAGGACAGTCCACTAGCTTTGATGTAGTCCTCCGTCTGAAAGTGGCCTATCATCAACTGATTGGTCAGCGTTGCCGGGTCTTTCAGCGCTCGGCTCGTATACATAATCCGTCGAACCCCCGCTTTTTTAGCTGCATTGACAACATTCTGGTGTTGACTCACTCGATTTTCTTCATCTGTACCCGCAATCAAGAGGACTGTCTCGATCCCCTGCATAGCTTTGTTGAGCGCGTCAATGTCGTCATAGGTACCCAGGCGGATTGTTACACCCTGTTTGATCAGATTGACTGCTTTGGTTTCGTTTCGCACAAAGGCGGCAATCTGGCTGGCTGGCACGTTTAGTAACAGTTGGTGAATGACGGCAGTACCCAGCTGGCCCGTAGCTCCAGTTATTAAGATCATAGTCTTATTTTGGTTTGGTTAAGACAAAGATCTCCTATAGCCCACCTACGCTCGTAGCTTAATTTATGGTTATTGTAGCCGAATTAATGATCAGGCAACCTGTGGACTTGCTACATTTGACCGGAGACTACTTTTAGGCAGATTTGGAGCAAAATTCAATTTAACCATGACTAAACAGCCGCAACGGCGGACCGTGTGTGTTTGATGAAGCCTTTAAAGAGATGGCCACGCGCCGGCGGGCCGGTCGAATTATCGTATGTTAAAGGCTTGATCCAGGATGCAGCCTGTGAACCGGGTATCGATCCGGACCCAATCAGTAAGTGACGATAACGCTCCCCAAAAACGGATCAATCTCTATCTACCAACACCACCCTTACTCCTGAACAGCAACAGATCCGACGGTTGCAACGAGAGCCGAAAGAAGCTCAGTTGGAAGGCAATATAGCAAAGAAGGCCATCAGTATCCTCTCCAGGGCCGACGAGAGATATTCCAGTTTATAAAAGAGAACATTTGTTTCCCGTTGAGAAGATGTGTACAGTGCTGAAGATGAATAATAATGGCTATTACTATTGGCGCAAGCATCCCGTCGACATTAGGCAACAAAACCAGCATGAGTTGGTGAACCACATTCGCAGGGTGCACAAGCGGGAAAAGCGGAATTAATCAAGAACGTGGTTGAGGACTGAGTCTAGCCGGGTAAGCTATTTCCTTCCAACCATTGAACAGGCGTATTTTAGGCGAGCGGCAATTATCAAGGCTGGTGGAAAAAAGAGAAAGGGGAAGCTAACCATTAATGCTCAGCTTCCCCTTTCTCCTACGAATACACGTTAATCTTGACCAATAAGCAATATTGGGTGACTCCGTTGCAATGCTTTCCTACTGCACGCTCATTTTAGACATGCACTTTTCTGCACCGATCAGTATGATTCGTAGTTATATGTTAACGTTTCGATAACTGATCCGTTGTAAGTCGCTGTCCGTTTCGTTGGTAGACCCTGCCCATTATACTCATAGGCATAGGTTGTCAAACCTGAGTTGAAGTTCTTTTGTGATGCGTTCGTCTTGGTCAGAACGTTATTCCGACTTAGTCGCTGGGTATTACTAACCGTAGGGTCCAGCAAGCCGAAAAGCGGATTTGGCCTGTCATCGTAGGTATAGGTAACCGTACCAGTATCTCCTCGGCCAGCGGAGTACGAATATTGTTCAGCTGTGATATTATCACCGGTAGTTGTATACTTGAAGGTATTGACATCGGTTCCACTGCCAACTTCAGAATACTCAGTTAGTTGCTGGCTGGCATTGAAGGTATAGTTGTAATTCCGTACGACGTTTGAGGTGTAGATTTTTGAGTTTAAAAGGCCATACTTGGTCGTAGCGAAACTAGTTCCAGTTGGCATTGATGGGTATGGAGTAATCGTGCCATCGCGCTGGTCAGCGGAGTTTGGATACTCCAAGTACAACGTTCTGGTATCGTTGCTAACGTAAGTATACTTCTGCTGAGGATCACCATAAGCAATGATGGCCAGAGTATTCACTCCTGCAACAGCACGATTAATGGATACGGGTCGATTCTGACTATCGTAGCTGTAGGTATACAAGTAAGCAGCGGTACCCGTGGGGGTGGCACTCTGAAGTGACTGAAGACGAAGGCGGGCGGGCGAGGCAGGGCCACCTAGCCGGTGGTCGGTGCAGGAAAAAAGGCTCACTGCCAGGAGCAGCGTGAAGAATGAAGTACTTAGACTGAGTTTCATTGTGTATTGATTAATACCAGCGCAATAGTAATCAATTAGACCAAACGGGCACATAGGCCGGTACTTTACTGATTCAGTGGGGCTTTACTGAGTCAGTTTTGCTCCATTTCAATAGCTAATTTTGTCACTCAGGATTGACGGACGAGAGACTTCCCATTCGTTCAAGCGCAATTCCTCGGGCTAAATACTTTTTTATTAAGCACCAAATTACCAATACTCAGATTTTCCTTCGTCTCACAGATGAGCGTATTATGAGAATATTTAAATCAGTTATCGCAATCTGTTTTAAAAGCATTCATCAAGGATTAGGTGATGTTATTGGCACGTATTCTCACTAGCCGCACCTACTCAGGGCAAAGGAATAGTCATGTATCAGCTTCTTGCGGATCGAGGGCTTGACATCGGCTTGGGCCAGGGCAAACGCTACGTGACGGCATTGAAATAAGTCGCTGCAGGAGGCCAAGTGACAGACACTTATGAATAGCTTTGGGCCTAAATTCTATGGGCCAATGGAAAGTAGTTCCACCTCAAGGCGCAATGCCGCTACGCAAAGCCAGGAGATAAGCAGCCGGGTCAAAACCTATCGTCGGCAGCGTAACCTTTCTCAGGAAGAGCTCGCCGACTTAGCGGGGCTATCTCTACGCACCATTCAACGAATCGAAAAGGGTGAATCGGTGGGTAGCGCCTATACGTTGCGCACCCTGGCAGGCGCTTTACAGCTAAGTCTGGAAGACTTGATGGCTCCCCAATCACCACCCAGCACCGTTCCAAACCCAGCCAGCTTACACTACCTGCTTAAGCTAAACTGGAGCGCCTTAATCGGTATCATCCTGCCACTGGCCAATATTGTCATACCGGCCATCCTGCTTTGGCGCAACCGACACGATCAACTGGTTCGACAGCGCGGGCAGCAGATTGTTAGCTTTCAGCTTATTTGGACGATGAGTACTCTGTTGATGATGCTGGTTATCCCCTTACTATCGGCGGGATTGTCTTTCCCGGTAGGTATGCCTTTTCCCTTATTTATCCTCGTCTATGTGATTTGTCTGGGCGTTAATCTATTCGTCACCTTCCGCATTGCCCTGCAACTGCCCAACCCACCCTCATTCCTCGGTAAGTTGCCTGCTATGCTCTGAATCAGCCTTGTCATAGCATTGGCGGGAAAATGTCATACCTCTTCTTTAGGGGATTGGACTCGGGGCATCGAGATTTGCCAACCTAATCCGGTTCGGCAATCGATCATCGCTTATGAGTAACAAACGTGTATTTTTTCTCCTGGTCATGAGTTGGGCTTTTTGCGCCAACGCTCAGCCCGTCAAGCAACAAATTGAAAAGCTAGTCGATACCTATGCTGCGTTAGGCAAATTTAACGGCAGCATTCTGGTGGCCGCTCAGGGTAAACTCTTACTGAATAAGGGCTATGGCTACAAGGATATCAAACAGAAAACGTTCAATGATCCCCATACTATTTACCAGATTGCTTCCCTCACCAAGTCCTTTACGGCTACCCTTATCTTAAAGCTAGTCGAATCAAACCGCCTGGCCTTAACCGATAAAGTCAGTCAGTTTTATCCCGACTTGCCCAAAGGCGATAGCATTACGATTGACCAATTATTATCCCATACATCCGGCCTTTCGGACGACGACTCGAACACCAGAACGAAAACGTATCCCGGTTCCGAGGAAGCTAAATTTTTGGTAGCCCTGCGAGAGCGACCCTTGGATTTTATCCCTGGAACGGACTGGAAGTACAGTAATGCAGGCTACATCTTGCTGGGGTATATTATTGAACATGTATCCGGCATGAGCTACTATGAGGCCGTCCGAACCTACCTGTTTTCTCCGCTTGGGATGAACCACAGTGGGTTTGATTTTATTGGCCTGTCGAGTCCCAATAAGGCAACGGGTTATTGGGAGTTCCCCCAAAACGATACGGCTCGTGCAGCCACCCTGATTGACTATAGAGGCCCCCGTGCCGCCGGAGCCATCTATTCCACAACCGGTGATCTCTACCAATGGCATCAGGGCTTACAGGGGGGTAAACTAATCAGTTCATCGTTACTCAACCGGGCGTACACCCCCGTCAAGAACAACTATGGCTATGGTTGGATGATCGATTCAGTGGGTCGGACAAAAGTGGTTTGGCACAGTGGTGATATCTGGGGCTTCAAATCCGAGTTGGCTCGTGTCCCCGCCGATGACATCTGTATCATTATGCTCAACAACATGGAAGACGTGGATTTGCATATCATCACGCGCAAAATCCTGGCGATTCTTTATCACCAACCTTACCAATGGCCCGCCCGCACTAGAATTCAGTTAAGCACTAGGGTGTTGCAAGCGTATATAGGAGAGTACCAATTACGGCCAGGGGAATGGATTAAAGTAAGCCTTGATGGCCATCGTCTAACGGCCACTACGACGCGCAAACAAGAGTTGTATGCCCAAAAGGAGGATTATTTTTTATTGGATGATGGCCGTGAACAACTCGGGGTTGTTTTTAACCGGAATTCCTTGGGCTTAGTGACGGATTTGTCGTTTAGTCTTGGCGAACGTAAAGTAATCTGTCCCAAAAAGGAATAGGTGTCTGCTATGTGCGTCACGACTTCATCCGACAAGCTACTCTGTTATGTCGCTGGACCAATTCTCAATACTGAATCGTCTCTTTTAAGGCCCCTCCTGTGCGATGGTCGGCGAACCTGAACCAGTGGCGTTAACTTTATCTCCTCTTGGTCTCTAATTGTCATCCGTCGGGCGGTTCCGTCACGAAACAACGTATAATTTCGAGTACTATAGCTGAGTTTGTGAGACTGATTTTCCTCGTTTAAGCCCTATTACCGTTTCGAACAGGATCATTCATTTAAATGACCGTTTGGCCTGCTGCTGTAATTCGGCGAGTAGATACTCAAGACCGTTCAGCCGGATTTCGTGCATCGTCTGCAAAAGCTGCCCCAGTTTACCCGCGGGAAAACCCTTCTTGGCGAACCACTCCAGGTACGAAACGGGCAAAGTCCGAATTAGCTGCCCTTTGTGTTTGCCGAAGGGCATTTCGTAATGCAGCAATTCAAGTAATAACTGTGGGTTTCCGTTCGGTTGATCAGACATCATCGTGTCGTAGTGTTAGGCATTCTCGGTATAAAATATGGCCAGCCAAACCGTATGGGTATCTTCCTTCGTCCACGTCACCCGGTGACGAACGTGAGCAGGGATATTAATGTACGTTCCCGGTACCAGATAAATATCATGGTCGTCCCCTTCCAACCGCAAACGGGCTTCCCCCTGTAAAACGACAACCCATTCGGACTCCGCCTGATCGTACCAAAAGTCAGGTGGCGACGCCTGCCCCTGCGATACAATCCGCTCAACCCGAAAGTTACCACCCGTCAGCAAATCGGTCATCAATTCTTCCGGCAGTAGGTTCGGAATGGCTGCGTAAAGATTGCCAGTTGACACAGGTGAAGGCATAAGGGCTAAATGGAATAGTTGCTGACTTACCGCAAACCTACCCATTTAGCCCTTACCAAAAAATGTGTTCCGTGCGTACGCTACCTTATCGGATCACCACCGGAAAGGTTACGTCCAGGTCCGATGAACCCGGGGTGGCCGTACCGTTTTTTGTGTTTGGCTGGTGACGTAGCACGACGTTCAGGTTACCAGTACTGGCCGTACCGGTCCGGACGCTGGTCGTAATACCAATTGGATATGGGCCGGGCGACGGGTTAGTATCCCGGTCGGTAGCCGTTACCGTAAGCGAAGCCGGAGAACTGGTTGCCGGGGTGTACGTGTAAACAAACAGGTGCTCGTTAGCTTCTTCCCGGATTTCGTCGGTTTGGTTAACGTTCGGCGTTTTCGACTTATCCAGCAACGTAATCGCGCCGTTGTAGGTCGTGTTAACTTTCAAATTTAACGTAGCGTTGGTTACGTTAGGCTGCGCGTTACCAATGCCGTCGATGGTGGCGGTTACGACTTCCGTTGGTGCGGCCGTGTTCGTTAGCGACAAGGTCGCCGTGGTGATTCGTTCGTTGTCATCGGTTGGTGTCGGGTTTTCTTCATCCCGGTTACAGGCCGTCATTAGGACAGCAACAGGCAACATGAATACAACTGCTTTTTTTAAAGGCTGCATAGCGTAAGTAAATTAACGTGAAACAAATAGAAAAGCTCGGTCAGGTGTGCTGCCCAAACGACAGAGGGACCTTGATTTTTAGCATGATATTCCGGCCCGGCGCATCGGCGAAATAGCGAAACCGGTCCAGATAATCGCGGTACACCTGGTTTAGCAGGTTACTCCCGCTTAGAATGACATTGATCAATTGCTTTCCGGCTCGCCACGAGAACCCGGCCTCGGCACCCAGCAGGGTATAGGCTGGCGGAGGTGGTGCAAAATCGCCGGTAAAGATCAATTGCCCATTCTCCTGCCGTTGCGTAACGGCGGGCGCTCGGTTCTGCCGGGCTACATATAGTACATTAGCACTGATGTAAGCTCCGGAAATACGTCGCAAACTCGTTTCAGGGTCGGCTGTCAGCGCGTAACGCAGTCCGTTATCCGTTCGGTTTGGGGGAATATACACCAGGTAATCCCGGTTGGTCTGGTCGTAGGCGAAAAGCAATGACGTCTTAGACGTAAAGCTCAGGCGACTTGTCAGGTTGTACCGAATTGTGGCATCGAGCCCCCGGAACGTAGCGCGTACCTGGTCATACGAATAGGCAGGGAACGCTCCCCGCTGCCGCACGATGGGCACTGAATCCGGCTTCAAATAGATGTAATTGTTAATCAGGTTATTGTACAGATTTACATCAGCAGACAGTCGTTTGCCGGTATACGTCAAGACGATATTACCGTTGTAGGCCTGTTCGGGATTCAGGTTGGGATTGCCCCGTTCGTAGGCAACGGCGCTCTGGTGCAGTCCGTCGGAATACAGATCACTGACGTTGGGCGCGCGCCAGGCTGTACTCAGGTTAGCGGCCAGGCTCAGTTGGGGACTGAACTGATACGTAGCGCCGAGCGAGCCTGTTACGTTATCCCAGTCGTGGGTTTGGCTAGTAACCCGGTTGGTTGATTCGTCCAGGAAGAAAGCGCGCAGCCAGCGGTAGTCATAGCGGAGTCCGCCTTCTATCGTCCAGCGATCGCGGGCGTAGCGCTCGATGGCGAACAGCCCCGCGCCGTAGTTTCGGTAGTTTGGAATCAGAAACAGATAGCGCCGAACGTTGCCCTGCGTCAGGCCCGTCAGGCCAACGCTCCCGGAAAAATTACCGCCACCGGCCGTCTTAACGGGTGCATGTTCCCAGATCAGGTCGGCAGTTTCGGTGGTTAGTTTGAGATAAAGCTCCGGGTCCGTAATGCGGCTGAACGACAGAAAATCGTACTCCCGCCGAACGTTCTGCTGCTGGGCCACGGTAGCCGTCAGCGTTCCCCACCGATCGGAATGCAAAAAAGCCCGTACTTTTAACAAATTATGCTGCACCTCCTGATACGGTCTGCCCAGCGCGTAGGAGAATCCGGGCTGAACGAGAGGCTCCGGTCGGGCGATGGCCGCGTAGAAATCAGCCAGGCTGCCCACCTGCGCCCCGGTGAACAAGCCGACGGTAGCATTATACTGACTAAAGAATACTTCTACGCCCCCCCGCCGACGGGTGTAGTTCACCGTTCCCGAAAAGTCGTTCTCGCGGTAGCTGCTGTTTTCGAGGTAGTAAGTGGGTGTTTTCGTGTAACCAACGCGTTTCAACGTTCCCTGCAGGCGCCAGCTTAGCCCCGTCAGCTTCTGGCCAAACGCCTGTTCGAGCAGCCCCGATACGGTTCCTTGTCGCCCGTTGGTACCACCTACCAAGTTTACCTCGCCACCCACACCAGGCGCGGTCGGCATGGCTTTGGGCTCCACCAGAATAACGCCCCCGATGGCATCAGAGCCGTACCGAATACTGGCAGCGCCTTTGATTACCGTCAGGCGAGCGGCCAGGAACGGGTCGATCTGGGGGGCGTGTTCGGTGCCCCACTGCTGGTCTTCCTGCCGGACGCCGTTGTTCAACGTAACGATTCGGTTGCTGTAGAGCCCGTGAATAACTGGTTTGGAGATGGATGGACCGGTTTGAATCGAGTACAGACCGGGCAGCGTTTTCAGACTCTCCCCCAGCGACTGTCCCCGCGTAGCATCGAGACTATTTCCCGACAGAGCTGCCTGTACCTGCAGCAGTTGCTGCGCTTCGGACCGGCGTTCGGTCACGACAACCTCCTTCAACGTCTGGTTGTCGGGCTTGAGTAGCACAGGGGGTAACGTAACCAGCGAATCGGTACCGACGGTTACCTGTATCGTCTTTTTCTCGTAGCCAATAAACTGGTATTCGAGGGTGTAGGTACCGGAGCAGATATTGATCAGCCGAATATAACCGGCGGTATCGGCCACGGCGCCGGTCGCCAGTTCCCGCACGTAAACGGCAGCACCCGTCAGTGGCTCGCGATTATCCTGGCCAAGCACTTGGCTGGTCAGCGTCGTTGCACAGGGGGACTGGGCGTAGCTGCGCTCGGTCTGCCCAACGCATACCAGTACAACCAGCCAACCAACAACGTACGTCCTCCAATTCATTTGCTACCGCAGCGCATCTTCTGTGTTTGACCACAACATATCATGCAACCACGTTGCAAATATAGCAAAGAAATGAATCGGACCTAATGCAGTACGTCGAATACCAGTTCGCGCAGGATGTCACCTTCGGTCAGCGTGGGTGCGTCGATGCCTTTGCTGCGGGCGTCGGCCCGGCGGATGGCGTGAATGATATCCGCCACTTTATTCATCGGGAACGTCCGGGCTGCGGTCAGGTAGTCTTTCACGAAAAACGGGTTGATCCCCAGCAGTGAGGCCAGCCCTTTGTCGCTCTGGTCTTTGGACGCCTGCACCATCAGCACCTTGCTGAAATAGCCGAACAGCTGCGCCAGGATCACCACCAGCGGGTTGTCTTTAGGGTTACGGGCAAAATAATCGACGATGCGATTCGCTTTCACTACGTCACGCTGGGTCAGTGCTTTTTGCAGTTCGAAAACGTTGTATTCCTTGCTGATCCCCACCAGGCGTTCGACCGTATTGGCTGAGATTTCCTCGCCAACGTGGAGGTTGATCAGAATCTTATCAATTTCTCCTGCCAGCCGTTTGAGGTCATTGCCGATGTGGTCGGCCAGGAGCTGGCAGGCTTTGGGACTCACTTTGGCCCCCTGTTCGCGGCAGTACTCCCCTACCCAGTCGGGCACTTTGTTGTCGTACAGCTTTTTGACACTCAGCAATTTGCCTTTGTTGCCAAACGCTTTGACCCAGGCTTTTCGCTCGTCCAGCCCCGGCTTTCCTTCTTCTTTTGTATAGCACAGCATCAGGATTGTACTCGACAGCGGATTGAGCGCGTAGTCTTCGAGCAGTGTCTGAGCTGATTTGTCGCCGATGCCGTTGAGTTGCTGAGCTTCTTTCACGAGCACCAGCTGCCGTTCGGCCATGAACGGATACCGGCGGGCGTAGTTCAGCACCGCCCCCACGTCGGCGTCCTTGCCGAAGAGAACAAACTGATTGAAACCGCGCTCGGCTACGGGTACGGCCACTTTTTCCAGTTCCTCGGCAATACGGTCAATGTAGTACGGCTCGTCGCCGTGAATCAGGTAAACAGGGGCAATTCGCTTGTTGCGAATATCTTTCAGAAGGGTATCGACGGCGGCAATCAAAACAGAATCGGAGAAAAAGCGAGCGCGCCCGGTACGCAGGACGCTGGTAACCTAACATATTTCAGGGCAAAATAATCCTTCACCCCGCCCGTCTGCAAATCTTCTGGCTTTTCAATTTCTGATTTTAACCAATCTCTCCGGCAGCCCCCACGCCGTAGTCGATCGTTACTACAGCTTTCGAACGTCTTTCAGGCTGGATTCCTGCTGTCGTGCCTCACCCTGAATGACCGTGAACGAGCCATCGGTTTCCAGCACCACAGCCGTTACATCGGGTAGTTGAGCCACCCCGGCGCTGCGCATGGCCGACCGTACGTCATCTTCCGTAACCCGCTCCTGCCGCAGCGCGTTGTTAAGGAACAGTCCCTGATGAAACAGCAATGTAGGCTCACCTTTAATCCGCTTGCGGAACCACGACCAACGTACCGACGACCAGGCCACAGCGTATTGTAGCCCGATCAACAATGCCAGTGCTGTCAGGCCGTCGGCAATTCCGGTCTGCCGCGACACGATGATGGTTGATAACGTCGATCCCAGCGCCACGGTTACGACCAGGTCGAAAGCGCTCATTTTTGACAGAGTCCGTTTTCCCGAAATCCGGACGAAACTTACCAACCCGACGTAAGCGACGACACCGACCACCAGCACCCGCGCAATACTTTCCCAGCCTTTAAAAATCCAATCACTCAGCATCGTCAGTATATCCATCCTGGTATTCGTTAGGTAGTTATCCATACTTAAAACCCGGCCGGGAAACTATATGTTAGCGAGTGTTCGATACCGGAATGACCCACGCTTGCCGTTAGCCAACCCACAAACTGAGCGGAACTAATACAAATCAGCTATTGGGTTGAGAATAGTTACCTTCTGGGGTAACAAACCTCATTACGAATCCGGATCAGGTGCGCTTGTTTTGTCCTGTCAAGAAACAAACAATACGCTATGGCAACGCTCGCACAATCAACTCAATATACCGTTACTAAAAACAGCACCTGGCTCAATCGTTATACTCAGTTCACCACTGCGGCCGAATTTAACCGGCTGGGCTGGGCGGCTACGGCACTTACCATTCAGGGATGCATACTGTCCCCGGTTCACATTCTGCTGATGTCCGTCTACGGCGGGGGCGACTGGCAGTTTCTGGTCAGCATGCTTTGTTTTCTGCTGGTTCTGGTTCCTATTCTGTCAGCACTACCGGTCAAATACATTTTTCCTGCTTTTGGCATCAGCCTGCTGGTTCACCTCAGTATGATCCTGCTCAACCTGCTGTAATTTCCTATTCACACCAGCAACCTTCACCAGCTAATCCAGCCTGTCTCCCGAAAACGATCATCTTAACTACGAATTTTGCGCAGGGACCAAAACGCGGCTCATTATGCCGTTTAACTCGCCCACGACTGGCCGATTATCTTACTGGTACGCGTGCTATTTTCTACCCAAAAATCAGGTCAAATCTGGCGACTTTCCGCTGAGCATCAGGCGATTCGAAAAAAAGTCAAGTGCTCCCTAAAACGGCAGGCTCAAGTTCCATATACCCACGTAGTCGGGCTCGTAAGGAAGAAAAGTGAGGGAAGGCTGGGGATTTAATTCAGTCCTGTTTTTTGGATTTATGTACATTACTCAAAAAACAATCAATAACTGAGCATAATTACTCAACTTAATAAATAGACATTATACTGACAGTCAAATCTTTATCCTCACAATTACTTAAGTTAATTTTACATTAAGACTGCCACAGTTTTGGCAGTTGATACGTAAAGGGTAAAGAATCAAAAATCCATTTGGTTCTTTACCCTTTATTCGCATGAAAAAGCTAATAACAGCGGGCGTTGTGGTTGCCGTAACGCTACTAGGTTACGCTTGTACAAAAACCTCAGACGATACCTTATCACCAGAAACCAGCGCGGCCCGGCTGGGTGGCGTTGCCAGTGGAACTGCTACGGGGCCGCACAGCGGTACGGGGACTCATCCCCATAGTGGCACGGCTACAGGCCCCCATAGCGGAACAGCGACGCCCCCGCATAGCAGCACGGCAACTCATCCTCATAGCGGAACAGCAACGCCCCCGCATAGCGGCACAGGAACACCCCCACACAGACCGGGTAGACCCAAACCAAAACCGGGTCACTAAGCTCTTTTAATGTAGAATCCCCTGCCGGTACGTACCGGCAGGGGATTCTTTTTGGCGCTATCCAAACGAACTGGTCTTCTATGCGTGTCGTCCAACCTCCTGAACATGAGCAACCAATTCGGGCCAAAAATGGTCAAAGCGGTCACCAATGAATTCGTAATGCAGGTTTAGATCAACAATAGCCGTGTCCAGCCCGGACGCGTAAACTGTTCGGCGGGAGATTCCTTTCAGAGAACGGTCGATTCCTTCCAGCGTCTGGTAACCCGTCAGCCAGTCATAACGAACCATGCCGTTGAGCAGTTGTACGGCATGAGCCGGCAGACGAGCGCTGTTTTTCTGCAACGTGCCGTAGAAATAAGCTATAAATGTGTCCAGCGGTTCACCCATCAATGAAGCAAATCGGGTGGCCAGGAAGTGGTCAAAAAAAACATCGACGGCCACGCCTGCGTATTTATGGCAACGGGGATGCAGCAGATCCCGGACGGCGGCCACGTCCGGATGATCGTCGGTGAACGTATCGATAGCCCGGTGCAATCGAACGCCATCAATGACACCGAGTTCCAGCCCATGTCGCTCGCTGGCGGGGTTGCCTTTGATGAAGTCGCCGATGAAATTACCGATCAACCAATCGTCGTTGTGCGCCGACAGACAGGCGTGCGCCAGGATATTCATGCTACCCGTGGGCTTTGCCCAGCCCTGGTCAGTGGTGGCTCCGATACCAGCGTAACGCCTTCGCCCGGTTCGTACCGATCTACCGTCACGCCAAACCGACGTAGGAAATCAACGCCCTCATCGGAGCCAATGCCTTTGTATTCGGCGTAGGAATGCAGGAACACCACGCGCTCAATCTTCATGCTGTAGATGATACGGGCGCAGGCAATACAGGGCGACAATGTTACGTAGATAGTGGCCCCCTCTACCTCCGATTTGTTCTGGACGGCGTAGAGAATGGCGTTTTCCTCGGCATGCAGCGCCAGCGAACAGGATCCTTTTGAATCGCGGGGGCAGCCGACTTCCGGAAATTCTTCGTCGCAGTTGTGCGTCCCGGCGGGAGGGCCATTGTAACCAATGGAAATAATCCGGGTATCGCGGGTTAGTACCGCGCCAACCTGTGCCTTAATGCAGTGAGAGCGTTTGGCCAGGTTAACGGCCAGCTCCATAAAAATATCGTCGAAGCGCGGACGGTGGGTAATCAGCATAAGCGCAAAAATATAAGGAAAGCCGAAGGGTACCAACCGCCCGGCGGTCAGACTGTCGTCGTAACAGGTGCCTGATAGAGTAGCACGCCCACCCGCTGAATATGATCAATCAACTCCGGGTTTGATGCCGTCTGGAGATTCAACAGATCGAATCGATACAATAATTCCAGGTCATCCAGCGCGTTGTGAAGATCGAGCATGGCCCGGTACGTCAGGCCGTTTCCGACAATGGCCAGATCAATATCTGAACCCGTTCGGTACGTCCCCTTTGCCCGGGAACCGTACAACACAACCCGTTCCACTGCCGGATAGGCCGTAAAAACGCTTTGTATCAATCGTACCGTTTCGTCTGACAAACCGTGGTTGTTTTCGTTACTTTTCATAGAGCAAACTAACGAAAACAACCATTTTTACCCAATTAAATCGTTAGAGGACAACTTGCTTCTTCGAGCGAAGCCAGTCAGGGCGGTTCGTTACGACCTCGGCTTTCAGTTCGTTCAGCATGGCATACAGACCATAATACGTCCGGTTCACATAGAGCCCATCCTGCGAACCGCGTGCTACCTTGGAGGTCCGCAGTTCTTCCAGATTAGCCAGTTCCTCGGCGAAGGCATATACCTTGTTAAAATAAACGTCGTCCCCAAAGTCGAACGTATCCGTCAGGAACGGCTCGCCCAGCATCCGGATCATCTGCTTGAACAGCCCCGTAAAGAATACCCGCTCCTTGGGCGAATCGGCCGACGAGAGGAATTCGAGATTCTCGAAAATCTGCATAATCAGCGTATCGTCGTCGATCGTATCGGGGTTGACGAGCTGGAAGTAGTTGGTATAATAAAAATCAGGAATGACTTTTACGCAGCCGAAGTCGATCACGCCCATTGTGCCATCAGGCCGCATCAGGAAATTACCGGGGTGCGGGTCGGCGTGAACCTGTCGCAGCGTGTGAATCTGGAAATCGTAAAAATCCCACAGTGCCTGCCCGATCTGATTACGTATTTCCTGCGATGGGTTCGTTAGCAAAAACTCCTTCAGGTGTAGACCGTCCAGCCAGTCCATCGTCAGAATGCGCTTGGACGAGTACTCCGGGTAATAGGTCGGAAAGATCAGATTGGGGATGGATGCACAGGCGTTGGAAATCTCAATCGACCGCTTTAGCTCCAGATCATAATCCGTTTCTTCCAGCAGCTTTGATTCGACTTCACCCATATAGCGATCAATCTGCTGCTCGTCGAGATTCAGCAGCCGAACGGCCAGTGGCTTGGCGATCTTCAAATCGGAGCTAACCGCATCGGCCACCCCTGGATACTGCACCTTTACGGCAAGTTTTTTCCCGTCTTTCCAGGCCTGGTGCACCTGTCCGATGCTGGCCGCATTGACAGCGTCAATATCGAACTTATCGAATAGCTGCGAGGGGGCTTTCCCAAAGTATGTCCGGAACGTTTTGACAACCAGCGGCCCCGACAGCGGTGGTGCCGAATATTGAGCCATCATGAACTTGTCGGAGTAGGCCACCGGCAGCAGCCCCCGGTCCATACTCAGCATCTGCGCCATCTTGAGGGCCGAGCCTTTCAGCTCGCTCAGCGCGTCGTAGATATCCGCTGCGTTATCCTTGTGCAACTCCTCCCGCGACAGACTGGGGTCGATCAGTTTCTTGCTGTAATGCTTGATATAATTACCGCCAACCTTCACCCCCGCCTTTACAAACTGGCTGGCGCGGGCAACTTTGGTCGTCGGGACGGAATTTTGTGTCTTCATGAACAATGAGTGAAAGAGCGAATGAGTGATTGAGTGAATTTTGCGCCAGTACACCGGTCTCCCGATCCCTATTCGCTCATTCACCGCACCGGCGGCCCGGTCAATTGCTCATTCACTCATTTATTTTGGTACATAAACTTGGCCAGGTCGAAGAGGCTGTCCAGGGGGGAGCGACCAACCAGGTCGAAAGCGGTATTAACGGCTTTTTCGATGGCGGTATCTGTTTTTTCAAAATTCCTGCTGACGTCACGTACCCAGAAATCAAGGATATACAGCGTCTGCCCCCAGAGTGCATCGGGGTAGCGATCGGTCAGAAACGGCCGGGGTTCAACTTCCTTACTTTCGCGGCCTTCGGCCAGCAGGTCACGGGCATAATCCACAAAAGCTTCTTTGAATGGATGCAGCACCCGACTTGTACCGGCCTGCCGCCCCGCCCGTTGCCGCGCTTTGGCAATGGGACTGGCAGCCATCGTTTCCGACCGGAGTTGTCCATAGCTGTAGGTCACGAAGCTGCGCTGCGCTTTCAGCAGCTCAATCCAGGTGTAATAGAACGCCAGTACCTTTTCCCGAACCGAGTATCCCTGGTACGTATCGTCGGCTTCGACTGTAGCTTTGGCATCATTAAAGAGCGATAGCCACACGTCGGCTTCGATCGCGTCAAAGGAGGCATAATCAGTGTAGAAATCAGCTTCGGCCATCTTCAGCTTTTTGGCAAACTGAAAGACGGAAATGGGCTGTTTACCGTTTTCGAGAACGTATTCGACGTACGCTTTACGGATTTTTTCGGGCGTTTCCATATACAAACAGAACGGTATGATCACGGGAAAAGTTTGTGTACGATCACTCAAAAACCATTGCTAAGTGCCGCTCTTTTCGCATAAATTTCGACAAAAGCATTTCGCTTAATTTTTCGCATGAAGAACAATTTACCGGGCCTCTTAATTTTTCTCGGTTTGTGGAGCGTTCAGCCGGCGATGGATCAGGCATCTCACGAGGTCACGACCGATAAACCCGCGGTAGTCAACGGAATTGAATACGGATACGCCATCCGAAACGAAAGCCAAAAGGACGTTGGCAACAAAGGCACTTTCAACCGGTATGAGATCACGGTTTACGTAGCCAACAAAAGCGGATGCACCAAACTAATGTTCCCGAAACAGACCGCCTTTGGGCTGCAGAATCAGGATCTGCTGGCCAACTTCGACTGTCTGAACGCCAATGGAGCGCGCATGACGTCGAAATCAGCTACAGTACGAGCCCGTCCGTTTATAGTGCCCTATTCCACGTCCACCAAAAATGCCGAAGGCAAAACCGTGACGACAACCGTTCAGGTCCAGGCCGGACACATGCTCGAAAACGGCGAGACGGTCTCCGAAAATATTATTGTGTTGGTTCCCGAAGGTGAACTACCCATTATGAAAGTTCGGATGTAAGGTCCGGCAACGGGGTTGGTTCTACACGCCCTTCCGATTACCAACGCCTAGCACTACGTCTGTTTTTCGCTTATTTTTGTCGTAGCAAGAAAAATACGTTCGTAAATCAGTAACTATGAAATTCGTTAACCAGTTGCCTTTCCTTACGCTCTTCTGCCTGACGGCCGTTTTCCTGACTAGTATCCCGAGCTTTGGCCAGTATGGCTACGGCGGTTATGGGAATGGCATGTACGGTGGGGGGATGGGGCGCCGTATGGGTGCTGGCCAGACCAGTGGACTGCCCCCCGCCATACCGAACATAGCCGGTGATCTGGCGAACAAGGAAACCAAGTGGCTGAAAGAGAACCTGAACCTGAGCAAAGAGCAGCTTAAAGACGTCAAGAAGCTCAACAACGAATATGCCAGTCAGCAGCAGGACGCACTCAAAGATATCGTTGGAAAAGGTGGCGGACGCCCGTCGCCGGAAGCGGTCAAGCAGATCCAGGATATGATGCTGATGCTGAACGAAGAGAAAGAAGATCAGCTCAAAACCCTGATAACGCCGGAGCAGTGGACGCTTTATCAGTCCAAGAAGGAAGAGATGCAGAAAGAAATCGGCGGTTTTCGGCCGCCCGCCAAAGGCGTCGCGGTTACACCACCGGCCTCAACCACGAACCCCTAATAGGTTTGAACCCGCTCATCAGTCGATGAGCGGGTTTATTTTTTTAGTATGTTCTGTTGCGCATTGATAAGCTCTCCCTCCAGATTAATAATCATCCAGATCGCTGGTTTAACTTGAGTATAACCGATAAACCATCTTCTTCCAGCATTGTCTAAGGGTCACTATCTACCTACTCTTATGCCATGCTACGCCCTTTTCTTCTCCTCGCTCTTTTTGCCGCTTTGTTAGCTGCGTGCAGCACGGGCAAAACCGCCCTGAACCACGGCCATTTTGATCTGGCCGTAAAACGGGCGTCGTACCGGCTTCAGCAGCCCAAAGGCATCGGCAAACGCGGTTATACGCTGGCTCCCTGGGTGCTTCAGCAGGCTTTTATCCGCGCCTATGAGCAACACCAGACGACAATTCGTCAGCTTTCATCACCCGCCAACACAGCTCCTTTCCGTTGGGAATCGGTATATCAGGCGTACGAAAAACTACAGGCGCTTACCGATGACGCGCACAAGGCTAATCAAGCCCTCGATCGTCGTGTCCTGACCGTATGCGACAGTTGTCCTAACTGGTTAACGGCCTACCCTCTCTCGTACCAGGATCGTCAGCGCGACACGCGGGAGCTAGCCGCGGCCGACCGATACGAAGCCGCTGAACAGGCGTTTGCGTATCGGGAACAAGATCGGTTAGCGGCTAAAGACGCCTATCTGAACTATAAAAAAGCGCTGGATTGGGTACCTGACTATCGGCAGGCAAAAGCAAAATCCGAAGACGCATTCCCCTTCGCCATCTTACGGGTGGTAGTCGAACCATTGGGGCCAACGCGTGACATAAGCCAGTCCGATAATCAGCGTCTAAGTGAAAAAATACTGGATAGACTCGGCCACTCCGAAGCACCGTCTACGTTCGTTCGGCTGTACCCACCAACCGAATCAGCCGGCGATGGCTTTCCGATTCACCAGGCCATTCAGATGCAGGTAACCGATTACGATGCCTATGATGAACGTACGTCCTCGTCCAGCACAACCGTCTACAGCACGCAGGAGTATAAGGTTGGCGAGAAGAAAATCAATGACTCTACCAAAGTAGATATTCTGGAAAAAGCCAAAGGGACCCTCACTACGCACCGGCGGGAAATTCGAGCGGGGCTGGATTTGCGAATGCGGGCCGTTGATACCCAGACGGGGCAGACGCTGTGGGAAGAACCCATCTGGGAGAGCCGCACCTGGCAGACGGAATGGGAGACATTCAGTGGGGACGACCGCGCCCTGAATGGCTACAGCCTGAAAAGTGCCAATTTGTTTCCGCCCTCCCGCTGGTCCTTGTACACCGATATGCGCGATGAACTGGTCGGGGATGTGGTACGTCGATTACGCGTCCGATACAGCCAGGATTAGGTTTTATTCAGGATGGTACGTAACGAACGGCCGGCGATTTATTAGCACTCAGTGAGCCATTCGCTCAGTTAACAAATGGGTAGGCAATGAAATTTGATAGTTTGCCCGCTCAAACGCGTCAAATCGCGCAAACTGCTTTCGTATGCCTCTCCATCGCTATGGAATCCTGAAAGGAAAAGCCGTCGATTCACTGCCCGGTACTACCCGCAGTAACCACTTCCAGATTCGTATTCTGGCCAAGGGCGAAGACCACCGCATCGCTATCAACGTACTTTCGAATGATACGAAGAACCGGGATCTCCAGTTTCTGGTGATCGACTCATTCAAACACCCCGTCTGCGACCGGATCAGAAGCCTTCCCGAAGGGTTTACTGCGGTTGCTTCCGAGCCGGGCGGCATGGCGCTGGATTTCATCCGGGGAAACCTGTTCGACATTAACCAGATGCAGATTCTGCCCCCTTCCCAGGATGGGCCTGACAACGATCTGAATGATAAGATTGGCTTCTACGTCGATCAGGCGAAAGCTCGCCGGGCTGATGTCTATGCCTTTGGCGAGAAGTGGGGCCCCGAAGCCAGCAAACCCGATCAATATTTCGGGTTTCGTCCGGGCAACGGCATCCATGATATTCACATGAACCAGGGTAACCCGCCCGGTCCGCACGCGGGCGATAACGGTGTATGGCAGGACGGGGCCGTGTTGATTCATTTTCCAGAGGATGATCGCTGGGTCGCTTATTTTCTCAAATTCCAGTCGCAGACGGTTCATACCGAAGAGCCCGGCGGAGAAACGCCCGAACCCGGTACCCCAGGTGGCACTCCCGGCGGTACACCAATTGGCGGCACTCCCGAACTAACAAATGGCCTGCGGATTCTGGCGGCTCTGGTCAATCCGGCGGGCGAGGATGCGGGTACTGAGCAGGTGCTGCTCTTTAATCCGCTGTCGAAAGCCGTTTCGCTCGACGGCTGGGGCTTACTGGATTCCCAGAAGCGGAAGGAAACCCTCTCGGGTCAGCTGGCCTCCGGCGAAACCAAGACGGTTCACCTTTCCGGAAAGCAGGCGCAGTTAGCCAATAAAGGGGGGATCATTACGCTGGTGGATCAGGCTGGACTCAAGATTCATGGCGTTAGCTACACCCAGGAGCAGGTCCGTACGCAGGGCGAATGGGTCGTTTTTTAACAAAGCGCTACTTTAGATCCGCTACGTAAGCCCCCATCTGCCGCACCGAATAACACGCAATCCCCCGCCGACCGGCTTCGGCCAGCAGCCGGTCGGTCAGGGGTGTTTTGTTGGAATCATCGAAGATGATGTGACGAGCCACCACGCGGCCATTGAGCTGTTCCCAGTCACGGAGGGCATTCCGGCGGACAATCAGGTAATCAACAACAGCGGGCAGTTTCCAGCGATTCTGTCCCGTCAGCTTGTTGACCAGCAGGATGGATTTTCCCTGCCAGACCCACAGTCCATAGGCCGGTGTCTGGTGATAGGCTGACACCGCTGGGGTCAATACCGTATCAGGCTGATTAGTTAGTTGGGCAACTGCCGGGCGGGAGATCCCCCAGCCCCCAAAGGTATTTTTGAGATAGAAATCGTACGAGCGGGTGTCATGGAGAGGCAGGTCGGTCAGCAATGTACTGGTGTACCCATCCGTTAAACTCACGGCTGTCTTGTGCGGCAGAAAATGAACCGCCAGCCGGCGCTGGTGCCGTTGTTGGTAATCGTCCTGGATGGTCAGGCCCGCCAGCAGCAGCGCCAGCCAGCAGGTCGCCCAGGCATAGGTTCGGTTACGGGTCAGGATCAACGCCGTACCACAAAGGATAACGGCGTATACGAGGATCAGTGCCACGGGCGATAACCACAAACCGTCCCAGGCTGCGCCGGGTAGCTTTCCCGTCTGCGTGACGGCATAATTGAGCAGCCAGGCCACTTCTTTCAACAGCCAGCCTAGTACGTCACTCAGGTAGGGAATCCAGCATACCGCCAGCAGCGCCATTGCCAAGGGAAGTAGTACCAGCGAGCAGCCCATCACCAGCGGGTTGGCCAGCAGAAAATAGGTTGGAAACTGGTGGAAGTAGAAAACCGCCAGCGGGAACGTAACGAGCTGGGCCACCAGCGCTACGGCAGTTAACTCCCAGAGTTTGTTCAGCCAGGAATAACGGAACGTAATGGACTGGTATACCGACGACTGCCAGGCACCCAGCCCCGCTACGGCCAGACAGGACAGCTGAAACCCCGCCGAAAATAGGGCGTACGGATCATAGAGCAGAATGAAGAACGTAGCCGCTCCCAACGTATTGGGTAAGGGAGTCCGGCGGCCAAGCGCTTTGGCAATCAGCAGCAGAGAAAACATCCCCGCCGAGCGCAGGACTGGCAGCGAAAATCCGGTGACCAGGGCATAGAACCACAGAATAGCCAGTTGCAGCAGCACCAGCCAGACCCGGTCGTCGCGTTTCCCTGCCACCAGACCAATCAGAAACGTCAGCACCAGAAACAAAATCCCGACGTGCATACCCGATACCGACAGAATATGGACCGCCCCCGCAATGGAATACGCCTGATACTGCGCCGTGTCCAGATCGTCCCGAACGCCCAGAATCATGGCGTTCACGATGCCGTACTCTGCCCGACTGCCAATCTGCCTGGTAAATACACCATCGGCCCACTGGTTGACTTGAATCGCCAACTGAGTTAAGACATTCGGCGGGTCGAGGCCAAGCACCCTGCGCTGGAACGGACGCAGGTACTGCTGGTGGTAAATCCCCCGGTAACTCAGGTGACGCTTGTAATTGAACTCACCAGGGTTCAGGGGCGGATCGATGAGTCGGGGCGTTCCCGTCACCAGCCACACCTCGCCGTAACGCGGCACGGGCTGGTTGGCCTTGTCAAGATAGACCAATATCCGTCCGCTCATCGGTTGCCAGTGACGATCAACCAATCCACGATGCACGGCCAACTCAACGCGGTACGTCTTGGCCCGTTCTTCAGGTTGGGTAGTTACCACACCTTCGTAGCTCTGCAGCAGCGTATCGGCGGGCGTGGCTGCTACGTGTAAAATTGAATCGGGCTGGTTACTGCCCGTTCGCAGGTAAGTCACCAGCCAGCCCAGCGCGACCAGCAGCAGAAAAGCGCCGAGGCCCGAAGCCGGGCGAATAGGCCGGTACGGCTTGGGGAATTTTACCCAAAAACCAGTCAGCAACAGCCCCACGCCCAGCGTCAGACTCAGCCAGGGCAGCCAGTTTGAATCGGGTAGCAGAACATAGAGGCCAATACCGGAGCCAAGGCCAGCTGCGTACCGAACAAAGGGATAACTGCCGAACCCGGTGCTCATTGGGTAACGTATGCCGAACCCGGCAGGACCATTTTATAGTGCTGAATGCCCGCTTCTTCAAACATGGCTCCAACCGGCACAAAGCCAAAACCAGCGTACAAAGGCATCGCCGTTACCTGCGCGTGCAGGTAGATCCGCTCAATGGGTTCGGGTTGCTGATTAAAAATATCATTGAGAACGGCACGCACCAGCGCTTTCCCAGCACCTTGTCCCCGGCATTCACGCAGGACCGCAAAACGTTCCATTTTCACCCCTTCCGATGTCCGGCGCCAGCGTGCCGTGCCGCAGGGCGTCCCGTCATCCGTTCGGGCCAGAAAATGCGTACTGGTCGATTCGTACTCATCGTATTCCTCTTCGGCCGATACTTGCTGCTCTTCCACAAATACGGTACGCCGAATGGCAAAAGCCGTTTCTAAATCGGCAGGACTGGCAATTGGTAAAACGTCTATCATATAAAAAGCGACTGGCAACGTTAGGCGCCAGTCGGTTGGTGACCTTGCGCGAAAGCTGCGCTTATTGAACCAGCAGGCGTTTGCTGACCTGTTCGTTAGCCGTTTTCACCCGGACAATATACAGGCCAGTGGGTAAACCGCTTACGGCTACCGAAACAAAAGTGCTTGGCGTACTATAATACGGATAGGAACGAAGACGTCGACCACCAGCATCGAACAGGTCGACCGTAAAATCCTGTGCGCCTTTTAGTAGCACTTCCACAATAGGGTCGATCGTAGCCGGATTTGGCGACACACTTACCGTCAGTATTTCGGCTTCAGGTGGCGCTCCTTCTGCTGCATTCCGGATAAGTCGCGCCCGACGGGGACTCAGTTGTAGTACCGCCCGCATCCGGGCTACCTGCCCTTTTGTGAACAGGTTCATGCAGGCATCGGGCGAGTAGTCCATGTAATCCTCGGTCAGGTTACGGGTACGCACCCCACCGACGCAGGTTGAGTACAGTTCCCGGCACTGGGTTGTCTGGTTCAGCGTTTCCGTTGGGGGTGTATCGGCTACGTAGTCGTTACCACAGGATAGGTCTCCGTTCGGGTGGAGCAGGCCCAGCCAGTGACCAATTTCGTGCGTAGCCGTTCGTCCCAGGGCATAAGAGGCACTCTGTACCGTTCCTGTTTGGCGACCAAAATACCGATAGTCGATAATGGAGCCGTCCACATATTCACTACCGACGGAAGGCAATCCCTGTAACGTATCGGCAGCGGCCGGAAATTCGGTATAGCCCAGATAGCCGTCCAGATTAGTTACCCATATATTGAGATACCGGTCGCTGGGCCAGTAGACAACTCGCGCCAGCTCCTGGCGGTCAGCATCCGAGATAGGATTAAAGGCCGATTTAGTGGCGTAATACGTCCGGGTAATTCCGGTTGATGGCTGTCCGTTGGGATCAGTCGTGGCCAGGTAAAATTCAATGCCGGCATCCGCGCCCAGTACGTTGGTATTATATCCGTTGGATCCTTCCTTCCGGCGGTAGTCTTCGTTCAGCACCTGAATCTGCGAAATGATCTGCTCGGCGGAAATATTGACGTTGTTCCCCCCGCCGATGGTGCCAGATGCCGTGCTGTGTACGACATGCACAACAACTGGAATGCGGTAGATAGTCTCATTAGCCTGCAGCCGGAAATTTTTCTGCGTTTCCAGGTACTGGTCAATCCGGCGGTTGAACTCGTTGAACCGCTGGATTCGCCCGGGATTCTGCTGCTGTTTGAGTTTTTCGTAAATACCCGACCCGCAGCGAATAACGGCCGTGTCGGCGGGCGTCTGCGCCCAGGCGACGGAAGATACCAAACACGCAAAAGAACCGGCCAGCCAACGCCAGCCGGTTCTCCCGTTTCGTCTCAGGCGATTACTGCCCTGCTTTTTCATAAGCCGTTACAATTTCCCGCACGAGCCGGTGACGTACCACGTCCCGACCATCAAGTTCGACAAACGAAATTCCTTTGACATCTTTCAGAATGGCCAGCGACTCGACCAAACCAGACTTCTGCCGGTTCGGTAAGTCAATCTGCGACCGGTCGCCGGTGATGATGGCTTTCGATGTTGGCCCCATCCGCGTCAGAAACATCTTCATCTGCATCGTCGTCGTGTTCTGCGCTTCGTCGAGCAGAATAAACGCATTGTTCAGCGTCCGTCCGCGCATGTACGCCAGGGGGGCTATTTCAATGATCCGGTTTTCCTGATAAAATTTCAGCTTCTCGGCCGGAATCATGTCGTCCAGCGCGTCGTAGATTGGCCGCAGATACGGGTCAATCTTTTCTTTCAGATCGCCCGGCAGAAAGCCCAGGTTTTCGCCCGCTTCCACTGCCGGCCGGGTAATGATGATTTTCTTGACTTCCTTATTTTTCAGTGCCCGAACGGCAATGGCAACTGCCGTATAGGTTTTACCCGTACCAGCAGGCCCAACGGCAAACACCAGGTCGTATTTCTCGGCGGCCTCTACCAATCGTTTCTGATTATCAGTTTTCGCCCGGACCACAACCCCGCGCGTTCCATACACCAGTACTTCATCATCGTCGGGTGGCACCGGAGGAACGGCCCCTACCCCGGCAGTCGAGATACCACTGGTGCTTAGGTAGTTCTGCACGTTCTCGTGCGTAATCTTTCCGTAACGCTGGTAGTGTTCAAGCAACGAATCCAGGATGTCGCTGATCCGGGTAATCTCGGGCGTAGTGCCTTTAATCCGGATTTCGTTGCCGCGGGAGATGATCTTACTCATCGGGAATGCTGCGGCAACTTCTTTAATATTAGTATTCTCTACGCCCAGAAAATCAATGAGCGAGACATTATCGAGGGTGATGACTTTTTCGACCAAACAATGACTGACGTTTAAGTGTGACTTCCGAAAAGTAAGCGATTTCTTTTCGTATATAACACGTTTTTTTGAAAATTTATTCGCGTTCGCGCTATCGGTAACGCAAATATCAAAAGCGGCCAGAAAGCAGTACGCTCCGGCCGCACTGACAACGACAAAACCAGCCCTTCTGTTACGTAGGTGCAGCTATACAGGCGTACCGATGCACGCTAAAAACGTCGCAACCTTCACTCCTCACCCGGATTATGAAGAACCGACATACTACTTACCGCCCCGCCCGCTTCATCAGCGCATCGCGCGAAAGCGTAATCAGGTGCCCGATGAGTTTGCCCGCCCGGTACGTCACAACACGCAGCGTGATCGGTCCGTCGGGCAGTTCAACGGGCTCGCTGTATTTGGTTGAGAACTGATCGGGCATGGTGTCGTCGATTGAATAGTAAATAGCCAGGCCGGGCACTTCACTAGCCATGTTCAGCATGAGTTTGTTATCCTTCATACTGGTCTTGACAATGGCGTCGTATATCGCCTTCGAGTAGTTCACCTGCGCCACATCCGCCCGGTCAAAGTGCGACTCCATCCGCTCCACGAAATTCGGCCAGTTCTTGATCTCCTTTGGCGACCAGTACACCTCAGACAGCGCCCAGGCGCGCGGGTAGGTCATGTATTCGGCGTGACGTAGCGTTGGAACCTGCTCGGTCCAGAGGTTCCCCTGCCCACCCAGAATATACTTCGGATCGACCCCGTCCGGCACGGGTTCGTAGTTGTAGCTGGTCTGGGCACGTAGTGTTGCGTAAATAGGTGGGTCAACGGAATTATCGCCCTGGTTGTAATCAAGATACGCGAAGGTCGTTGGTGTCATCACTATGTTGTGGCCCATGTGGGCGGCTTCGATCCCGCCTTTCACGCCCCGCCAGCTCATAACCGTAGCCGTTGGCGAGATTCCACCTTCCAAGATTTCGTCCCAGCCCAGGAATTTCTTGCCTTTGGCGGTCAGGATTTTCTCGACCCGTCCCATAAAGTACCCCTGCAGGTCTTCGACGTGCCGGATGTTCAGTTTTTTCATCAACTCCTGGCAGCCGGGGTCCTGCGCCCAGTAGCCTTTGTAACATTCATCACCACCGGCATGGATGTAGGGGTTCGGAAAAAGGGCGGCAACTTCGGTAAAGACTTTGTCCAGAAACTCGTACACCTTCTCGTCCGACGGGTTCAGCGTGTTCTCTACTTTCATTTTAAAGGTACCGTTGCCATACCATTCTGAGAACGCCGTACCCGGATTAACGCTCACCGGCGCTTTGGTGCAGCTCAGTTCGGGATAGGCTGCCAGAGCCGCCATGCTGTGACCAGGAATATCAATTTCCGGCACAATTGTCACGTTGCGATCCTGGGCATATTTGACAATCTCGCGAACGTCGTCCTGGGTATAAAATCCGCCGTAGGGCGTTGGCTCACCGGGTTTCGGTTCGGGGCGGTCGTTGAAGTGGCCGGTCCGGGCCACGCGCCAGGCGCCAACGCTGGTCAGTTTCGGCAACGATTTGATCTCCAGACGCCAGCCGTTATCGTCGGTCAGGTGCCAGTGCAGCGTGTTGTATTTTAGTTTGGCGATCTGGTCGATGTATTTTTTTACGTCCTCTTTTGGAAAGAAGTGACGGCTCACGTCGAGCATAATTCCCCGCCAGCCGAAACGTGGGTAATCGGTGATTTGTACGGCGGGTACGGTCCAGCTGGTACTTACCGCTGTTTTACTGCCAATCTCTTTGGGCAGCAGTTGTGCCAGCGTCTGCGCCCCGTAAAATAGCCCCGCAGGTTGGTTCGCTGTGATGATAACACCTTTGGGCGTAGCCGTCAGCGAGTACCCCTCGGCCCCAAGCTGGGTGTTTGGCGTCGCGTTCAGGTTAAGCTGGATAGCACCCGATTTACCTTCTTTCGGCCTGATCGAGAAGCCAGTAGGCGTATTCAGTTGCTGCGCCAGCAGGTCGGCGGCAACTTTTCCCCCACTCTGGTTATACTGAATACTGGTTGACCTGGTTAACGTAAATGTTCCTTTCTGCGCCTGCATACTGACAGGCTGTGGGATTAAATGAATGGGGGACTGCGCCTGGGCGACGCTGACGCAGAGTGCCAGAAAAGCGGTACGAAGAAAGTGCATATGTACTTTGAAAAATAAGGACAGGTTTACCCAGCTTCTCAGCCACTGATCCGTCTGAACGGGTTAGCGGCATTGATCTGTTCCGGGAAAATCAAAGGTAGTGGATTTGGCCCGACAACGCCCATCCGAAGAAGACGGACACTGTTGGAACGCCAAAAATCCAGTTCTTATTGGCACATTTTCCCGTTTCCTGCGTTTCTTCACCATGGACGTTAACCTGTCCCCCTTTTTTCAATGACCCAATTACTCAAAGACCTTACCCCCCGGCAGATCGTTGCCGAACTGGATCAGTACATTATCGGCCAGCACGACGCCAAACGGAACGTAGCGATTGCCCTCCGCAACCGCTGGCGCCGGATGAACAGCGCAGCCGACATGCAGCGCGAGATTACGCCTAACAATATTCTGATGATTGGCGCGACCGGCGTCGGTAAAACCGAAATTGCCCGGCGACTCGCCAAAATTGCCGATGCCCCTTTCATCAAGGTGGAAGCGTCGAAGTTTACCGAAGTCGGCTACGTAGGCCGCGACGTGGAAAGCATGGTTCGGGATCTGGTTGAGCAGGCTATCAATATGGTACGTTCGGCCAAAAAGGAAACGGTTAAAGTCAAGGCCCAGCAGAACGTCGAAGATGCCATCCTGGACATTCTGATTCCCCCCGTCAAACCAGCGGGTGCCCCGTCCGTGGGCTTCTCGAACGAACATAACGATCCGGATGCCGAACTGAACGAACGTACCCGCGAACGGTTCCGGGAGAAAATCCGCTCCGGCGAGATGGACGACCGCAAGATCGACATCGATGTTCAGCAGTCGCAGACGCCAAATATTGGCGTGCTGGGCGGTGGCGTTGATGACCTGTCGATGATGAACATTCAGGAAATGATCGGCAACATGATGCCCAAGCGGGGCAAGAAACGGAAGGTGACCATCGCCGAAGCCCGAACGATTCTGCTGGAGGAAGAAGCCGCCAAGCTAATCGATATGGACGAAGTGAAGGAAGAAGCCATCCGCAAAGCCGAAGACGCCGGGATTATTTTCATCGACGAAATTGACAAGGTAGCTTCCTCCCGTTCCGGCAACGGCGGTGGGCCAGACGTTAGCCGCGAGGGCGTTCAGCGCGACCTACTGCCTATTGTTGAAGGCAGCGCCGTGAACACCAAATACGGTATTCTTCACACAGATCACATTCTGTTTATTGCAGCGGGGGCCTTCCACGTTGCCAAACCCAGCGATCTGATTCCGGAGTTGCAGGGTCGTTTTCCTATTCGGGTGGAGTTGCAGAGCCTGTCGGAAAACGATTTTTACCAGATCCTGAAAGAACCCAAGAACGCACTGACCAAGCAGTACGAAGCGATGCTCCAGGCCGAAGGCGTTGAACTGACCTTCGACGACGAAGCGCTACGTGAGCTGGCCCGGATTGCCTTCGAGGTCAACGCCGACGTGGAGAACATTGGTGCCCGGCGGCTTCAGACCGTGTTAAGCCACCTGATGAACGACTTCATGTTCGACATTCCGGACGTAATCGGCGCGAACGCCCACGTCGTTGTGACGAAAGAACTGGTTGGCCAGAAATTAAATGGCCTGGTCAAAAACCGGGACCTGAGCCAGTTCATTCTGTAAACACCAGGTAATCCCAGAAGCGCTCACGCTGGCTTAGTCGAGGCTGGCGTGGGCGCTTTTTTGTTGGAGTAGTGTCACCACCTGACCAATAGCGTGGTCCGTATCGGCGCGTTTCCGGTCGGGTGGATCGAAGCGATTGAAAGGCCGCAGTTCGAGCACAAACGTTTCCTCAACTGACGTATCATCCAGCGGAGTATACAGCTTGTAGCCAGTCAGATGAACTGGTAGAATGCCGTACCGTCGTTTGAAGGTTGTCAGCAGGTACGTCATCAGTTGTTCTACCGCTTCAACCGTTCTCCCGTCTGCCGGTACGAAGCGGACTTCGGCCCGGTTACGATCCACCAGCGTCTGCTCGTTGGGAGCGAAATGGCCCTCGCAGCTCGAAAACGTCCGGACCAGTTCCGTTGCGTTGAGCGCATCGACCAGCGGGCGGATACGCGGTTCTATATCATCCATGACTGTGTTTCTTATCTGCTCAGGTCATGCCCGTAGTCTATCACCGGCAGCGGTTTCAGTCAGAACCTGACCCGTTTGATTATCGTGCCGTTGCCCATGTAACCCTCCTGGAGAAAAACAATCAGGTTCATTGCCTGCAACGCGACTGGGCTAACATTAAGTCAATAAAATATACTATACTGCGTCATCGTCAGTCCGTTTTATAACGCCAGCCTACACCGGACACCGGTTTACTAAAGTTCGCATTTATTCCTCAAATAAATATTTTAAACGGTTTCCGATCGTACTTTTATAGCTTGCTACTACTCCATGGTAGATTTTTTTTCATGATCTATACTAGTTTACTACGCGTTCTACTTATCCTAGTCTGTTCAGTTACTATCACCGCTTGCACCGACTTCGTACCTCAACATATACCGGCTTTACCTACCCCAGAATTGGCGGCTCAGATGGGTCCCTGGCGGCCCAGAGATCTGGCGAAGCCCCCCCTTTATCGCTGGATCAACGCAGAAACTGAGCCGGTCCGGCAGCTTATTTATAGCGGTCCCGCCTACGGAAACCTAGCTTCTACGGACGTGTTTGCCTACTACGCTAAACCCAGTAACGGCGCAACCGGCAAAAGGCCGGCAATCGTTCTGGTACATGGCGGAGATGGCTACGCGTTTAAGGACTGGGTTCAGTTGTGGGCCAGTCGCGGCTACCACGCCATTGCCATGGACCTGGGGGGCAGTGGCCCTGATTATCAACGCCTGTCTAAGGGAGGACCATCACAGAATAGCCGCGAGAAATTTACCAGTATTGCCCAGCCGCAGGACAGACAATGGGTTTACCATGCCGTATCTAACGTTATGGCGGCCCACTCGCTGATCCGAAGCTTACCTGACGTTGACACCAGCCGGACGATTATGGCAGGTGTGAGCTGGGGAGGATTTCTGACAACGATAGTTGCCGGGCTGGACCCTCGTCTGAGTGCAGTCAGTATCAGTTATGGCTGCGGTTTCCTGAATGAACCCGGTAGCGTGTTCGATCAAGATTTCCTGTCTCTGACAGCCCAGCAGCGCACTCAATGGCTCACCAAATACGACCCGTCCAACTACCTGCCGCAGGTCCGCACGCCCGTGCTCTGGCTGGCCGGCGCCACTGACCAGTACTTTGCGCCCGTCAGCCTCAGCAAATCCAGCAGTCTGGTGGCGCAGAACTCTCAGTATAGCCTGCGTCCTTACTTCAAACATTCGCAGAGCGATGGCGCGAATGCGCCCGAAATTGAGGTATTTTTCAATCAGATCCTGTTCGGCGCCCCTCCATTGGCTACGTTAACCGCCGAGCATGTTGGCTCTGGTCTGGTCAGCGCCAGAGTACTGGCCAAAACGCGGGTGTATGGTGCTGCCCTATCGTACACAACAGACAACACGTTGCCGTACGAATCAAGAAGGTGGATAACGCTGCCCGCTAAAGTTGAGGGTTCGTCAATTACCGCCCCTGCTCTACCCACCAACACAACGATTTGGTTTTTAACGGCTGTCGATGAACGGAATACCATCGTATCAGGTGCCTATCATGTTGTGCAACACTGAAAATCCGGTTATGATAATGGCACCCGGCCTGACTCTTTTAGTTTTTACTTACCGTTAGTAAATCGGATGGGAACTACGGCGTAGGCCCTCAATAGTCGTCCGTCCTGAGAACCCGGTATCCATCTGGGCATGGTTCTGCCAATTCGATTGGCTTCCTGCGTCAGTTCCTCACTGACGTCCGTATAAATCGTTTTGACCTCTGATACAGAGCCGTCTTTTTCTATTAAAAGCCTGAGTTGTACCAGCGGTCCTTTCTTGGAATTAACCGGGTATTTACTGTTTGCCTGAATAAACTGGAACAGGGCCTCCTTACCACCCACAAATGCAGGGGGCTCCTGAACAATCATATAAACCGTTGTATCAGACGGCATCGGCCTTCCGGACTGCCCCCTGGCCTGCGTAGCAGAAAGTGCTGTTACTGTGGCCCCGATAAACGCAAGCGCTAGTAAAAATTTCATTGGTGTGAAGGAAAGTCCCACACAAAGAGTCAGCAGTAAAGCTATTTCCATAAACTGGCTGTCATCTCTTTTCACTACTGGATCGACCTGACAACCCCAACCTGTGCTAAGGCAAACGGTCCCGGAAGAGCGCTCTATGCTGTTATTCCGGGACCGTTTTCTGCCGCGTTCATCTAACAAGATCTTACTCCTGCTCCTGAATGACAGCATCGGTAACGGGCGTTTTTACCCGTTCGTGTTTAGACCACAGCCAGCCCAGGTAGGCTACCGCTACCAGCGCCAGCAGACCCGACAGGGCAAAAGCGCCACTGATCCCGGCTGAGCCCGACAGATGATTCAGCATCCAGCCCGACCCAACGGCGCCGAGTCCGATACCGGCTTCGAGGGCAATGTACATCGTCGCCATAGCACGGCCCCGCGTGTGCTCGTTGCTTAGATCGGCAGTCCAGGCCTGTACCGTCGGGGAGTTCATCCCCCCCGACAGCCCGTAACAGATAGCGGCTATCCAGAACCACAGTACGGAGTTGGTCACCATCAGCAGGCCCATCGACACGGCCAGCAGCAACGTAGCGACAAACAGAATGGGCACCCGACCGTATTTATCCGAAGCCCGGCTGAATACCAGTCGTACAACCAGCGAAGCAATCGTATAGACCGTAAAAAACAATCCTTTATTGGTAATCCCCAGCGATGTGCTCAGGGTAGAAACAACCGTCAGGATGGCCCCCGTTGATACGGATTGCAGCAACAGCACAATGAACGGATTGAGGGCCTGCTTCTCAAAAATCTCCTCCTTTTTCAGCTTCAGAAGACTAAATCGAAACGGCTGTGGATTAACCAGTGTTTCGGGCATACGTAGCAGAATCCCGATCGACAGCAGCGCAAAGGCCGAGGAAGTCCAGAACATGACATCCATGGAATACGCTTCGGCCAGCCAGCTTCCAATGGCGGGTCCCAGCGACATACCCATAGCCGTAAAAAGTCCCAGCATACCCATAGCTTCACCCCGACGGGTAGGAGGAACAACGTCGGCCACGTAGGCAGCCGTGGCTGTTGGTTTGGTCCCCGTCGAGAAACCGTGAATGAGCCGGAGCGTCAGAAAGCCCCATACCGTAACCAGGTACGGGTACAGGAAACCACACAGAAAGCAAATGATTGACCCAAACGCCATGACCGGCACTCGGCCAACGGTATCGGTGATTTTGCCGGAGAACGGACGTGATACGCCCGCCGTGAGCGTAAACAGGGCAATGATCAGCCCAACATACTCGCGCCCCCCCAGCCGCGTCAGGTAATCGGGCAGTTCCGGAATCATCATCTGGAAGCTGGCGGAGAACAGAAAGTTACTGGCGCTCAATAGCCAGAAGGAAAGTGTGTAAAGCGACGGACCGTCGGAAACCCGGCGGATAGAAAGAGGACGACCTACCAAAGCAGCGGGGATTTGGTTCGCCCAAAAGTACGGTCTTTTTTCCGGAATTGCCGTTTAATCAACGCTCCCCACCGATTTTAGCCCCGACTTGGCGTAATCGTCATGCGGATGATGGGCACGCGGTTAAAACAAGACTTATCGAAGGAGGTAGCTCATTTGCGGGTCTTTTCTTCTAAATTCGCGCTTGAAATTCCAGTAGTCTTTATGTCGAATAATGTTAAGATTGGTCTGTTTCTCACAGTATCCATTCTGCTGACAACTTTCTCTTTTTATTTCTGGCAGGTCTTCCGAAGCCCTAACCTGCAGGTGCAGGACGGCGATAAGACCTTTGCTCTCCTCATTCCCAAGGGGTCCACGTTCGATTCGGTAATGGACACCCTGAAAACGCACAAAGTGATCAACGACGAAACGTCGTTTCGTTTCCTGGCCAAGCTGATGAAGTACCAGGAGCGGGTTAAAGAAGGCCGGTATGAGATTACGCCCCGTATGAGTAACCGGGCTGCGCTGAACAAACTCCGGAGCGGCAGCCAGGATGCCATGCCCGTTACGTTCAACAGCATGCGCCAGAAAAGCGACCTGATCTATCGTCTGGGCAGCAAGTTTGAATTTGGCCCCGATGCCCTGGGTAAGCTACTGAACGATCCGGCTACCTGCGAAAAATACGGCTTCGACACGACGACGATTGTCTGCATGTTCCTGCCCAACACCTACGAAATCTTCTGGACGGTTAAACCCGAAGCTCTGCTGGACCGGATGGGGTCTGAATACAAGAAGTTCTGGACGCCCGAGCGGCAGGCCAAAGCGAAAGAACTGGGTATGACCCAGACGCAGGTGCAGGTACTGGCGTCCATTGTGGCCGCCGAAACCAACAAACGCGACGAACAGCCGCGGGTAGCGGGCGTGTATCTTAACCGTCTGAAACGAGGCATCAAACTCGAAGCCGACCCAACCGTCATCTTTGCCTTACGTGATTTCACCATCCGCCGACTGCTCAACAAACAGCTCACCGTCGATTCGCCGTACAATACCTACCGCTATACAGGCCTGCCACCGGGACCAATCAACCTCCCCGCCCCGGCGACCATCGATGCTGTCCTGAACGCCGAAAAACACGACTACCTGTATTTTGTGGTCGATGCCAAGTTCAACGGCTATCACACGTTCTCAAAAACGCTGTCCGAACACCTGGCCAACGCCCGCCTGTATCAGCAGGCTCTTACCCGGATGAAGATTATGAAATAGAAGGAGGAAAGGGAGGAAAGGGACGAGAGGGAAATAGACATGACCAGATACGATTCTCCTGTTTCTTTCCCCTTCCCCCCACTCGTCCCTTTCCTCCCCTTCCTCCCTCTCCCCATGTACACCTACGACGTTCCCAACATCCGCGTACGTTATTACGATACGGACCAGATGGGCATAGTTTACTACGGTAACTATGCCCGTTTCTACGAAATTGGCCGGGTCGAAGCCCTGCGACAATTGGGGGTGAACTACAAAGATCTGGAAACGAGCGGCATTGGCATGCCCGTTTACGACCTGCAGTCGCGGTTTATCCGGCCCGCCCGCTACGACGATCTGCTCACCATTCGCGTGTCGATTCCCCAGTTGCCCAAGACGCGGATCAGCTTCAATTACGAAATTATCGACCAGCACGGTCACATCCTGAACAACGGTCAGACAACACTGGTCTTTGTCCGGTCAGCCACCGGGCGCCCCTGTTCTGCACCCCCCGAACTCATCAGCGCCATCAAACCTTTCTTTGAATAGGAGGTTAAAAAAGGAAGGAATCTGTAGAAGGAAGGTATTTAGGAACAAGGAACAGGGAGGACAGAAACAAGAGAAATTAGTCGCGTCTATCGTCGGCCCTCTTCCTTTCTCCTTGTTCCTGTCCTCCCTGTTCCCATTCCTGTATTCACTGATTACCGAAGCCTATGTTTGAAAAGTTAATGAGCTTTGACGCGATGCAGGGAACGCGTACCTGGCTGCAGGAACACCAACCCATCGATTCCCGCCTGTCCTGGTACGAGTTCCTGAACAAAGTGATTACTAAGATCGCCGAAGACGATACCAGCGAGCGGGCAGCATCCGTTGCCTACAGCCTGATTCTGGCCGTTTTCCCGACCGTCATTTTCTTCTTTACCCTGATTCCCTACGTACCGATTGATAACCTGCGGGCGCAGATCATGGATTTTTTCCAGCAGGTGTTGCCAGGAAATACCTACAGTACCGTCGCAACAACCATTCAGGATATCATCAGTCGGCCGCAGGGCGGGGTGCTTTCGTTCGGTTTTCTGTTCGCGCTCTATTCAGCTACCAGCGGACTGGTGGCGCTGATGAACGCCTTCAACTCCTCGCACCACACCCATGAAGATCGTAGCTTCTTCAAAGTTCGGGCCATTGCTGTTGGTTTGACCTTCACGCTCGCGTTTGCCCTGATTCTGGCCGTCGTTGTCCTGATTGTGGGGGGCGTTGTGAGTGACTACCTGCTAAAGTTCGGGATTCTCAACAACGTCGTATTCGTCAACCTGCTGGCCATTGGCCGGTATCTAATCGTCTTTGCCGTTTTTGTGGGAGCCCTGTCGGTTATTTATCGCTACGGCCCCGACGTGAACATGAAATGGGCTTTTGTAACCCCCGGCAGCGTAACGGCCTCCCTCCTGATCGTGTTGACGACGCTCGGTTTTTCCTACTACGTATCTAATTTTGGTTCCTATAACAAGGTCTATGGCTCCATCGGTACGCTGATCGCTCTGATGATCTGGATCAACCTGGTATCGCTGCTGCTGATCGTCGGGTTTGAGATCAACGTAGCCCTCTATGACCTGGAGGGAGACAAGAACCCCAGTGTTGCTGAGAAAACAACAAACGTCACCTCAGACGAGTGAAGTGACGTTTGCAAACCCTAACCCATAAATGTAAGACTCCTTCCGACTACTGACAGTACTACGGTAAGAATCTACCTGTTTACGGCGAAAAACCATGCCAATCTCTATTTTTGCCCGCTATATGTTACCTTTTTCTCCGTTTAATCAAAAAAACGAGAGTACACTGGCTACCACCCGGTAAGTTTGTTGAAACGAATCGGAGGTTGGCAAGTAATCTGATAGCACGGCCACCTCATCAGAATTTTGCTTTTTGTATGCGTTCGATTACCGGGCCATCTGTCTCCTTACCCATGAGCGTTTATCTGGATCAGATTCAGCCCTGGGTAACTGTTATCTGTACCTGCTTTAACCAGGCCCGTTTTATTACGGCAACGCTTCAGTCGGTAGCCGCTCAGGACTATCCGAACGTCGAGTTAATCGTGATCGACAACGCCAGTCAGGATACGTCTGCCGAACAGATCAACGCCTTTCAGAAGCAATATCCGGCCACTCGTTTTATTCAGAACGATACCAATCTGGGGCTTAACCGGGCGTTCAACCAGGGGCTTACGCTGGCCAGTGGGCGATACGTGATCGACCTGGCTGCCGACGATCTGCTCTTGCCCCACCGCATCAGTCGGCAGGTGGCGCTATTTGAAGAATTGGCTGGCCCTTATGCCGTTGTCTTTTCCAACGCAACGTATATCGACGAGCAGGGCAATCAACTGAATCAACACTACCCGACCGATCAGACGGGTCGGTCGGCGGTTCAGGTGCCATCGGGAAACGTGTTTCAGCAGGTGCTGGAGTCCTATTTTATCTGCACACCCACTATGATGATGCGCCGGGACGTCCTGAACGAACTGGGGGGCTACGACGAAACACTCGCCTTCGAAGATTTTGATTTCTGGGTTCGTTCCTCGCGTCAATACCATTACGCCTACCAGGACGAAATTCTGACGCTCAAACGACGGGTTGGCAATTCACTATCGGCGCAGGTCGTGCTGCCCAGCAATCAATTACTCCGGTCGTCCCTGGTAGTATGCCAGAAAGCACTGCCCCAATGCATTACGCCCTTGGAACGCCATGCTCTGGCGAATCGTATTCGGCGGTTCACGCGCAAGGCATTCTACGCCGAACAGTTCGATCTCGCCCAGCAGTTCGGGCAGTTGCTCCGAAAACTGGAACAGCCGGACCTGCTCACGCGCCTGGTTCTTCGGCTCAGCTGGCTGAATATTCCCGTTAATCGGCTGTACCGTCAGTACCGCCAACTGCAGCAGAAAGGGTAAACGCTGGCGCTCCAAAGGCCGCTGATTTAAACAGATTCCCCTTTTTCGGCGTTTTCCTGGTGACTGATTCCGTTCTGTTAGCAAACAGACGTCCGAAATTGCCTGGTACTATGCCCGCTGAGTTTTTAAAACTGTATCCCGAAAACCCCGATCCCCGCCGGGTTGACCATATCGTAAAGGCCCTCCGCGACGGAGCGGTTATCATTTACCCAACCGATACGATTTATGGGATGGGCTGCGACATTCACAATGCCCGCGCGGTCGAACGAGTGGCCCGCATCAAAGGCATCAAACCGACAAAGAACGATTTCTCGTTTATCTGTTATGACCTGAGCCACATTGCCGACTATGCCCGGGTGAGTAATCAGGCGTTCAAGCTGATGAAGCGGGTGTTGCCGGGTCCGTTCACGTTTATTCTGGAAGCGACCAACGCCGTCCCCAAACTCCTGAACACAAACAAACGGACGGTGGGTATCCGCGTACCGGACCATAACATTCCCCGGCAGATCGTGAAGGAGCTGGGTAACCCCATCATTACCACTTCCATCCGCGACGAGGACGAAGTCATCGAGTACTCGACCGATCCCGAGCTGATTTTCGAGAAGTTCCAGCACCAGGTCGACATTATTATCGACGGCGGCTACGGCGGGAACGTGGCTTCGACGATCGTTGACGCGACCGATGATGATTTTTCGATCATACGGCAGGGACTTGGCGAATTAGGGCTTTGAAAAGCAAGCCCAGCGTTCTATACTTGCACCGTAGGGTTAACGCTCGTTACCGACGACGTTCAACCCTTTTTTTGTGCATCATCCCTAATATCAGTTTATATGCGTTTATCCCTGGCCGCCCTTTCTTTTCTGGCCTTAAGTCAGTTGGCTGGCTGTACTTCCTCTCAATCCGACCAAAAAGACAGCCCTGCTACCGGCGGTTTGTCTGCATCGGCGGCCACTAAATCGTCAACGACTCCTGCCACACCGGCCTCGGAAGCCACTCCTGCCCCTGATTCCAGCGAAACGAAATCAAGCTCGACCGGTCGTACCGGCGACCCAACTCTGGATTCGCTGACATTTGCTCCGGAGGGTGCCTTATTACCAAAACACCGAATTCTTGCCTATTACGGAAACCCACATTCCAAAAAGATGGGTGTCTTAGGAAAATATCCGAAAGAGGATATGCTACGTCGGCTGGATCAGGAAATCAAAAACTGGGAAAAAGCAGATTCGGCCAAGTTGCCAATCCTTCCGGCGCTTCACCTGGTTGCTACGTCGGCTCAAGGCGCTCCTGGCAAAGACGGTGGTTACCGGCTACGGATGTCGGATAAAACCATCAAAAAAATCATTAAATGGGGGGATGAACACAAAGCCATCGTTTTCCTGGATATTCAACGGGGACATGCGCCACTAGGCCCCGAAATGGAATACATGAAGAAATACCTCAAGCTGCCTTTCGTTCATCTGGGCATCGATCCTGAGTTCTCGATGGTGACGGGCGCGAAACCCGGCACGAAAATCGGCAGCTACGATGCCGCCGATGTGAACCAGGCGGTGAAGTTCCTGAGCCAGATCGTGAAGGAAAACAACCTGCCCCCCAAAATCCTGGTGGTGCACCGCTTTACGCAGGGCATGATCAAGAACTATAAGAACATCAAACTAGATCCGAACGTCCAGATCGTGATGGATATGGATGGCTGGGGACCACCAGTTCTGAAGAAAGATTCCTACAAGGCGTATATCCAGAAGGAGCCCGTGCAGTACACCGGCTTCAAACTGTTTTACGAGAACGATTTCCGCAAACCGGGATCACGCATCATGACGCCTGCCGAGGTGATGGCGCTGACGCCAAAACCGCTGTATATTCAGTATCAGTAGTCGATTCAATTTAGTCCAACGCCCTGGTTTGCCGTTTAGACGGAAGGCCAGGGCGTTGGACGTTTTGAGGGTACACTGGAATGATTTCGAGCCCTACCGGCGAAACGTAACGTTTTACCCCGCCAACGACGTCCCTATTCTACCACTTATTGATGATCTCGATTTCATCCGGAACAAAAAATCATGGGGCTATACGTTTCGCGTTGGCTTCTTTGAGATGAAGCAAACCGGCTTTAACCTGATTCGAGATCGCCTGCTTGCCTGATGGTTTTCGGGGCCGAATCCGTAGTACGTATTGGCAGCTTTGCCCTGATTAGTTGCATTAATTTCTTGTTATAGCCCAACAAAAACGGATATTTTCCTGACTGGTGGTGTATTTTTGGCGTATTAGTTATTCCTACGTAAACCATCGTGTCTTATGCGCCTAATCCGTTTTCTCCTCTGTAGCGGCTTCCTGTTACTACCGTTCTTTGGTTTCAGTGCCAAAGTTGATACGCTGGACGTACCCAGTGCCGCCATGAAGCGAAATTTACGGGCGGGCATTGTCCTCCCCGAATCGTACGCGAAAGGAAAAGCGACCTATCCGGTGCTGTACCTGCTGCACGGGGGCGGTGGGCAGTTCAGCGACTGGCTAAAGCAGACGCCAGACAAAACGTTGCTCCAGCGCCTGTCCGACCAGTATAACCTCATTATTGTTACGCCCGAGGGCGATCGTTTGGGCGGTTATCTCGATAGTCCGATCCAGAAAGACAATCTGTTTGAAACGTATGTCACGAAAGAAGTCGTCGAAAAAATCGACCAGACGTACCGGACCGTCCGCGATCGCAAAGGGCGGGTCATCACAGGCTTGAGTATGGGCGGCCACGGGGCACTTTATCTGGCGGGCCGTCACCCCGATCTGTATTGTGCGGCTGGCAGCATGAGCGGAGCCCTGGACCTGAACGCCACCAATTGGCGAATCCCACCCGAGTTTGCCAAGCAGATCGAACCGCAGTTTGCCCGGATTCTGGGGCCTATGGGATCAACACCCGATTATTACGCGGCTAATTCGGTCGTCAACATGTGCGACAAGCTGAAAGCCAGCGGCCTGAAAATCATCATTGACTGTGGCGTGGATGACTTTCTGATCGAACCCAACCGGGAAGTACACCGTCGGTTGGTGTATAACAAAACCGAGCATGACTACACCGAGCGGCCGGGCGGTCACACCTGGGACTACTGGCAGAATTCGCTCCCCTATCACCTCCTGTTTTTCGCTAACGTCCTAAAAGCAAACGGCACAACAACGCAATAGATATGCTACGTTCCCGATTACTCAAACGTCTGTTTTTTGTGGGCATCCTGTTTCTGTCCCTACCAGTGCTGGCTGCGCAAGTCGATACGTTGGCCGTTCCCAGCGCGGTGATGAAAAAGCAGTTGAAGGCAGTGGTTATCGTACCCCAGTCCTACGCGAAAAGTAAAGCCAGCTACCCGGTGCTGTATCTGCTGCACGGTGGCTACGGCCACTTCGACGACTGGATCAGGAAACTGCCCGACAAAACGTTGCTGCAACGCCTGGCTGATCAGTACAACCTTATTATCGCCATGCCCGAAGGCGAAATTTTCAGTTATTACGTGTATAGCCCCGTCGTTAAAGACAGCCAGTTCGAGACGTACCTCACCAAAGAAGTCATCGGCCAGATCGATAAGACGTATCGTACGGTACGTTCGGCGAAGGGACGGGTCATTACGGGTCTGTCGATGGGCGGCTACGGGTCGCTGTACCTCGCCACACGCCACCCCGACCTGTACTGTGCCGCCGGGAGTATGAGTGGTGCCCTCAATCTCGACATGAGCAGCTGGAAACTGCCGCCCGAAAGCGCAAAAGGCATCAAGGGCGAATTTGAGAAGATACTGGGCCCTATCGAACAGTCGCCGGATCGGTACGGAAGTTATTCGGTCATTAACCTCGCTGACAAGATGAAAGCCAACGGCCAGCCACTGGTTTTTGACTGCGGGGTTGATGATTTCCTGATTGAACCGAACCGCGAGCTGCATCGGCGGCTGGTCTTCAACCAAACCCCGCATGATTATACCGAGCGCCCCGGTGGTCATAGCTGGGAGTACTGGCAGACATCGCTGCCCAACCATGTTCTGTTTTTCGCTAACGTTTTAAAAACCAACGGCACCACCGCCCAATAATGCCAATGTTCAATAAAGTCGCGACTCTATTTATAACCGTCAGTCTCCTAAGCTCGCTGCCAGCGCTGGCCGCCAAAGTGGATACCATCGATGTTCAGAGCCCGAGCATGAACCGAACGCTACGGGCTGCTGTCGTGCTGCCCGAGCGGTACGTCAAGGCGAAAAAACGGGATACGCAGGCATTTCCGGTGCTCTATCTGCTCCACGGTGGTTCAGGGAGTTTCCGCGACTGGCTAACCAAAACGCCGGATAAAACGCTGTTATATCGTCTGGCCGATCAGTACAACCTTATTATCGTAACGCCCGAGGGCGATCCAAGAAGCTATTACTTCGACAGCCCCAACGTAAAGACCAGCCAGTTTGAAACGTTCATTTCAAAAGAACTGATCGACCGGATTGACAATACGTACCGTACTGTCCGCGATCGGAAGGGGCGTGTTATTGCGGGTCTGTCGATGGGCGGTCACGGGGCGATGTTTATTTCCAGCCGTCACCCCGACCTGTACGCAGCTGCTGGCAGCATGAGTGGCGTCATGAACATCAATACAACGACCTGGAAGATAGACCCCGCTTTTGCGAAGTCCCGTGCCGATAGCTTTGCCGAGCTGCTGGGTCCGGCGCAGACAGGCGACACGCCGTATCCTGGCTACACGATGGTAACGCTTACGGATAAGCTTAAGGCCAACAACCTGCCCCTGATTTACGACATTGGCGTGGACGATTTTCTGATTGAGACGAACCGGGATTTGCACCGCCGACTGGTGGAGAACAAAACCCCGCACGACTACATCGAGCGACCTGGTGGCCATACCTGGGAGTATTGGGAAAACGCGCTTCCCTACCAGCTGCTCTTTTTCAGCAAGATTCTGAAAGCTAACAATGCGGCTGTTTTATGAGGATGTTTTTCAAATCATCTCCAACCCTACGCCTATTCCTCGCCAGCCTGTTCGTCTCCGCGGTGCTGGCGTTTACGGCAGCCCCCGATCCGTCAGCACCTGTGCCGGTGACGGGTGGTCGGGTGTCGGGCACGCTGAACAAAGCGGGCGATATTCGCATTTACCGGGGGATTCCGTTTGCGGCCCCGCCGGTGGGTGCACTGCGTTGGAAAGCGCCACAGCCCGTTAAACCCTGGTCGGGTGTACGGAAGTGCGACGCCTTTGGGCCCAGCCCCATGCAGGGTACCCCGGCTCCGTTCAGCATGTGGAGTGAGGAATTTCTGATTCCCAAAGCACCCATCAGCGAAGACTGCCTGTATTTGAATGTCTGGACGGGAGCGAAAGCCAGCACGGCGAAACTACCGGTTGTGGTCTGGATTTACGGTGGCGGATTCGGTAGCGGGGGTAGTGCCGTACCAATCTACGACGGCGAAGCTACGGCCCAAAAAGGGGTCATATTTGTGAGTATTAACTACCGGGTTGGTCCTTTCGGCTTCTTCGCCCACCCGGAGCTGACGAAAGAGTCAGGTCACGACGCGTCGGGGAATTACGGATTACTGGATCAGATCGCAGGATTGCAATGGGTAAAACAGAATATCGCAGCCTTCGGTGGTGATCCCAACAACGTAACAATTGCCGGTCAGTCAGCAGGATCGATGAGCGTCAATTGTCTGGTGGCCAGTCCACTCGGCAAAGGACTGTTCAACAAAGCCATCGCCGAAAGTGGGGCCAGCTTCGGCAGAAACTACCCGTCGCGCCAGGAGGCCGAAGAGAACGGTTTGAATGTAATGAAGGCATTGGGGGCATCTTCCCTCGCCGAATTGCGGGCTAAGCCTGCCGACGAAATTTTGAAAAAAGCCCAGGCTTTGCGCGGCCCTATCATCGACGGTTATGTATTGCCCAAATCTGTTAGCAATATCTTTGCTGATGGTCAACAGAATCGCGTTGCCTTACTGACGGGCTGGAATGAGGATGAAGGGTTGCTGAACGGTCCCATTAAGAACGCGGCCGACTTTCGTCAACAGGCAGAACAACGCTACGGCAATCAGGCGGCCAAATTCCTGATACTGTATCCGGCGTCTACCGACGCCGAAGCCAATCAGTCACAGATGAACCTCGCGCGCGATCAGATTTTTGGTATGCCAAACTATACCTGGGCGAACATCCAGAGCGAACAAGGCCAACCGACCTACGTGTACCGGTTTACTCGCAAAGTACCCGCCACCGGTGAGTACGTCAAATACGGCGCTTTTCACACGGGCGAGGTTCCTTACGCCTACGGCAACCTCGATTTCGTCAATCGCCCCTGGGAATCCGTCGACCGGGAGTTAGCCAGCACCATGTCTACCTACTGGGTGAACTTCATCAAAACCGGCAATCCGAATGGGTCGTCGCTGCCGAAGTGGCTCCTTTATACGCCCAAAAAGAAAGAAATAATGGTATTTGGCAAAACTGCCCAGTCGGCTTTTCTGGCCGACTCTGCCGCGCTGAATATGCTGTATTTTTTTCAGCGCTAGTTATTTCTCGAAAGCACTGCCAACAAAAAAAGCCCCGCCGAATGTCGGCAGGGCTTTTTTTATATATTAAGAAACAGCTTAGCGATTCTCAACCAGCGCTTTAAACTCGTCGACAGTAATGTCCTGCGTAACGATCGTCAGTTGCGTTTTGGCGTATTCGATCACTTTGTCGTCATACACCTGGTTGAACAGGCTGGTATAGTTCTGACCGTTGTTTTTATCATCCATCAGGTAGTTGCGGGCGATGCGATCAATCGTTTCGTTCATCTCCTCGTTGTCGCCACCCATGTAACCGAACTGGTTCCGAACCATCTCACGGGTTGCGCCCAGCACTTCGTCAAACTCAACTTTGATGTCGGCCTGCTCAGCGATCTTGTTTTTGATCAGTTGCAGCTTCACCGATTTCGTGAAGTCGTCGTACTGCTCCTCAACCTGCTCTGGCGTAAACTTCCCTTCGTTTACTTCCAGCAGCCAGTTTTTCAGGAACTCGTCGGGCAGTTGGATCGAGGTATTGTCCAGCAGCGTTTTCTCGATGTCGAGACGCAGCAGTTGATTCGACTCCCGCTCGTAGTTGCTCTTTATGATTTCGGCTACTTTCGAACGGAACTGCTCTTCGTCCGAAACAGCGCCTACGCCCAGTACTTTATCAAAGAACTCCTGATTCAGTTCGGCAGGTTCGTGGCGCGTGATGTCGTCCGTTTCGAACGTAAACTCACCCGTCAGGTTAGCCGCATCTTCTTTCGGTGCGCCCGTAGCCGTAGCCCGAGCTTTCTCATCCGGAAACGCCTGCTCTAGCTGGAACGTAATTACGTCACCTTTTTTCGTACCGATGAACTGACCTTTTGTCTCTTCAGCCATCTGGTTCAATGGGAACGCCGTTTTGGCCGAGAAACCAGCTTCTGCGCCTTCTGGCGTATTTACCTGCTTCAGTTCACCGTAGATGGTGTCGCCATCACCTACTTCATCAGCATGCGTATGGGTATGGAACCGCTGACGCAGATCAGCGATTGTTGACTCAACTTCGGCGTCACCGGCCTGAATTTCGTAGTCGGTTACGCTGGGCAGTTGGGCAAAATCAATATCAAATTCCGAAGCCAGACCCAGCGTGTAGCTGAACGCGAAATCGGTTTGGTTATCCCAGTCGATAGCGTCAGCCAGTTCCCGGTTGGGAACAGGATCGCCAACAACCTGTAATTTATTTTCGCGGATATACTGGCTTACGGTTTTGCTCAGCATCGCGTTGATTTCGTCAACCAGGATGCTTTTACCGTACATTTTCTTAACGAGCGAAGCCGGTACGTGCCCGGGGCGGAAGCCTTTCAGCTGCACCTTTCGGCCGTAATCTTTCAGCTTCTTATCTACCTCCGGCTTGTAGTCGTCCGGCGTCAGGGTAATTTTCAGCGAAGCATTGGTTTCGCTGGCTTTTTCTAACGTAATATCCACGTTTATCTCGGTTTAAAATGGCGAATGAGCGAATGATTGATTGAGTGAATAGCCGGAATACGACTTAAATCAATTCACTCATTCACTCATCCACTCATTCAAAACTTCGTACGGGCGGAGGGACTCGAACCCCCATGCCTCGCGGCACCAGATCCTAAGTCTGGCACGTCTACCAATTTCGCCACGCCCGCTTTTCCCAAATCAAAGCAGCGCTGCTGCCTTAACAGGGTGCAAAAGTACAACGCAATTCCAGGAATGCAAGGCTTTTGTTAAAAGGTTTTATTTTTTCTCAATTCTGTAATCAGATTACGGCGATTAATGTGTTAACTTGTTGTACGACTACAACCGAATTGCCATTACCCGCTAGCGATCCCTATGATGAATGCCGTCGAACGTCGCCCCAGTCCAGAGCCTGTCATTGATTTAGAGCAGGAGCGCCAGGAAATCCTTAAACGCTACCGACGACTGCTACGTGCTGCCAAACCCTCTCTCAAGGGCGATGATGCCAAACTGATAAAAAAAGCCTTTAACACCTCGGCCGAAGCGCACAAAAACATGCGTCGCCGGTCGGGAGAACCATACATCTACCATCCGCTGGCCGTCGCCCAGATTGCCGTTGAGGAAATCGGGCTTGGTCCCACCAGTATCGTCGCGGCCCTGCTACATGATGTGGTGGAAGATACGGATACCACCATTGCTGATATTGACCGGGCCTTTGGGCCCAAAGTAGCCCGGATTATTGATGGGCTTACTAAGATTTCGGGCTACTTTGAATACGGTACGTCGCAGCAGGCGGAGAACTTCCGCAAGATGCTACTCACGCTTTCGGACGACGTACGGGTGATTCTGGTAAAGCTGGCTGACCGCCTGCATAATATGCGGACGCTGGATTCGATGCCGCGCGACAAGCAGCTCAAGATTGCTTCGGAAACCATCTATATTTATGCGCCCCTGGCCCACCGTTTGGGCCTGTACGCCATTAAGTCGGAGCTGGAAGACTTGTACCTGAAACACGTTGAGCCGGAAGCCTACAAGGACATTGCCCGGAAGCTGCGCGAAACCAAGCTTTCCCGCGATCGGTTCATCAACCGGTTTATCGAACCCATCGATAAGGATCTGGCCGAAACGGGACTTGCCTACGTTATCAAAGGACGGCCAAAATCGATTTATTCGATCTGGAATAAGCTTAACAAATCGAATAAACCGTTCGAGGAAATTTATGATCTGTTCGCCGTTCGGGTCATTATGAACGTACCCCAGGAGCAGGAAAAAGCGGCCTGCTGGCGGGCGTATTCAATCGTAACAGATCATTACAAACCAAATCCCGACCGGTTGAAAGACTGGATCAGTACGCCACGTACGAACGGGTACGAATCATTGCACACGACGGTAATGAGTAAGTCCGGGCAGTGGGTAGAGGTCCAGATTCGTTCGGAGCGGATGAACGAGATTGCCGAAAAAGGATACGCGGCCCACTGGAAATACAAAGGTAACGACACCCAGACCGGTGCCGGGATCGAAACCTGGATCAGCCAGGTGCGCGATATGATCGAATCGGCGGGTAGTGGCGATAAGAAAGCCGCTATTGAGTTCGTGGACGATTTCCGGTCGAACCTTTACAGCGAAGAAGTCTTTGTCTTCACCCCGAAAGGGGATCTGAAAGTCCTGCAGCGGGGGGCAACGGCGCTCGACTTCGCCTTCGACATTCACACGCAGATCGGCGCACACTGTATGGCCGCCAAAGTCAACAATACACTGGTTCCGCTGAGTCACGTACTGCAGAACGGCGATCAGGTTGAGGTCATTACGTCGAACCGGCAGAAACCCAGCGAAGACTGGCTGCGGTTTGTGGTTACCTCAAAGGCCAAAACCAAGATCAAAGATTTGATCAAGGAAGACAACAAACGCTACGTTACCGACGGGCGCGATCTGGTTGCCAAGAAACTGCGGGTGCTGCGGGTGGAGATGACCAACGAAGTACTGAACCAGCTGCGGGCGTATTTTGGCTCTAAAACGACGGACGATTTCTTTTATCGGGTGGGTAAAGGCCACATCGATGTGCAGGAACTGAAGAAGTTCAAATCGGACAAGGAAGCTAAGGAAAACCGCGCCAATAAACTCAACACCGACGCCCTGCCCGATGCCAAGGCGTTCGTGAAAGAGCTAAAGAAGATCCACGGTGAACGCGCGGACGCCGATATGCTGCTGATTGGCGAGGATATGGACCGGATCGACTATACGCTGTCCAAATGCTGCAACCCAATTTCGGGCGATGATGTGTTTGGTTTCGTGACGATCAACGAAGGTATCAAGATTCACCGCGTTACGTGTCCTAATGCCGTTGAACTGATGTCGAATCACGGCAACCGAATCATCAAAGCCAAATGGACGTCCCAGAAAGAACTGGCTTTCCTGGCGGGACTACGCATCACAGGCACCGACCGGGTGGGGCTGGTCAACGACGTAACGCGGGTGATCAGCAACGAACTACACATCAACATGCGGTCGGTCACGATTGACTCGACGGACGGCATTTTCGAGGGAAATATCCGTTTATACGTTCATGATACGGGCCACCTCGAAACGCTGATGCGCAAGCTGGAGCGGGTTTCGGGTGTCTTTGAAGTCGTGCGCTTCGACTAGCACTTATTAGCCCCGCCGTTGGTTTTTCTATAAACAACCAACAGCCCATTTACTGGTGTGGCCGCATTCGTGCGCCAAAACCAGTTTTTAAGTCTTATTTTTGCACAAAAACCATCGGAACCGGATATGCCTGCGCCGACTCAATCGAATTTAGATTCCGCCCGGATGATTTTTACGGCCTACCTCGAACGGAAAGGACTACGTAAAACGCCCGAGCGCTTTGCCATACTGGAAGAGATCTACAACCGCCAGGACCACTTTGATGTGGACGAGCTGTATATCTCGATGAAGAACAAAAAATACCGGGTCAGCCGGGCTACGGTGTACAATACGCTCGACGTACTGGTTGACTGCGACCTGGTTACCAAACATCAGTTTGGCCGGAATTTGGCCCAGTACGAGAAGTCGTACGGGTACCGCCAGCACGACCACCTGATCTGCACCGACTGTCATAAAGTGATGGAATTCTGCGACCCACGGGTACAGAACATTCAGAACATGGTGGGCGACATGCTGAAGTTCAACGTCATGCACCACTCGCTGATATTTTATGGTTCCTGCAACCGCGAGAACTGCGAAAACCGCCAGGTAACGGAGAAAGCCGAACAGGGCGTTCAGGTACCGGTAGAGGACTAAATTGACTTGACAGGAGCATACGGCTACGATCAGGAAACACCCGATCGAGTGTGTTCTTCTTTTATTCTAGTTAACAATGGTAGATGTTTTATTGGGCCTCCAGTGGGGCGACGAAGGAAAAGGCAAAATTGTGGACGTACTGGCCCCACAATATCAGGTCGTAGCCCGCTTTCAGGGCGGACCGAACGCCGGGCATACGCTCGAGTTTGACGGGTTCAAACACGTCCTTCACCAGATTCCGTCCGGAATTTTCAGAAATGACATTCTCAACATCATCGGCAATGGTGTGGTGCTCGACCCAGTCGTTTTCAAAAAGGAAATTGATGGATTGGCCAAGTTCAACCTGCCACTGACCCAGAATCTACAGATCTCCAAGAAAGCCTCGATTATTCTGCCGACGCACCGTCTGCTGGACGCGGCCTACGAACAAGCCAAAGGCGAATCGAAGATCGGTTCCACCCTACGGGGTATCGGCCCAACGTATCAGGATAAAGTAGCCCGCCAGGGTATGCGGGTAGGTGATATTCTGTCGCCGAACTTTGCCGATAAATACAACAAACTGGTCGCGCTGCACAAGGTTATTCTGGATCAGAACAACTTCGATTACGCATCGGTATTGCCCCAGGCCGAGGAAGATTTCTTCGCAGCCGTTGAGTTCATGAAGCAGTTCTCGCTGACCGATAGCGAATATGCCGTAAACAATGCTCTGACGGATGGGCGTAAAGTTTTAGCTGAAGGAGCGCAGGGCTCGTTACTGGATCTCGACTTTGGGTCGTACCCATTCGTTACGTCGTCGAGCACGATGTCGGCGGGAGCCTGTACCGGTCTGGGCGTAGCGCCGGGTCAGATTGGCGAAGTATTCGGAATATTCAAAGCGTACTGTACCCGCGTGGGCAGCGGTCCGTTCCCGACTGAGCTGGATAACGAAGTAGGCGAAAAAATCCGGCAGGAAGGCCGAGAGTTTGGCGCGACGACAGGACGTTCGCGCCGGTGCGGCTGGCTCGACCTGCCCGCCCTGAAATACACCATCATGATCAACGGCGTAACGCAGCTGATCATGATGAAAGTGGACGTGCTGAATATCTTCGACGAAATTGAGGTCTGCACCCACTATCAACTGCCCGACGGTACGGTCACGGAGCAAATGCCGTATGACCTCTGCGACACAGCAGTGACGCCTGTTTACAAGACGTTCAAAGGCTGGCGTTCGGACCTGGCCAATATCCGGACATTCGACGAAATGCCTGCGGAACTGGCCGATTACGTACAGTTCCTGGAAGAAGCGCTGGGACTACCCATCAGTTTTATTTCGACCAGCCCCGACCGGGAAGCCATCATTCACCGGCAGGCGGTAACGGCTTAATATCCCTCATTACGATACAGACAAAGGAGCATTCGTAGCCGGGTGCTCCTTTGCTTTTATAGCCCGGCTAGTAGACTACCAACCTTGACAGGCTTGCATAAGCGGTCCGGATTTTACAACTTTAGTAGCGTAAACAAAACCTATGTCCGCCCGAAATTTTTATCAGACACTCTACCAGACCGATACGTTATTTCGGCTGGCCGATGATGCCTGGACTCCGGTGGTGCAGTCGCCAACCGACACGTTAGTGGACGAGCCGGTTGATGCTACTGTTTCCGAACCCGTTGCTGTAACAACTGGCTTTCTTGATGAACTGGACGCGATAACGGCAGGCACTGCTATCGTGGCCGACACAGTAGCCGCTGTCGAAGCTGTTGCAGTCGAACCCGCTGACGAAGCACCCGAGCCGGTTGTTGTATATACGCCCGAACCCTTACCAGAACCCGCCCCGCGGCCAACGACACCATCTATCCTCCCCCCCATTCAACAACAGTCGCGCCTGCCGAAGCTGAACCACAAAGTGCTTGTCTTGGCCGACGAAGAACTGGACCCCAGCAACCTGCTCTTTCTGGAGAAAATTCTGAAAGCCGTGAACCTGAACATCGACGGCGTCGATCTGCTGAATCTGCATGGCGTTCGGGACGTCAACTTCGACGAACTGCTGAAGGGCAAATACATCAACCATTTCATTACGTTCGGGGTACCGTTTGAACGCATCAACCTCGACATCATGATGGACCGGTACTCGCCGGTTCGGTTCGAGGGTATTACCTTCCTGATGGCCGATTCACTGCCGACTATCGAAGCCGATCAGGCGTTAAAAAAACGGCTGTGGCAGGCTCTCCAGCGCGTTTTCCTGCAACGATATAATTAATCGGCAGTCTTGCCTTCATGAAAGTCAGGCTCCGACGGGTGCTCTTAACCGATTTGTGATTCTTGAAGCTGTTAATAAACCAGCGCCAAGTAGTAGCCTAACGGGTCACTCCCCTTTCTGTAGTATCGGAACAATAGCCATCCGACTATTGGATAAAGCCTATCCGGTGGACGGGTGATCTCGGCAGGCAAGAGGAAAGCCGTCGGCGTCCCTAGTGCCCATGGGACCTCTATGATCTGGACACCGACCGGCATAATCTGGCCGCTAATCATCCCGATCTGGTGGAATTTTCTAAAAACAGCGGATTGAGTGTGCGCTGTCTGATACGTAGAGTTTATTCTTCGTTGGCACCCATAGGATACTCCTACTGGGCGCTGATGTTTGTCAGCAGGACAAAGGACGTAATAGCATTGTAAACGCCTGTTCGCTATTTTGCAGCAACAGTCGATGTCCACACGTAGCTATTGATTGCTCTTTACGCCACTAGTCTTCTTCGCAACCTGATGAACAACCCGCCGAAAAGCTCCGCCCCACTGCCTGCGTCCAACGCTTCGTCCAGCCCGTCTTTGCGGAAAGTCATCACCACTACGCAGCTCTGGGCCATTGCGGTTGGTATGGTGATTTCGGGCGAGTATTTCGGCTGGAATTATGGCTGGGCCACGGCCGGAACAATTGGTTTTCTGATCGCGACGTTGCTGGTTACAATCCTTTACATTGCGTTCATTTTCAGCTATACCGAACTGACAACGGCCATTCCCGACGCGGGTGGGCCATTTGCCTACGCATCCCGGGCGTTTGGCCCGACGGGTGGGTTCATCGCTGGTTTCGCTACGCTGGTCGATTTCCTGATGGCTCCCCCGGCCATTGCCGCGGCCCTGGGAGCCTACGCCCATTTTCTGCACCCTGAATTACCAGTATTGGGCGTGGCCGTGGGGGCTTACTTCGTGTTTATCGGCATCAATATCCTGGGCGTTAAGGAGTCCGCTAACTTTTCGGTGATCATCACCATTCTATCGGTCGTTGAACTGCTGGTTTTTATGGCGCTGGTTGCTCCATCCTACAAAACCGAAAACGTTCTGGCTCATAATGAAGGGTTTGGCGTTGGCGGCATCTTCGCAGCCATTCCGTTTGCCATCTGGTTCTACCTGGCCATCGAAGGGGTAGCGATGGTCGCCGAGGAAGTCAAAGATCCGCATGAAACCATTCCCCGTGGGTATCTGCTCAGTATCGGTACGCTGGTCGTGCTGGCCATCGGCACCATGCTCCTCTGCGCGGGCGTAGGCGACTGGCGGCAGTTGAGTCAGATTGATTATCCCCTCCCCGAAACGTTGGCTATGGCGCTGGGGCGCCAGAATTCGTGGGCCAAAGTTTTTGCGGGGCTTGGCCTCTTTGGGCTGATCGCTTCGTTTCACGCCAATACCCTGGGGTATTCCCGGCAGTTATTCGCCCTGGCCCGGGCGGGCTATTTGCCGTCGTTTATGGCCGACGTGAACAAGCGCTTCAGAACACCGCACTGGTCGCTGATCATCGGCGGACTAATTGGGCTGGCCGCGCTTTATTCGGGAACGACGGGCGAAATTATTACGCTGTCGGCGCTGGGCGCTGTGCTGATGTACATTGTCAGTATGGTTAGCCTGTTCGCGTTGCGTCGGCGCGAACCCAGGCTGGAACGCCCGTTTCAGACCCCCTGGTATCCGGTCGTTCCGTTCGTAGCGCTGGCCTTATCGCTAGTGTGTCTGGTAGCCATCATGTGGTATTTTCCGGGACTTACGGCCATTTTTGCGGGACTGATGGCAGGCTGCTGGCTATTGTTTCGGTTCCTCATTCTCCCCACGATCCGGCAATGAGACAGGCTTCAGTTTGGCCGATATTTGGATCATTGGGGCACTATTCACGTATTTACCACCGTTTTCAACGCAGCGATCAGGCTTGCCGACCGGATTTTGTCCTCCCGGCAGGGATAACTTGTTCGCATTGAACCGCTTCCGCCAACGACACCCGGTCGACTCGAGTGTGAGCAGACTTACTGGCGGAAACGTAATGAATCGACACGTATGGAAATGAATACTAATCCCGATTTTCGTCATGGCTACACCAGTGGCGTGGAGGGCGTCAGTCGGGAAAACTACGAAGGCTATCTGTCGAGTCGGGTTAATTCCGACTGGCTGGCCGAACGTATCGAACAAAAACAAACGGAACTGACCGACACCGAGCGGCAGTTGACCGACGCGACCAACGCCCGGCGGGCTACCTACGCCGAGTTGCAGAATCACGCCCTGCAGGTCGAACGTCTGGCGAAACAGGTCGAGAGCCGCGAGGCAGACCGGCAGACGCTCATTGCCGACCGCGACCAGCTCCGCGAACGCCGGGCGAAGGCATCGCCGGATTATTCATTGCTGGCGGGAATTCTCTTTCTGATCGCGGGAATTTCGTTTCTGGCGGGGGATCTTATTATCTCCCACGAGATTGTCGCCTACGCCCTGAATATCCGCAATACCAACGAAGCCTGGGCCTTCGCGGTTGGTCTGGCGATGGTCTCTATTCTGTTAAAACCCGCCTACGACCGGCTGATCGAGCAGCCGTACCAGGAAGACCCGGTCGCTAATCGCAGCAAGTACGAACGCTTCAAGATTACACTGGCTGTTTTCTCGGTTCTCACGCTGGCCGTGCTGGGCTGGTTCCGGTACGAAGCCTACCGCACGGATCAGTTGAAGGCCGCCATCAACAAATCGGTACGCCAGCTACAGCTGAACACCGACCCAACGGCCACGACGCAGGCGCTCGATGCTGTTACGCTCAGCAAGATCGAAAAACAGTTGAGCGAATCGAGCGAGCTAAATCTGGCGCTGGTCAACAGTCCCTGGGCGCTGCTGTCGTTCGTCCTAAGCGGCATTTTGTTTGCGCTGGCGGGGGCTGTCTGTCTGGGTATTGCGCTGCCCGTACTGTCGGCGTTCTGGTTCCGCTGGCTCCAGGCTGATATTAAACTCTGGAAGCTACGCCGTCGGCTCAAACGCCTGGATACGGACATGGAACCTCTGCTGACCCAGCTGGCTGAACAGCGGACGCAGCAGAACGTGCTCCAGCACAACCTGGACCTGCTCCCAACCCTCGACGAGCTGAAAACCCAGCGGCAGACAACGAGGGCCGAATTAAACACGCTAATGGCCGAACTGAAACTGGCCCTGGCCGATAGCCGCATCAGTACGTTCAACGACGGCTACAACCAGGGCGAAGCCATTCGCGGCTCGCTGACGGACGATGAGCAGAAACAGCTGCTGAAAGGGCGCCTGTCTCCCACCAAGGGGGTGGCCACTAACGGCACGGCTCAGGAGAAACCTGCCAACGGCACTTCGCATCCTCAGCCGCCTTACCAGCCCATTCATACCGTTTCGGCGGACGAGTAGTAGATACGACTACGTGCTGTACTCAGGTCAACTTTTTGAGTAACATAACGTGAATTATGGATAAATGCGTTTTTGAACTGGGATCACAATAGATGGCTTACGGTCATGAAAACAATAAGCGATCAAACCTGCCAAGACATTGATCTGGCTATTAAGCGCACTCCGATGGCGAGTGTGTTCGAGGTCGAAGACCGATGTTAGCAAGGCATTGACCGATTCGATTAAGCCGCGCTTGCGTAAGTTGAGTTTATCACTCAAGGGCATCAAGGTGTTCTTCATCCGGCGTCGAAGCTTGGTTACTAAATGAAGACCTCGCTGGTAAAACTCGGCAAACAGTTTAGTCAAATACCCCCGGTCGCCAAAGCACTGTCCCTGCAAATCCGCCAGTAGCTCTGGCAATAAGCTGGCGTTGTTGTCCGAGACATTACCAGGCGTAATGATAAAATTGATTAACTCGCCGTACTGATTAATGACTAAATGCGCTTTTAGCCCAAAGAACCAGCCCATAGAGGACTTCCCACGGGCGGCCAGGCCAGCAAAGACCTTATTGGCCTGGATGCGATGGTTATCACAGACGGCCAGCGGTTTACTATCGACAATGTAGAAGCCGGTTCGCTGGCCTTGGGCACAAAGCCATTTTAAGAGTACAAAAAGTCCAGGTAGTAAGCGAGGCATACGGGCCACGAATCGCTCGTAACTGATCAACTTGGGAAAATAACTCCTTAGTTGAGCCTCTACCCAGTCTTGGTAATAGTACTGAAAGCATTTGGCCCCTGAATGATGATAGAAGATTGTGATCGCTAACATCTCACTGTCGGTTAACTCGCCCTGTCGAATAGTGGGCAAGGTGCCTTGCTGCATTTGCCACTGGGTCAGGACATTGCAAAAATCATCACAGGTGATGAAGATCTCAATTAATTTAAGGGCCTTATCTTCGCGAAGCATAGGAGCAGGTGATTGAGTTTTGTTACTTGGCAGTGCAAATCTCGCTATCACTTGCTCACTATGTACTTACTATCAGTCAGTTAAATGGGGAGTTATCCATAATTCACGTTAACATAGAATGAATAGGCCCCATCAGCTTTTAGCACTGATGGGGCCTATTCATTAACAGCACTAGTCAAGATTACTTCACCGAGTAGGCTTTAACGGTGTTGTGGAAGAACGTAGGGATAAATAACACTTTGCTGGCGGGATCGTAGCCAATGTCCGCCGTGTTGATTTTCTCCGCCGACGTATCGAGTTTGAGCTCGGGCGTACCGTCAGAATTGACGTACCACACCTTACCGCCCCACTCGGTAACAATGTATTTTTTGTTGCCGAGGGCCACAATTCCGTCGATCCCCCCCATGCCTTTGGCAATCGTTTTTACTTCTTTGGTGGTCGGATTCATGGACAGCAAGGAGCCATCGCCGTTACCGATCAGGACCTGATCGTTCTCAAACAAGAGTCCATTATTGCCTTTCAGCGGAGCCCCTCCCAGAACAAGAGTCATTTTTCCATTCTGTAAGGCCCATATTTTGCTGTCGTTTGAATCCGAAACATAAATAATACCTTTCTTCGTATCAACGGCAATGTCGTTGAGGAATTTAGCCCCGTCGACGGGATACCGGTTCACAATTTTTCCGGTTGCCAACGCGATTTCGGCGACCTGCGTCATTTCCGTGACGTAGAGTTTGTCGCCCAGAATACCCATCCCTTTTGTCGAGTTTAGGTTCTCGGTGAATTTCATCTGAATCACCTTACCATCCATCCCCAGTTTAGCCACGTAACTGGTTTTGTTTTCCAGCGATGGGCCACCATTGATACAGGCTACGTACAGCACCTTTCTGGCAGGATCGACCAGCACGCATTCGGGGGTACGGATGGTTGTATCGGTCTCCCAGAGCGGTTTCAGATTAATTGTCTGGGCCTGAGCGAATGACGTAGTAACGACAGAGCTAATGAACAGAAAGCGAGTAATTTTCTTCATGATTAACAGGTTTAGGTAACTGATTATATAAATTTTAAGAGATGACTTGTTTGCTCACGGAATGACCACCCCGGTCAGTAAACCAATGGCAATCAACACAACGGGGGGAATGCGGGTATAAACCAGCGCCAGCATGGTTAGCCCCACTACCACCACAGACGGCCAGTGGGGAGCCATCGGCTGAAACAGGACGATGGCCGCTGCAGCCGTGAGCCCCGTACTGGCCGCGTTAACCCCTTCCAACGAGGCACGTACCACGCGGTAGCGTTTGAGCTGTTCCCAGAACCGGTAGACAAAGAAGATCAGGAACGTACCGGGCAGGAAAATCCCCGCTGTGGATACAAAACTTCCCCAGAACTGACCCATCAGCCCGGAGTCGCGCATGGACATAGCCCCGATGTAAGACGCAAAGGCAAAAACCGGCCCCGGTACGGCCTGCACCAGCCCCAGGCCGGACAAAAATTCTTCGCGGGTCAGGTAGTGTTTAAACGCCACAAACTCGTTGTAGAGCATGGGCGTCAGCACCTGCCCACCGCCAAAAACGAGGCTGCCGTTCCGGTAGAAATTCTCGAACAACCGAACTGGCAGCGACTGGGTAACGGCCCCCAAGCCAGCAGCGCCGATCAGAACACCCAGCCACAGCAGAAAATTGCTCCATTCGATGCGAAGGGGCTGCTTTTCCATTTTGTCCTGCTTCTCATACGTCAGCGCCGTCGTCAGTCCACCGAGAATGATCACAATCGGTGTCATGTAGGGCGATCGGAATACGTACGCCACCAGGGCCGCCGTGACTGCCAGCGCCAGACTCACCTGGTTTTTGATAACCTTCTGGCCTATACGATAGCCCGCTACGATCAGAAAGCCCACGGCCATCGGCTGAATAAAGCGGGCGAAACGCAGGGATAGATGCCGCTGCTCCAGGTAAAACATAATCATGCCCACCGCCGTCATCAGCGACACGGCCGGCAGCACCCATACCAGTAACGTCAGGTATGCCAGATTAGGACCACCAATTTTGAAGCCAACGGCGGTAATGGTCTGGGTGGAGGTTGGACCGGGAAGAATCTGACCAAGCGCGTTCAGCTCCAGCAGTTCATTCTCAGTAATATAGCGCCGTTTCTTCACGAAGCGCTCGTAAAGCATTGCCAGATGCACCTGGGGGCCGCCAAACGTAGTTAACGACAGAATCAGGACATCTTTCAGAAATATGATGTACCGAATCCGACGGACGGGTGCCGCTTGCAGTAAAGAATTTGCCATAGGCCGCTGAATGGTTCGCGGGCCGTGTCCGGCGGGAAAGGCTTGTCGGACACGGCCCGCTGCTACGTACCGTTTAGGCTTTTTTCAGCCCTAATTCCATCAGTCGTTCGTTCAGAAACTCCCCGGCGGTCATATCAACGTAGAGCTTGGGGTGGCTGGCGTCGATACAGCTGTCGAGGCTGCTCAGATCCATGTCGGCCCGGGGGTGCATGAAGAACGGGATCGAATACCGGGACTGGTTCATTTTTTCCCGCGGAGGGTTAACAACCTGGTGGATCGTCGACTTTAGCTTGTGGTTCGTGAGCCGGTCCAACATGTCACCCACGTTAACAACCACCTGATCGGGCAGGGCGGTAATACCGATCCACTTCCCATCGCGCCGGAGTACTTCCAGCCCATCGGCCGACGCACCCATCAGCAGCGTAATCAGGTTGATGTCGCCGTGTGCGGCCGCACGTACGGCTCCGTCTGGCGTTGTATCCGGGTCGAGCGGGAAGTAGTGCAGCGCCCGTAGAATGCTGTCGCCGTTTTGAACTTTGCCTTCGAAATAGTCCTCGGGGAGTTCCAGGTACAGAGCGATAGCGCGCAGGAGTTGTTTGCCCGCCCGTTCCAGCGTTTGGTACGCCGTCAGGGCCGCTTCGCCAAACTGGGGGTAAGCCTCGGGCAGTACGTTCCCCGGCATCTCGCCAACGGGTTCGGGTTGTCCGAAGTGATAAAACTCTTTCAGATCGGCTACTTTAAAACCTTTAGCCGTTTCTTTTCCTTTACCAACGTACCCCCGCTGGCCATTCAGGTCCAGCCGTTCGTACTGTTTCTTTACGTCATCAGGAGCCGAAAAGAAGGCCTGGGCGCTACTATAAAGCTGTTGGGTCAGCTCGTCCGTCAGGCCGTGGTTCCGAATGGCCACAAACCCAATCTGGTTGAATGCCCGGCCCAGATCGGCCACAAAACGCGCTTTCCGCTCCGAATCTCCCGACGTGAAATCAGCTAAATCCAGCGAGGGAATTTCATCATATAACTCTTGCGACTGCATAGCAAAACTGTTTACACAAACTTACGAAATTCTTCATGTTTACGACATCTGGACTACTGCTACCAGTCCGATTCGTCAATAGCCGACTAATAAATGCAACAACAATGCATTTATTAGTCGGCTATTTGCTTAAAACGTGCCTGCTTATCATTTTGCAACGCTACGGCATTTTAATAGTCATTCTTTCAGCTCTGTGTGTACTCCTCATCTGCTCCGCCGTAAAGCCGATTACATTGGCATCACTGCTCTATCCTTTGCATCATTCACTGCCTGGTTACGCCCTTGCTCTTGATGACCAGCACCTTACTGACTGATCACACGCTACGTATTGGCTATCTCAGCCTCGACTACGTGTTCGTAGGTATCAACGTCGTTGCGGTCTGTGTTGCAACCTGGCACCAGGCCAGCCCTGTCATCAAACGAGCACTGTGGAGTTTTCTACTTCTGTTTGCCGTAGCCATCATCCTGGAAGACGTGAGCGAATTATTTGAATCAAGCATATACGAGTCACAGTTTTGCCAACGTTAAACGCTCAGCGATTTTTAGCGGAGAGACTAGCCTTCAAGCACGCACACTGATGGTTGGGTAACCAGGGTAGTAATACCGTACCTATGCGTTGGTACTACCTCTCCGCAACGTATTTCCTGCTAATAAAAACTCTGGCAAAGTCTCAACTTGACGCTTTGCCAGAGTCTACGCACGGGCTCCCCTATCAACTACATAGTACCACCAGCTGGTACCAGGGATCAGTAACACTACAGCATATCCTGGATTTCTTCCACTGACTTAGCCGACGTCCGATGCTGGCGGGCGTACTCCGAGGGCGATACGGTATAGACGCTCTGAAACGTTTTCCGGAAATATTTCAGGTCGTCGATGCCCACTTGCTCCGCAATTTCAGATACGCGTAGGTGGCTGTCGGCCAGTAGCTGCGCGGCTCGTTTCATACGAACATCCCGAATGAATTCAATAACCGACTGGCCCGTAATGGCTTTCAACTGCCGGTAAAACGTCGACTGGCTCATGCCCATCTCGCGCACCAATACGGGTACGCTGAACTCAGGATTCGTCAGATTCTGCTCGACCAGATTCATGGCTTTGTCCAGCAGCTGCCGTTCTTCGTCCGGGATCACAACCTGGGTCGGCTCCAGCAAAATCTGACGATGGTAGTATTCCTTCAGGCGGCTCCGGCTTTGCAGCATAGACCCGATTTTAGCGTACAGAATCCGGGGATTAAATGGTTTCACCATGTACTCGTCGGCTCCTGACTCCAGCCCTTCTACTTCCTGAACAGCCGCCACCCGGGCTGTTAGCAGCA